>NZ_CP023540.1:1616439-1939727 GCF_003692615.1 Chryseobacterium sp. 6424
GAACCTCCTTTTGGAATTTCGTAATCTAAAAGTCCACTTGCTCTTAATTTATCCCTGCAAATTTTTACTGTATTTCTTCTAATGCCCAAGTCTTTGGAAATCTGAGAATCTGAAAGCGAAAAATTTTCTGTCTGAAGTTTTTCCATTTGCCAAATCAAATACAAATACATTGCGACACTAGTAATTCCTAATGTTTGATAATCATAGGTATTCCAAAAATTTTTAGCAAATTTTTCATATCTCATTTCAATCACCGATTACTTTCTGAAAAAAGTTGAAGTGCTTTTTCAACATCAATCACAATCACTTTTCCGTTTTGGATAATTGCGTCACCCAAAATCCCCGAAGCTTTAATGTTATAAGCTTTCGAACGGGAAACACCCAAAATTTTTGCCAAACCTTTTATTCCGTATTCGTAATTCCTTTCTTTGGTAATTTCTTTGTGAAGGTCTTTGAACTCTTCAATCGTAAGTTGCCATAGATATTTCTTGTTATCAATGCCGTCAGTTACCTTCATTATATTTCTATTATTTTTGAATATTTTACTAATATAATCGGTTAAAATAACTCTTCAAAAGAGGATTTTACAAGTTGTGTAATTTTTAAACAGGTTGTTAACAGATCATTCCAAATACCCTTAAACATTCATTTTCTCTTATCTTTTGATATTTCATCGTAACCAAAAAGGTTAAACATTTCACGCATTCTTGAGCGCAGGCGATTTCCATAAATGGATTCAATTTCACCAGCGGTAAGATTAGTGGTTATATGCGTAATCAATCCTTTTTCCTTGTACAAATCGTAACGAGTTAGCAGAATTTCCGCCATTACATTGCAATCGTTTCCGAAATATTTCGAGGTAGTTTCCGCTCCAAGATCGTCAAAGCAAATAGAACGCATTTGCCTTGTTTCATTGTAAAGGTTGCCACGAGAGTATTTTTCAATAGTTTCAAATCCCGTTTGCATAAATTCTGAAACAACCTGACGTGTTGCATAAACTCCAAAATTTTTTCTGTTTGAAGGAATTTTTTGCATTAATTTCAACAAAGTCGTTTTTCCACACCCAATTGGTCCTGTTAGGAGAATTCCTTTGCTTAAATCAATTTTCATTTCCTTTGCCACCAATTCATCTTCAAGGAACCAAGCCAAAATTCCAAAGATAATTCCCTGTTCATTTTTGGGAATTTGAAATTTTTTGCCGAGATGTTTTTCAGCAGTTTCGATGAGGAAGGAAACCACTTTTTTGTAATCATAAGACATCTCGATTTCTCTTGTCGGAAGTTGCATTGCGAAATTTTTATAGTTTTTCTTGATAAGATTTCTGTACGGTAGCGTTTAGGTGGTGTGGTTGAGGAATCCTACCGAAATTTGGAATCGAAATTTTTGATTTTTCTGTGGTGGAAAAATTATACTTTTTGCAATTCAAAAGCCATTTTCTTGCGCCTGCTTGCCAATTTTTCATTGGCGAGTTTCCGCCGACAAGCCAACCGTTGCTTTCGTAATGATTGAAAAATTTTTCGGCTTCCCATTTTGTGGAATCTTTTTCTTCAAAATACATTTGCACTTCAAAAAATTCAGGTGGGATTTTTGAACCCTGCTTTTCAATTTTGATTTTTACTGACTTTTTATCTAACAATTTTTTTTGAGGTTGCGCTAACTCTTCCTCTGTTTTATAGTTTGTATTGTTTGATATGTTTGTAGAAGGTATCAATTCTTGTTCAAAACCTGTATCGATTTTGATATTGTAGTTGTTCATCACTTGTTCACTACCTGTTCGATTTTTGATGTGGTTCTTGTTCAGTTTTTGATACGCTACCTGTTCAATTTCTGATACGGTTTGGCTAAGTTTTTCACTACTCGCAGACTTTCTGATATGGTTAGATTTAGAGATTTGTTCATTTTCTGATTTGGCTAAATCGTAGTCATCTGAATCATCAAATTCAAATAAATTTACAGTGCTCCCTTTGTAGGGATTGAAAGAGGGTATATATTCAATATAGCCGAATTCCTGCAATTCTTTGATGCATTTGTGGTAAGTTCCGTAAGCCGAAATCTTACTTAACTTCATCATTTCGTTTCGCGAAATACTGATGGGATTTCGAAAATGATTGACGTTCCAAAATTGAAATAATGCAATATAAAGACTGATGTGAGTAGGGTTTAGGCGCTCATCTTCTTGGATTTTGTCGAAGAAACCCGTTAAATGCCGAATATAATTCATTTCAAAAATTATTTTTTATTCAACATTTTTTCGATGTCTTCGTAATTGTAATAAAGTGTTCCGCCCACTTTCGAAAACCTTAAAGTTCCATTAATGCGCAAAGTTTGTAGAGTGCCAGATGAAATTTTCAGAAGTTCTTTCACTTCTGAGGATTTGAGCCACAATTTCTGCTCGGTTGTTTTGAAATGAAACAACCCTTTAATTTCTTGTAAGAGTTCTGATTTGAAATTTTGAAGGTCTTCTTTTGTCAATACTTCGAGTGCCATAATTAGTATAATTTTGATTATGGCGACAAAGTTTATGCTTTTCTATGGTGTTTTATCACAAGATAAACCGAAGTTGTGAATGATTTTTTATTAAAAAAAAGTCTTAAAAAGTCACTAATAATTATGCATTTTTATCCCTTATAACTTATGAAATAAAAAATCACAAGCCCTTGCAACTTGTGATTACTAATAGTGTGAAGTTTCTAATATTATAAAAATATTCTACCAACTAAATTCTTTAATAAACCCGAAACCTTTCTTTAAATATGAGATAGGTATTTTGTAGCAATCTTCATTATTTGTTGGTTCTATTTTTAATTTATTTTTGTTTTCATTAATCATATCAATGGAAACAAAATTTGGTTCCTCGATAATACCGCCGTCTTTTGAACGTTCGTAAATTGCCAAAATAATTGGCGTTTGGGAACTTTCTTGCATATTGGTATGCTTCAGTATATCTTGAACATTAAAATAAAAAACTTTTGGATTTTTGTCTGGATAAAATCTCTTACATTTTACTTCGATTTCCAGATTTCGATAGTTTCTAACAAGAAAATCTCCTCTTTTATAACGAGTAGAAGTTTTATCAAGCTTATAATTAGCAAAACTATCTACATCTTGGTTAATTTCTTCCAACATTAAACTTTCCCTCCTTGTCTGTTCTTTAAAAAGTTGTTGAGCTTTCATTCCTGCTCGGAAGTCCAGGTTGCAATAATCTTTGTATTTTTCTGAATCTCCAACGCGCACTGGTTTCCAGTTTTCTTCGCCTTGATAGATAATTGTGTCCTCCTTAATCTTATCAGAAAATGCAAGCTCTTTTTCAGTACGAATATATTCATGCTCAAGAACTCCATTCTTTAAATTAACAATGTGAAATCCCATATTTTTTATTTTTATAATTTATTTTAATTTTCATCTGCATCGTCCATTCGCTTTATCAGAGTTTCTTTCAGATTATCTAGAAATTTTGTTTTGGAAGATTTACGTATTCTAATTTCAAGGAAAACTCTATGAAACTGTCCTAGATCGATATTGAACATTTTCTCAAAACTTTCTGCAACTTCTTTCAGTTCCAAAGCGCCATTGTTAAAAACTCCTTCAGCATGTAAAGCATAAAGCAATTCAATTAGTGAAACTTTTGGTGCTGTCCATTTTAATCCTGAATGAAGCAATGGTTTTTCATCTTTACAATAATTTTTATAAAGGTTTGACAATTCATTTTCTAAATATACCTGTAGTTGGTCGTTCGCAATAATTTTCGCAACCTTATAGTCGTGAGAGGTTGTAAAAGTGTGATCGGATTCGAAAAAATATGTGTCTAAACTTAATTTTATATCGTATTTTCCACGTAAAAAATAATGATTATCTAAATAGTTGCTTCCTGTTCGATAATATTTGTAAAATTCTAAATTATTCTCAAAGTAGTTCTTGAGTTTGGCTAATTCTGCCTCATAATATTTCCTTATTATCTTCTCACCACCATTTGGTTTTTTAGTTTCAATTCGAAAAATTGAATTATGATAAATTAACTTAGAAAGAATCCTCGGTTTTACATTTTTGAAAAAGTTGATTTCTTCATCAACATTTTGGAATGGGTTTTTGAGAACGTAGTTCTTTAGTTTCGAGAGTGAATCCAAACTCAACTTGATGGCTAGCTCGGAAAATACGATAGGATTATCTATTTCCATAGATAGTTCCCGGATGTTCTCCTGTAGCGTTTCAATTATATTTACAAAATATTCTTGCATTTAATATTGATAAGCAAAGCAAAAATATTATTGAAATATCGTAATCTAAAACCTTACAGGTCGTGATTTATAAATTAGGACAAGTTTATTCTTCATTTGTATCTAAAAGTTCATAATCTACCAATTCGTTATAGACGGTTTCCATTTCAGAATTTAGTTGTTTAATGTATTCATCGCAAATGTGAAAGTACATATCATCTTTTTTTTCATCTTCCAGTTCAAATTTTAAGAGACCTTTTTTAAGTTCTTTTATTAAATTATTAAAAATTGCTTTGACAGAATTTGGATTATCCTCTGTTAGAATTATTTCCAAAGGAGTGTCTAAATTAAGAATTAAGGAGGTTGCTGTTGCCTCTCGTTTGATATTTGCTGTTTTAGTTTCCATATATTTTTCCTCTTTCTCCGAAGGCTTCTTTACCTCCTTCTAATGTTTTCATACTTATTTCTTTCCAATCTAATTCATCATGAATTCCGTAAATACATTTCAATTTATTAGAAAACGGATTTCCTGTTAATGTGTAATATTGTCCTTGGTCGTGAAGCCTATATATCGAGTTGTAGGGCAAAGTTCTCACTGCAATGTTTGCGTCATGAGTCGCAATTATCACTTTTTTACCGAGCAGTGCTTTTTCCCTCAACAAAGGTACAATTACATCATTTATATAATCATTTCCTAAACTTTTTTCTGGTTCATCAATCAAGTAAATTTCCTTGTCCTCGCTTAATTCTTTATGCAATAAGATCATCGAAGACTCTCCATTAGAAGGACTATAAGACTCATTATTCAGAATGAAATGTTTGTATTTCAAAAGTAAATCACTTACTGAATTAATTGTTTCAATACCATCGATCGCATTCAATTCTGTAATTTTCTCGAATAAATTATTATTATATAAAGATCTCTGTATCGCTATTATTGATTTTGCGAAATCTTTTTGAGGTGTTTTTCTACCTTGCTTTACTGGAGTATAAGCACTATCAGTAATATTGCCATCTTGAATTTTAAGATTTGTTTTGCAAAAAATTTCACCTTTCTCTCCTAGGCTTCCAGCGTATTCTTCAATCGGTTCAATTTGTTTACTAATATTTTGAAGAATTTTTTTTATAGTTTTTTCAATTTTTATACGATTACTTGCGTATTCTGCAAATCCAGTTTTTGCAGGTTTTTGAGGTTGACCCGTTTTTTTTGCAATTTCTGTACTAAAAAGATTAATTATTTGATTTAGCATTTTTACACTTGTTTTCTCAATGAATTTATCTTCTGTATGTTTTTTCAATGAAAACAAAATTTTATTCAAAACTCCAATTAATTCCTTAAGCAGTTCCAAATCAATATAATCTTTTAAATTGTCGTTATCTCTAATATAAGTAAGGAAATCATTAAATTTTTGCGAAATCGTATTTAACTCACTTAATTTGCGAGATATTATAGTATCATCTTGCAGAATGGTGTCCTTAATTTTTAGATTTTTTGAAATTTTATTTGTTTGCTCTAAAGCGAAATGTTGTTTGTATTTTGAAATACTCGTAATATCTTCTTCACTTACTTGCTTAATAAACTGGATTTCTTCTTCGCATTCATCTATATTCAATGTAGAAAAATCGATATTAGCTGAACCTCGTAAATCAAATGCCTCGTTTAGATGTTGGTCATTGGATTTATAAACATTTGTTTTGTAACCTAAATCATTGTAATATTTTGACAAATTATCCAAAATTTCTGTCTTTCCAGTTCCTTTCGAACCAAACAAAATATTGATATCATTGAAAATTTCTAAAGATATCTTATCGGCTACTGTAAAAGGAACAAGTTCTACATTTTCTTTTGTTTTGCTATTGAGAAGTGTATTTATTGTTGCTTCATCTTTTTCAAGTAGTAAAGTAAATTGTTCAAAACTTTCGACCGGGAGCCTAAGTTCTGGCAAATTTTCACTTTCTTTAATGTAGCTATCCCAATCATGAACATCAGAACCGTAAATAGAATTATGACCATGACTAATATAGATACCCGCAGAAATAGAATTTGTCGCTTCTTTTATAATTCTCTTTTTATTTGCAATTTGATTTCCTAAAAGTTCTAGTTCTTCATCTCCAATATTTGGTTTTTTTACAAGATAATGGGCAACATAAACGCAATCCAAATCATCAAATGAATCTACCATTTCCTTTATTGAGCACGTAAAAGTATCTACATTTTTTTCGGCAATCAACGCTTTAACTCTTTTATCAAATTCCTCGTGGTTTATAGGATTGCAAATTACAATAAGGTGACCCCTTTTATCATTCTCAAAAACATCGAGTTCAATACCTGGCCATAATTGGCAATGATCTTTGACTCCCTCCCTGAACACTTCATATTGTGTTATATCAAAGTGGTTATGGTTTGTAATTGCCATAATCTTTACATCGGTATTCTTCATTATTTCAATGAATTTTTCCGCTTCAATATTTCTTGAAGGTGCGTCGCCTGTTTTTATTTTTCGAGTATGAACATGAATATCGATTTTCATATTACTTTTATTTTTAATAAAGATATTTTAATTACCTAATTCCAGTTGATTTTTAACCAGATTAAAATAGTCTGCTTTTTTGCTTACCAATTCTTGGTGGTTTCCCTGCTCAACTATTTGACCATTTTTAAGTACAATAATTTGATCTGCATTTTTTACTGTAGAAAGTCTGTGTGCCACTATTATCACCGTTTTTCCTTTAAAGAAAGATTGTAAATTATCATGAATAATTTTTTCATTTTCTGCGTCTAAAGCCGATGTTGCTTCGTCAAATAAAATGAAGTGAGGATTTTTATAAACTGCCCTTGCAATAAGAATTCTTTGTTTTTGCCCACCTGAAATACCGTTTCCTGAAGCACCAATTTTCGTGTTAAGTCCTAGAGGAAGTTCTTCCACAAAAGACTTGATATTTGCAGTTTCTAAAGCTTTATTTAGTTTTTCATAATTAATAATTTCATCACTTGTGGCAATATTTCGCTCAATTGTATCAGAAAAAATAAAACCGTCCTGCATAACTACACCGCAATTCTTTCTAAGATCTGTTGGAGAAACTTCATTTATATTGAGATGATTAAATTTTATCTTACCTTCTATTGGTTCATAGAATTTCAAAAGCATTTTTATCAACGTGGTTTTACCGCTGCCGCTAGCTCCAACAATAGCAGTAATTTTTCCTTCCGGAATAAATAAATTGATACCTTTTAAAACACACGGAGATTGAGGTCCTTCATATTGAAAAGAAACATTCTTAAAATAAATTCCTTTCTCTATTCCATTATTTTCTGTATATTTTTTGCTAAGTAGCGGCACTTGATTTTCGTGTTCTTCTTCAGGATTATTTTGCACTTCGTTTAGTCGTGCTAAACTCAATTTTGCATCCTGTAATGATCTAAAAAAATTAATGAGTTGGCTAACAGGAGAATTCATCTGACCAATGATGTATGATACACTTAAAAGTGCCCCCAACGTCATATTTCCTTTTATTACAAAATAGGCAGAGAGAAAAGTCACAATAATGTTTTTGAGCTGATTAATGAATTCAAATCCAGAGAGTTGGATTTGATCCAATTTGAGAATGCGAATATTGATTTTAAAAAGCTTTTGCTGGATTTGCTCCCATTCTTGACGCTTAAAATCTTCAAATTGATTGAGCTTCATTTCTGAAACACCGCTAATAATCTCATATATTGAGTCTTGATTGGCACTTCTTTGTAAAAAATGATAGTAATCAAGAATTTTACGCTTTTTAAGCCAGTATAATGACCACATAACTGAAGCAATTGTCAGAAGTGTATAAACAGCAAGGACAAAAAAATTATAATACCAAAGAACTCCAAAAAATACTGAAAAACTAACTATAGAAAAAAAAGTAACTAGACTCTGTGAAGTTAGAAAATTTTCTATCCTTTCATGATCTTGAATACGTTGGTTAAAATCTCCAATTAATTTTGTCTCAAAAAATTTTATTGGAAGCCTTAAGAGTTTTTTAAGAAAATCTGAAATGATCTGGATATTAATTTTTGTTCCTACAATAAGCATTATCCAGTTGCGGAAAATATTGATAACAATGTTGCCAAAGAAAAAAGACAGTTGTGCAAGTAAGATGTATGTTATTAGTGATAAATTTTTTTTTAAAACACCATCATCAATAAGTCTTTGAGTTAAGATTGGAAATATTAAAGTTAATACTGTTCCAAGCATCAATAAGAAAAACATTTGTACCATTTTTATCTTGTGGGGCTTCAAATATTTCATCAAATATTTAACCGACAATTCTTCAATTATAGGAGGTTTTTTTTTGAAAAACTCTTCAGTAGGCTTTAATATCAATGCAATTCCTTTTTCATTCTCCGAATCAGAATACCATGATTTTTTAAACTTTTCTCCTGATAATGAAATAAATCCGTGAGCTGGATCCGCTATTCTATATTTTTTTTCTTTTGAAATTAAACTATTTGAAATATCGTACAGTACTACAAAATGGTTTTGATTCCAATGCAAAATTGCAGGTAAAACATCTTTTTTAATATTTTCTATTGACATTTTTAGTGCAAAACTATCAAGACCAATTTTTTCTGAAGCTTCACTTATACCCAATAATGATACTCCATCCCTAGTAATAAAACTATTGTCTCTCAAATATTGTAGACCATACTCTATACCATAATGAGATGTTATCATTGCCAAACAGGCTGGACCACAGTCCATTTGGTCATATTGGGGATAAAATTTAAGCATATTTTACTGTGATAATATGGTTTTCAAATAAAACATCAATAATATATCTTTTGACTTGTTCAGCCCAAGAACTATCTAACGTAGTGAAAACAGCTTCTTTGTTTAATTCATTGCCTTTATTTAATTTTTCAACTAAATCAGTAATTGTATTATTATTAATTAAACTAATTTTTTTCCTCGAATGAATAAATGAAGTTGATTATCTATATAAAAAAGAATTTTAAAAGGATCAACAATTTTAATAGTAAAATCTTTATTATGATCTACCTTATGTTCTTTTGGAAAAGGAGGCTCCCAAAAACCAGCATTACTGTATAAGGCCATTTTATAATCACGATATGTATCTTCTAACATACTTAAAAAGTCTCTATTATTAAAATCGCTATGAAAAAGTTTTTTAATATCCGCAAAATTTTCCAAATTTTCCGGTGGAGAAACATCCATAGGAAGTATTTCGAAACTTTCCTCTAAACTATTTATAAGCAAATTGTCTATGATTTTCTTAGATAGGGAGCTTTCAGTATGATTATTAAACCATAACGTTAGTCCTATTGATAGCTCATCTGATTTTCCAACATGATATTCTCCGTAAGGCATAAAATAAATATCTCCATCTTTGAAATCAAAAACATTGGCATGGTCTAAGATTTCTTCAATGTTTGTATTATTAAATCTATACTCCGGTTCAACAATTTTTTCATAAGTTTCAACATCCCATGTATACATAGTTTTCCCTCCCTTACCTAAATGAAAATGCATAACATTTTCACCTAGCCCGTCTGTATGAATTCCTAAAGGTGTCCAGCCATAGTTTCCAATAAATATCGTAAATGTTACGCCAAGTCGTGGTATACCAAATTTTTCAGTTAAAGGTTTTATTTTTATCGCAATTTTTTCGACCAACAATGGATTAAATTTTTCTCCTCTGTTTATAATAATTCCAAACTTTTTTCCCTCAAAAGCTCTTTCGGTCCATTCTTCAAATGTTTCACTAATATTTGGAGTATAGTTTTCAAAAAAATTTATTAACTCTTTTGAAGCAACATTTTTACCTTCAATATATAGACGAAATCCATATTCGGGAACTTTATTGATGCTGATTAATCTTATTATTTTCATGACGTCTTCTCTCATGCTCTTAGTTTCGTTTGGTAGCATGCAATTATGGAAAACATTTGTAGTTGTTAGCATATTTGTATTTGCTAAAAAGTTATCCCACCATTTTGAATCAAAAGCATTATGAATCATATCTATTTCCATCACTCTATTATTGATTTAAAAAAATGTTTAATTTTAGTTTGAATTTCATTAAATTCTTCTTTAGAATTATGTGTTTGCTTTAACTTTAAATCAATCTTGGTTGAATTATTTATTTCATTAATAATAAAATAAAGATTCTGATTATCTAAAGTATATGTGTTATCTTCAATTTTTGGGAAAGTATTTTTCAATTTTTTTATTACATCAATCTTGGAAGATTCCCCGTACGCAAGTGAGATAGCTATTGCATCGCTTGTTTCACTATAAGAATATGTTATGCCTGTTTTTGTTACATTAGCAACCGCAATAGGCAACGACTGACTGAATATGTTCGTGCTCATTGAATAAAATATTATAATTAAAAGTATTTTTTTCATATTTAGATTTTAGGATTTAAAACCTTGAGGAATTAACCTCAAGGTATAACCAATTTACACAAAAACAGTAACAGGTGGTTGCGGCGTTTGCGGTGGCTGCGGAGAATCACTTTGCTGTTGCTGCTGCTGTTGCTGCTGTTGCTGTTGCTGTTGTTGATAGCCTCCTTTGATCATTCTTTTTTCAAGAGGAGACAAAACCTGAACTCCAAGGAATTCAGCTGGATCAAATGTTTTCTTTTCCATCTTAAATAATTTAGAAAAGTTAAAATTCAGTTTTTGCTTTAAAGAAAGCGATATTTAAACATATTAAATCTGTATTGCGCACTACAAACAAATTATGTAAAAATCTTAAAATGTCGATGCAGGATCTGTGGAGTTATTTAGTTTTTTCTGCATCTGCAGTTTCTTACCGCTTGAGAAATCATAACTCAAGCCGAGCACAAACATGTTTTTGTTGTTATAAATGTTTGAAATCCTTTCATTAGATACTATACTACCTGCCAAAGTCTTATTATGATAGTGTGACGGCATGCCAATCCAATAAAAACCAGTTGAAAACCTTAAATTTTTATAATTATAGGACGCAAATAGATGGTTTTGATTTTCATCTATACTTAAGAAAGCACCGTTAATCTGATAAATTGGTAAATTGAAATTGTAATAAACTCCAACATTTTTAAATTGAGATGAAAGTCCAAAACTACTGCGTACAAATTCACTTTTAAACGATCGTCCATCATTAACTTTTAACATCATTGAAACAGGTTGAATAAAAGTTTTTATGACCAAAATTTGCGTTCCGAACGGCTTATAAGCGCCACTAAATTGAATTCCTTTTTCATTAAAATCAGCATTTTGATACGTCAATGCATAACCGCTTGTTTCGGAATCCACTTCAAAAATCTGAGCAAAATATTTGTCAACGATGTTATAAAAAGCATTCAAATTAAAGTCAATCTTTTTTCCACCATAGGAATAAATAAGATTGTTTCGGAATAAATGCTGAGACTTCAATAAAGGATTTCCACGCTGTACAATGTTAGGAACGATTTGTACCACGTTGCTACTCAACGCTGAAGCCCAAGGACTATTCGATGTATAACTGCTCGTTAACCGCAAACTCTGATTTTTTGCCAATTCATAACTCAAAACCATTTTCGGCGTTGGTGCCCAATCGTCTTGTATAGTTTCTGCACTTTTGTTGTGGACGTTGGTTACCCCAATTCCGAAACGGTACGAAAGTTTATCTTTCTTACCCGAATATTCCGTGTAGAGATATTGCGTGAGATAATTCACAGAATATTCAGACGAACCAATCAAATTCACCAAATCATTATTTATAAAAGTATTGGAAATTCTGTAACCGGAACTCAATTTCCCTTTTTCAAAATTATGGGTGTGTGCAATTTCCCCGACAATTCCCGTCTGCTTTGCCTTTAGGTTCATATCGTTATTAAACACATCGGTGTTGGTGGCGATATTCCATTCTCGGTCAAACTGATAAGATTTGGTATCGTAGTAGGATCCGATTAAATTCAAACTTAACTCGTCTTTTTTACCGATATTTTTTGAGTAATACAAATCTACAGAAGGGTTCAAATAATTGGAATTGCTGTTGTGAATGGTATTATGCAAGGTTTCTGAAGCATCCTTTGTAAACAAACTTGCTCCAAGTCCTTTATTGAAACTTGAATTCAGAACCATATTAAATTTTGCCTGAAATGCATACTTTCCTGCATCCACATTCGCATATCGTAACCCTATATTCTGATAAGTGTATCCAAAATGGTCTTTTTGCTGTTCTTCCGAGCGGTAATGACTATTGTTTAAAGAATAGCCGTAAACCTTGTCCACGATACGGTTGTCATAATCCCTCAAATTGATGGAATATTCCAAGCCAAAATCATTTTTACCTTTCGTATATCCTGCGTAAGCCGAGCCGTTTACAAATCCTGTAGTTAATGCCGAAGTAACGTCTCCACCGTAAGAATACCCAACTTCGGGATTTCTTGTAATGATGTTTACCACGGTATCGGCGCGTTGGGAATATCTTGCAGGCGGAATATCGAAATATTCAACACGAACAACATTGGTCGGTACAATGCTCTTTATTTGGTTGTCCGAGGCTTCAATGCCGTTAATCAGAAAAAGCGTTTTTCCTCCTTTAATGCTTACGATGGTATTTGAAATGGGATCAAGTTGCAATTCTGGAAGTGTAGATAACAAATCCTTGGAATGTCTTGCTTTTTCCAATGCTTCTTTATCAAAAGTATAATTGGCATGGTCGGAAAATTGTTTTTTTCGTTGCAATTTTATAAGAACCTCTTTAATTTCTTTTGTAGTAATACTATCATTTTTATTTTGTGCTCCTACAAAATAAAAGGATGTTAAAGCACAAGGAAAAGAAATTAATTTTATAAAATTTATTTTTACCATAATTCTAAATTTACATTTTATAAATGTAAACAATCATCTAATGAATTATATTACCAATTATGCCCATCTTTTACAGGAGGATCTTTAGGTGTATTATCCATTTGGGTATTGTTTTCTGCATTAGTCTGTATATTTGCAGAATCATTAACCGTTTTTGCTGCAAACTTTAAGTTTTGATTTTCAGAAAAATCTGAGATTTGTTCTGCTTCTCGACATCCAATTGCTGAGAATAATAAAGTAGCTAAAGCTACGAATGAGATAAACTTTTTCATATTTTTTTATTGTTTTAAAGTTTATCCCGGCCGGGAAATTTTTGTTTAGAATTCTGTGGCTAATGTATTAGGGTTAAAAAAATAGTGCAAGGATATGGCGTCCTGAACCAAGGAATTTAAGATTAGTGACGTCGCCATTTATAAATTACGACGCAAAAAAAATATTATTAACTGAAAATCAATATATTGAGTATTACATTATTTTTCTCGAATTTTCAGCCTGTCTAATGAAAATTGTCTATTTTTGAAACGAAGGTTCCATTTTAATATATTTCGATGAATTTTAAATCATACATCTTTTTAGTGTTTGTAGTATTCTCGTTTTCATTTTTATCAAAAATGAATGCGCAAGAGACTTACATTGATGCTAGAAAAAAATATGAAATGTATGAGCAGAATGACGATTCAGCGCTTCCCATAGTTAATAAATTTATTTATAAGGCTAAATCCGAAAAAAATTATGAACAATTAGCGCAAGGTTATGAAGATGCCTTTTATTTTAGTTCAAACCCAAATAAGAAATTAAAATATGCTGACAGCTGTATTAATGCATCTTTAAAAACTCATAATAATAATCTTATAAGTCGCTCTTACTTGGGAAAGGGCACAATTTATTATTTTAATTTTAAAAAATATCAGCCAGCGCTTTCAGAGTATCTGAAAGCATATGAATATTCTAAAAAAGGATCCGATGAATATCAAAGGTATAAGGTAATTTACCATATGGGTGTAGTCAAAAGCTATTTGGGATATTTCAATGAGGCTGTAAAACATTTCAAAGAATGTATTAGTTTTTTTGAACCTAAAACAAAAGGAAATTATCACCCAAATTTAATTTACAATAATAGCAAAGGATATCTCAATAGCTTGCACCAAGCAACCATTTGCTACAGAAACTTGAATAATTTCAGAAAAGCAGATTCTTTAGTGCAAGTAGGGTTGCAATTCACTAGCAGAACAAAAGATTTTCCTTTAGAAAAAGCCTATTATACAAAATGTAAAGGAATACTTGAATTTCATCAAAAAAAGTACGTTGAAGCAATTGGTAAACTTAATAGTGCCTTACCAATCTTGAAAAAAAATAATGATTTTGCATGGATTTCAGTTGCTGACTTTTATATTGGAAAAAGTTATTTGGGAATGGGAGATCAGGCGAAGGCTATAAAACAATTTGAAAAGGTAGATTCTATTTTTCAAAAGCATTCTTTCATCGTTCCAGAACTCAGAGAAAATTATGAATTATTAATAAAATTCTGCAAAGAAAAAAAAGATTATAAGCAAGAGTTGTATTACACTAATAATTTGCTTCGAGCCGACAGTATTTTAACGAAGGACTTTCCATACCTTTCTGCAAAAATTCATAAAGATTACGATACTCAAATTTTAGAAGATGCTAAAATTAAACTTGAGAATCAAAATCATTGGAGCTTACGTGCCATTTTTCTATTAGTTTTTGTAGTTGGAATACTTTTATTTACTGCTTGGAAACTTTATAAAAAGGAAAAGAATATTAGAATAAAATATTCCGAGTTAGAGGTAAAATTACTAAACCATCAAAAATCAGAACCATTAATTTCTTACGAAAACATACCTCAAAAAAGTAAATCTGTAATAAGCAAGGAAGTATTTTCAGATTTGGAAAAAAAATTAGATCAATTTGTGATTTCAAAAAACTTTAAGGAAAATGGATTAACACTTCCACAACTTGCGGAGAATTTCGGAACTAACACAACTTATCTTTCACAATACATTAATGATGTGAAAGGAATGAATTTTAATAAATACCTATCAACATTAAGAATTAATTACATTACCGAGCGTATGTATAATGATCCTAAAGTTTTGGGGTACTCTGTACAGGGATTAGCAGATGAATGTGGAATTTTTTCCAGGCAAAATTTTTCGGATTTGTTTTTAGAAATTAACGGGATTCGTCCGACGGATTTTATTAAGCAAAGAAAAAAAGAATTAGAAAATAAGTGATTTTATCTCTATTATTTAATTTTAATCCTCCTAAAAATACCATTTCATTCCTCCCATTATGTAACCATGCATCGCGCTTATTTTGCTCTCTTCTATACCTTGGGAGGAAACCATGTTGCTAATAAATTGAAAGCTATTTAAATTTAATACATTATTAAATAACAAGGTAAATTCAATATTAGAATTTTCTTTACGATAAGACACTTGCCCACCTAAAAGAAAATTTTCCCGTTTATTTTTGGGTGTTTTCTGCATGAGATAATCGCCCAAAACATTAGCAATAACGGTTTTTTTGATGTTCGTTCTGAAGCCTAAAGAGACTTTTATGCTTTCCTGCGTAGAGGAAACATCAAAAAGAGTCTGGTTATACCAAGTTTCAGTAAGTGTATATCCAAAATCGAACTGTACAGGGAATTTTTTGAAATTTGACGATAGTTTTTGCCCTATTTCTATATTATTAAGCTGCAAATTGTTTGGTAATGTATTTATGAAATTATTAGAATCTGTTTTTAGTCCAATAATTTTGGATTTCAAAGAAAACAAGCCAAATCGCCTGTCATCAGAAATTATGAGCAACCAACGGTCTTTTAAATTCCCTGTAAGGTTATAAATCTCAGAAAAAAGACCAAAATTTAATGTATTTGTTGTAAAATTAGGTTTAGATTTCTCATACATCAGAGTAAAGTACAAAAGGTTTCCTTTCTCGAGATTAAATCTCAGGTAACTGAATTTATAGGTATCTGTAGAAGATAATGTTTCAGGGAGCAAATCTTTGTTTTGGGTAAATGTAAGATTCCTATCGAAGTTTTTTACATACAGTAGCTGCGAAAAATCCGGTAATTGGAAATGTGAGGAATATTCTAATGAAAAATCATTTGTGATACGGCTTTCAGGACGATATTTTATTCTGAAATTTTTTGATAAAAAATGTTCATTTTCGTTATTTAATTGCATATAATTTGACGCCACTGATCCCGAAAAATCAAATTTACCAACAACTTTTCTTATAAAGAGTTCGTTGTTATAAATGTAGGATTTCAAACTTTGAGTAGAATTGTTTCCAAACGAAGTTTCCGACCAATATGCACGATTTTCTGATATATTTATTCCCGAATGAAATGCTATATCTGCAAATTTGAAATTATTTTTTAGATCAAAATCAAGATTATAATTATTAGTTTGTATATCAAGACTTTGGGCTATTTCTTTAAAGGGCGTATTAAATAGATTTGAGGTGGAATTGATATGCAAATCATCTGAAGAATAGTTGTTTTGCTGGGCAAATGCTAAGATAAGATTAATATTATTGATTTTTTTATTCCAAGATAAAAAATTGGTGATTGAATTATTCGATGTTTGATTTTCAATTGTATATAATTCTGAAGTAAAATCTGTACTTCTATTAATTTGCTGTTTGAAACTATCTCGAATAGGATTATAGCCAAAATTATAATACAAAAAACTATTGTCCCTAAAAGATTGTTTCAGTTTAATTTGAGTTGTGCCAAAATATCCGCTGTTATCTTCTTTGCGCTGTTCATTGAAATTAAATGATGTTGATATAGTAGGAAAAGCGGTTCTGTTTGTTGCAAGTAATTTTGACAATTGTACATTATTGAAAACCGAAAATGCAGCTACTGAAAATTTTTCAGATGATTTTGAATATTGTAGAGCACCAAATTGGTTTGCTTTGGAATCGACCTTCCCATCGTTATTCAAAAAACTTGGAATTTCTATTTGTGATATATTTGTAGAATATTTCACGTCTTCCTGCCGATTCATTTCTCTAAAGTCTGAATAGCTGATCGGATCACGAGCAATATTATTGCCATCACCAACGAATGCCAAATTACCCATCTTATTAAACCTAAAAAGATTCGCGTGCCCAAGGTAATTGTTTTTATTTCCGTAAGATCCTTCTAAGTTTCCAGAAATTTTACCTTTATATTCGTCTTTCAGTTTCAAGTTCAACGCGGTTGACTGAGAACCACTAACTGTCGTATAATTTTGCCATAAATCCACACCCTCCAACATATCAGCAGTAATATTTTGCGTAGCCAACTTGTGATTTTTGCCGAAAAACTCATTGCCATCAATTAATACTTGCCCAATTGCATTACCTTTAAAAGTCACTTTGCCATTATCATTTATATCAAGTCCAGGAAGTTTTTTGATTAGGTCTTCTGCAGTTCTTTCAGTGCCATCCTTTACGGTTTTTAAATTATACGAAATCGTATCCTCTTTACTCTTAGCAATCTTCGGACGGGCTTTTATTTCAACAGTTTCAATTTCAGTGATTTGAGGTTCAAGTATAAAACTAAAATCTGTGTCCACATAAGTATTTATTTCAACAACTTTGGTTTTAAATTGCATAGAAGTAAACTTCAATGTATAATTTCCCTTTTCAGCAATTGAAAAAACACATTTTCCATTTTTGTCAGTTCTTTTAAAATCAATTGTATTGCTTTCTCGCTGTAATTGCACATTTACATTTTCAACAGAATTTTTTAAATTGTCACGAACAACAATGCTTATATTTTGTGCAGAAGTCAAAAAATAAAAAATAAAGAAAAGAAGTTGTAAAATACGTTTCATAATCAATTAAAAAGCCTAACAATAATGCTAGGCTTTGTGTATCATTACTGTTAAACAAACTTTTTCAAGATAATAATATAATGCTTTTATAACTGAATAGATTTTTTGATAACCGTAGGAGTTTCCTTTTGCTTTTTTATTTGCTCAGATTTTAGTTCCCACTCTTTACCGGCATAAACTTTAAGTTTTGGATTTGGTTTTTCAACTTCCTTTCCACTTGTATTATTGCTCACTTTTGTGGCATATATTGTGAAATCGGGTGCTTCGACTTTTAGAACTAATCCCGGAAAATTATAATACCAAGACGGTCCAATGTTAACTGGAATTTGTTCAGTATACCAAATCTTAATTATCCTGTCCGTACTTGTTGTAATTTCTGCAAGTTTACACTCAAAATTATCAATCTTTTGTGTTTCCTTTTTATACTCTATCTTTTTCCAAGTAGGTGTATATAATTCGTAAAATTCTTCATCTTGTGTACTATGATAAACATACAGCCCGTTCGAGTCAGCAGTTCTGTAATAGCGTGACACTTGAGGGCTTAACTTAACAACAGATTGTGCTTTGGTATTGTTAGATATTTGTTGTTCATTTCTAGAAAGTTCGGCAGCTACAGTCTCGCCATTAGTGTAGAAACTGTCACCTTTGTAATAGTATAAAAATTGTTTTTCAGGCTTCTTAAGTTGTTCCTGCAATTTAGCTTTTGCTTCATTGCTAATTGGCAAGTTTGCTACATTAACTGTTTTTACCATTTCATATTCAACACGCAACGGTTTTTGTGCATAACAAATGTTCATAGCACAAAATAAAAAAATCTGGAATAATATCCCTTTTTTCATAACAATAAAATAAATGTGTTAGGTAAAAGTAATTTTTTTTATCTAATAGACAAATTCCAATGCCCTTTTAGAGGGCACTGGAGTACTTCTAACAATCGTGCTCAATTTCAATATGGATTTCTGTAACAGTTATCGTAACAGTGACAGAACCATCTGCATTTGATTCAACTGATATGCTCTCTTCGCGAATATCAATAACTGTCAAACATCTTTTGAGAAATTCTTCTGCTTCCTGAATCGAATTGAATTTAAAAGACTTCACTGATTGGTTAATTGCCTTTTCAGTCTTTAACTCTGTTTTCACAACACTTTCATTAGTTTTTGCAAACCCTAATGTAATTCCACTTAAAAGGAAAGCAACAAAAAATAGCTTTTTCATAAGAATTAATTTTAATGATTAAATTATAAATGATAAACTTCAATGAATTTGTATTGCGCAATACCAAATATCAAATTTCTGTCGCTAAAATTATTATAACAACTACGATTATTCAACACAAGGTGGTCTCAAAGCATATAATTTACGAACTAGGACGCTAATATTTTAGGTAATATATTGGTTTATATAAAGTTAACGTTATCTGTTGGATATAGAAATTTACATCCATCATTACCATTTTTTAAATATTAGTATGCATCCTGTTATAATCCGTGTAAATTTTTCCATCAGACTTGGCTACATTCCAAGTCTTTCAACACTATTAATTTGAATATTTTGTTTTTGCTGAAAGACAAGTTTTAGATTTTCCATATCTGCACTTACTGTAGAATCCAAAATCTTTGCATAATGTTGCGTAGTCTTGATACTCTTGTGACCAAGCATTTTGCTCACGCTTTCAATAGAAACTCCATTTGAAAGTGTAACTGTAGTCGCAAAAGTATGTCTTGCAATGTGGTAAGTCAATTCTTTATCTATATCACAGATATCAGCAATCTCTTTCAAATAGGCATTCATTTTTTGATTGCTGAGAACGGGTAAAAGATTGCCAGAGTTGAGGCAGGTTTTATGGTCTTTATATTTTTCAATGATACCTTCTGCCTGCGGAAGTAATGGAATATTAGAGGTGGTTTTAGTTTTTTGTCGTTTCGTGAAAATCCACTTATTGCCATCTAACCCAAGATTGATATTTTTATGGGTCAATTTCTTTGTATCAATATAGGCAAGACCTGTAAAGCAACTAAAAAGAAAAATATCTCGAACCTGAGAAAGACGCTCATTTTTGAAATTCTTTGTCGAGAGTCGTTCCAATTCATCCTCATTTAAAAATACACGAGTAACTTCATTGAATTTAGATTGATAATTGAGATATGGATCTTTATCAAGCCAGCCATTCGCTAAACAAATCCGAATAATCTTTCCAAAATTTTTCAAATATTTTACTGCCGAATTATTGTTGCAACCTTTTTCTGTTTGTAGATAAAACTCAAAATCGTTAAGAAAGGCGTAATCAATTTTCTTTATATCAATATCATTGGTTTTGAATTTCCATTTTAAAAATGCTTTGGTGTGGCTCATACAGGTTTTGTACCTACCAAGTGTTCCGATGGCAAATTCTTTACCCACCAATTTTTCCATCCTATCGTTATGATCTTGAAAAATTGGGATGAGCATTCTGCTTTTGATATCCGTTCCGAGTAATTTATTTTTGAGCGATTCACAAGTGATTAATTCTTTATCCTTCATCAACTCGTGGTAGGCGTCATATACCCTCTGTTCAAAAGTTTTAAGATAGAAATTAAACGATTTAATCGCTTCGGAATTTCCATTCAACTTCTGACCAGCCGAATTCCATAACTGTGGTTTTGCAGTTCTTTTAACGCTTATTTCGGTAACGCGTCCATCGATGGTAATTCGTAAATAAATTGGAGCTTCACCTTGGGAGTTTATTTTCGTTTTTTTGACGTAGAAAAGTAGGTTGAAAGATTGGTTCATTTTGCCGTATCATTTTGGAGTTAAAATTACTCTGAAATAAACCCTGCTACAAGATGTTCAATCTTTGAATAAGCCCTTGCACAGGTGTTTTTCAAACTTTCCAGTGACCCTCTTTCAACCTTCTCGATAGGTCACTGAATAGGTCACTTTCAGATTGTGATAATTTGACTCTCTTTGGTGTCGGCACAAAACAAAAAATGCAGTAAAACCTCTATTTTGCTGCATTTTGTACTATTTTGATTTAATAGTTGCGATCCCTGCAGCTCAGAAACTCGGGTTTATGAACCACTGGCTTTGGGAAGACTGGAATAAGTTATTTTTGATATTTATTAATATGTAGGCCTTATATTAATTTTTTTCATTACATGTTATTATGTTTTTTACCCCAATAACCATTATCTAATGTCGAAACTAAATCTTTAATATAGATTTCATTTTCAATTTGTGGTTCTTTTTTAAAAAAAAGATGTACGAGAGTATTTATAAAAAAGCCAGACTCTTTCGGTATAAATTTGTTAAAACTATCCTTATTATATTCTATGTTAAAAGTCTTAAAAAATTTAAGTAATAACTCTGCGACATCATCACCGTCTAAACCTAAATCAGAAAGAGACTTATTAATATTTATTTTTTTTTTGTCAATACCAATTTCGTTAGACAAGTAATCTACTATGGCATTATAATTATTATTTTCCATTTATGATACCGTTATATATGGTTTGAGTATTATAAAGTGTTTTTCCTACATCGTACGCAAGAATTCCCCATCCAATTGGTCCTGCCATTCTACCTAAAAAACGCCCGAATACTTTAGTATATCTTAATGTTCCACCTCTAATATGTGTCGGAAGTCTCATTGGCATTTTCTGTGGTAATAATTTTGCTCCATATTTTGAAGCAAAAGAAGTTCCGTTAGACGCCCCTTCCATAACGAAGGGTTTACTTAACAATCCTTGATTATCCAAAGCTGCCGCTAATGACATAATATCTTTTATTCCAAATTGCTCTGCTGCTTGATCCACCAATATAGCACCATAAAGAGAACCTTTAGAATCATAATTTTTGCCATTGTACTTATAAGGCGGATCTTCAGTATCTTGAGAATTGCTTCCAATATCTCCTTTTCCCTTCTGGTAAGAATCATTTACATCAATTTCATGCATCGCGTGATTCAATCCTGCAACAATACCTCCAATTACCGCTCCTTGCCAGAAGTTTCCACCTGTTAGTTCCGCGCCAATACCTCCCGACAGCGCACCAAAAGCAATCTGGCCGACAGCTCTATTGGCAACATTTCCAGCGATTGCACCAAAAGCACTTGCTCCCAAACTTCCTAAAGCGCCAGACCAAAAAGCTTGAGAGAATGACCCTCCCTGCATCAATGATAAAGCTCCTTGCGCAACTGCATGTGCACCTGCCTGTACAAAGGCTGTTCCAACCTCTCCAAGAGCTTTTGCGAACGAGGTAGCGACTTGCACCCCGTCTTTGACGACGCTAAAGATACTGCCAATTCCAAAAGTAACCGCACCGGAAACCGCACCCCAGAACATAGATTTCAATGCTCCGCCAATGTTCCATTGCTTAATATTTCCAGTTACTGCAAGACCCACGGTGTAGCTGGCCAGACCAATTGCAGCACCAATGATTACAGCCTTCCAAAATAAAACGCCTAACCCAAGAAAAACAAAAAACTCACCACTCGGATCACTAAACATCAACGGATTATTCAGTACATACCCGTACTTGTTATAGTTTTGGGTGTTGAACATATCCTGTGTGTTCTCGTCTGCATTTAAGAATCTTCGTAACAGCGGGTCGTATAGCCTACCGTTCATGTGGATAAGTCCTACTTCGGTAAAATGTTCGTGGGATGTGTAGCCGCGGTCAATAAGCAATCCGCCATTTGATATAAAATCCCTTATCTGGTTTTCATCCGTTACAATGGCTCCGCCATTCACCTGCAGGTGTGTCAGGTTGCCCCAGGCGTCGTAATGCCTTTGCTCAACTTTATTTCCAGCCTCGTCGCTTATCGACAGAATACTGCCCAGGTAATCCTTGTGCAAAAATTTATAGGAACCGCTGCTCTCTGTATAATTCTTAACGAAAATAATGTTGCTTTCGTATGGAGAGCCGCCAATGTAGAGGATATGTTTCTCTTGGCCGGTCTGGTTGTTCCTCGTTATCTCGAAGGAGCCGTCCTCGCTGTAATATTTCGTAAACCTGCCCTCGCCATCCGTTGCGAAAGTTCCTCCATATGTAGCCAACTGTCGCATCTCGGTAAGACCGTACTCAAACCTTACATCGCCCTTTACGCCGTCTATAAATACAGGGTCGTTGTTCTCGTTATAGACGATCGTCTGCACAAGGTCGCTTGCAAGGTTCTGCTGTCCCGCAGCATTCAGCACGACCGAGGTAGGCCTGTAGACAAACTGGTTGTTCTCAAACTTCACGCTTCCCAGCATGTCGTTCTCCTTTATCCTTCCCTCGGCATCGTAACCGTTGGAGGAAATGCCGCCGGTTCTCGGATTAGTCCAGGAAACAAGCCGGTTGTTATCATCATAGTTAAAGCTCTCGAGAATATTGAAATCGCCTCCCGTGTTGCGGCTGTTAAGTTCATTTTTAATAGCATTGAAACTATAGTTAACCTGCAAGATAGTCTTACTCGCCGTAGTATGGCTGATGTTCATCAGGAAGCCGTTCTGATCGTAGATGTTCAGTATGTCTGTAGCGCCTAGTTTTGCCCGTGTTACCTGCCCCTTGGCGTTGGTCTCCTGCAATTCCCACAGTACCTTGCCGGTATTCTTATCTTTCAGCTGGAACAGTTCTCCACTCCAGCTATCGTACACATTCTCAATATTTGCCTTAGTGTATATGCCGGAAGAATAAAGCCCCTTCTCATAAGATGTTACCCGACCTTTGTCGTCGTAAACTAAGCCTTTCTGTGTGAAAACTCTGCCGTTGCTGTTCTCCGTAGTTTCCAGCACACGCCCGTAATTGTCATAGCTGATAGAGGAGCTAAAGGGCTTGCCTTTCGAGGTTCCGGACTTGCCGGTTATCATGCCCTTGCTGTTGTAGGAATAGCTGATCGTTTTATCCGTATTCTGGGTGCCGTCAGTGGTCACTTCACGTTGGGTAATGAGCTGGCCGAGGCTGTTGTAGGTATATTCCTTATAGCCTTTCGGGCTGGTTTCCTTTAACACCTGTCCAAAGGCATTATACTGGTATTTATAAAGACCGTTGGATGGGTCGTAAAACTCCGACTTCCGTCCCCATTCGTCATACTGGGTCGTTACGGTATTATTGCCATATTTTGCCTCCCGAACCTGGCCTGCGGCGTTAAGTTTAAAATTGATGACGCCGCCCTTGTCCTCGGACATAATGATGTTGCCCAGCGGATCCGCAGTCTGCTTTTTAAAGCGGTTGTTAGCGTTGGTCTCGGTGACTGTAACCGTCCTACCATTATAGGAGCTTTCTACTATTTTCCCCGTAAACGATGTAGCCTTTATCGGACGCGAATATTCGTCATACTGGATGGTATTCCATTTGGAGGCACCCTCGCCCTCATAGTAAGGCTCACTTTCGGCGGTCTTTCTTCCCAATTCGTCATATTGGGTATCCTTCGCAACATAGCGACCGCTGTTCACGGACTTCACCCTGGTCTTATAATTCTGGCCTATTTTATTGGTATAGGTCGCTTTTTCATCACCGTCAGGACCATATTCCGTAATGCGTGCATCGCCGTTATAAAACTTTTCATAGGTATATGTGGTAGTGCCGCCAAGGTTAGTCTTGGAAGTCAGCATTTTACCCCAGGCATCGTAGGTATTGGTCAGCTTATTGCCAAGTGGATCGGTCTGATCCAGCACCTGCCCCCAGTCGTTATAACTTATAGATGTCTGCAGGCCGAGGTTGTCGGTCTTCTTCACTACAAAACGTCCAGTAGCCTCATATTGCGCGCTCTCGCTCTGAGTGTTTCCATCTGCACTGTTGCTGATGGTTTTCGAGATCGTGTTTGCGAAGCCGTCATAAGAATAGGTCTCCCTTATCCAGCCGGAGTTATTCTGGTTCCAACTGGTCTTGCTTTTTAGTAGGTTGTTCTCGTATTCGTAATCCTCCTTGGCACCCTTGCTGTCGCCATATACCTGTACGGTCTCCGTCTTGGACTTCGGACGTCCGATATAGTAGTCTTTGCCGGTTCCTCCCGGATTGTGGAGATATTCCAGATTGGTCGTGGTAGTGGCAAAGCCGTTGTTGATGCTGCTCACCGTCTGCGTAGGCAGGTAGTATTCGTTATAGCTAATTACCGTACTAGTCGTCGTAATATCACGCTGGAAGTCCTTAGTCGTAGTTGTAACAGGCACAAGTGCATTCACGCCGTATGGCAGTGCGTCTTTCCGGTATTGCGTTGATTTGAAGGAGAGCAGTTGCGAGTTGTTAAACGATATGTCAGAAGGGAAAATTAGGTTCTCGTCTGCGGTCTTGATACTCCACTCTTTAACTGGAACACCTTCCTGTGCTGGGTCTATCTCTGCGCCACTCCAAACCACGGTACTGTTATTATAGATGCTGTACCATGAAGACCTTGCTGTTTGGCGGAAGCCTACCATACCGCGTCCGTGAAGATGTGAAACAAGCCCCTTATATCTAAAATCCTGCTTACGGTATTCCTGGGTAAGGCTGCCGACAATGTAGCTCTTATTCACCTTGTTGAGGGCCATGAATGGATACTGCATAGGATTATCTGCTTTATACTGATAACCCGGAACCAATTCAGCATACTGGACATCTGTAGTCAATTTTCCTTGGGTGATGGAGCTGATTCTCGAACTTGTCGGGATATGCTTGTAGTCCAGATATATGACATGTAGACGGGAGCAATTGCTTGTCGGACAGTCGTCGGGAGCACCAATTAAGATAATTTGCCGGTTAGTCTTGTTGATAAACAAAGGTTGGAACGGTATGACCTTCTGTCCAAAAGTTGGAGAGGAATAACTGAGCGTATTACCAAAACTAAATGGTAGCGTCGTGCTTCCCACAGCCGGAGTAGACGCCGGCCTGCTAGGCGAATACACGGATAGGTTCACATTCGTATATTCTTGAGAATCGTGCGCATTCCAACCATGGTTTCTCATAACAACCTTGTTTACGACTATCTCGCTCTTGCCATCCTGGTCCAAGTCTGTAGCCTGGTATTGGTAATAAGTTACAGTGCCATAATAACACCATGGCTCAGTGAAAAAATTCCTGTGCCTGCCATTCTCACTTATTTCCTGATTAACAGAAAAATAGATGAAATTATAATAGTCGTAAACGTCAAAACCTTTCCCGGTAGACAGATAGAACTTCCAATTGGATGTCTTATCAGCCTGCGGAACGGCCATATCCACCTTGCCGTCACCGTTAAAATCACCTAATATCTTTTTCGAGCCCAGACCCGACAAGGAGGTATACGGCATTGTCGATATCAGGGAATAGTTGCCGCCAGCATCGCGCTTGATATTGTAAAAATCCTGTAGGCTGTTTCCGCGGTCTGTATAAAGTTCTTCGATGCCGTCTCCATTAAAATCAGCACTTTCTAAAGACTGGTTTGTCGATGAGAGATTAAACCTTAAATAACTTTGGTCGTAAGGAACCTCCTGTTTTAAATCAAAAAATACAGTTGAGTTTTCGGTGTAGCTCTGATACTCAAAGCCCACATCCGGAGGCATAATTTTTTGCAATGTTGTATCGGTGGTATGATCCTTATCTACGGATGGCACCTGCGTATTGTCCTTTCTTAAATTTGACTGCGGCATTAGGATGGTGTCCTGTTCAAGATCGGTTATTGGTTCGGCACTGGCGACTGTAGTTTTCGACGCCTTCTTGTTGGCACTATACGGATCAATTGGCCCCTCGCTATAGCAAGTCAGTTCGTATGTGAAATCTAAGAGCACCTCCGATATACCGTCGCCATCATAGTCATATGATGCCACCCTCAGCAAGTTGGAAGGACTGCTATAGCAATTTGCTGGGTCGGACCATTCTCCTTCACCGTAAGCCTTGAAGTTTCCATATAATAGGATCTTAGAATATTTAAAATCAAGCGTGCGGCTCTGCAAGTTAAGCGCATAGATTCTAAACTCATAGTCGTACGCATTCGAGCCGTCTGTCCGGTTTTTCCTTACCGGTATTACAATGCCCGCATTCTCTCCAACGACGTTATTATGCTTATAACTGATAATTGCGGCGTCTCGAAAGTTGGCCAAAGTAAATTCAGAAGTATTGTAGCTAATGTTTACCGCTTCTGATTCAACATAGACCGACTTCTTGAAAGACAGTGTCCCGCTGTTGTTCATTTCGATAAAATCCGTCACGCCGTCATAGTCAAAGTCGCCATACTTCCTTGTGTTGACATTGCTCACGCTTGTTTCAATACGTGTAAGCGGACTGTTCGATGGATTACCCTGATAATTGAAGACTGCCGGATTGGCAGCCTCATCCTGCGAATTATATTCCGTTATAAGCGAGATTTTAGGATACCCATCGCTGGATGTGTGGGTTATCTGGTATCTTTTGAACTGGTTGCCGTTAGTTTTAACCTGGATGGAGTTCAATACCTTATCTTGTAGGAACTTTACGCCGTTTACATAGGACGTCTCGGTAAGCTCGCGGGTGGAGTAATAAAAATTAATCTGGTTGAAGTGGTTTTTGCCGAGGTTTTCATTTCCGCCCCAAGATATGCTGTTTATAGCCGCCACATTGTTCGACTGGAAATAGTTATAGCTTATGTAGTTTCCCTGAGCGTCCTTCCATTTGGTAATGTTATACTCGGCAGGAGTACGAGATTCCGCATTGTTCCCATACCATGCTTGGCTACCATCCTCGAAGGTTACCTCCCAATATTCAGGACCCGACCAGCCGTTTCCAGAGACGCTGCCAAGCGACCTTATCTTTACATTAGAGAATTTTTCCGTTAGATATTCCGCTCCACTAGCCCCGTAGGTGCCAGATTTTAAAAGCAGGCGCTGCCCGTTGAAACTGAAGAAATCACTGTCATCCAACTGGATTCCCTTTACCTCGCCGTCTTTCTCAATTGTCTTGCTCATTCGGGAAATACTCGTAATCCCGGACAGGCTCCAGCCATAGCCAGCAATTCCGTTGCCGGCACCGCTTGTGTACACAAGGTTAATTTGGGGTGCAACGGATTTTACCCCCTGCGGAAGTGCTATCGGCAGCGTATATTGCAACTGGCCGCCGCCATTAACATCAATATTACCCTGTGTGTCATGAAAATTCTGTGCAGGAATTATCCCTGCCATTAAAAACAGGAGGAAAAAATAAAGTGGCTTCATAGGAGAAAGTTTAGAGTTTGGTAATATTCCTGCTCATGGTGCGACCGTCCTTAAGCTGGAAGCTGAGGATATAAACACCCATGTACATTCCGATCATGTTTATATTTACGGTACGGTTCAGGTTGGGAAGGTTTTTCTTTGAGAAAACATTTGCCACCGTATTGTGCTGGTATAGGGTGACATTATCAATAAGCTGGTCGGCTTCGTCCGTCCAACTGATAGTAAGCATGTCCTGAACCGGGACAGGGTATATCTGCACCGTCGACCAGAACTGGTCCTCAGCGGTCTTGCTTTCGGTGGCAAGCTCTAGGATTGGATCCTCTTCTTTGGTGGGTTTTGCATATTGGTTGTCGCCGCGGTAGCGCTGGTTGCCCGCCTCGTCATATTTAAAATACAACTGCGTCTGGGCAAAAGCGGTACAGCAAGTAAACAGCAAAAAGAATAATAGTAAATTTGATTTCATATATTAATGTATTTTGATTAGTAATTTAATTTTCATCCGCATCCTCCATCCTTTTCTCTAAAGTATCTTTCAGGGTATCCAGAAACTTGGTCTTAGAGGATTTTCGGATTCTTATTTCAAGGAAAGTCCTGTGGAACTGCCCCAAATCAATGTTAAAGAGTTTCTCAAAATTTTCTGCAACATCTTTTAGTTCCACAGCGCCATTGTTAAAAACTCCATCAGCATGCAGAGCATAAAGCAATCGTCAACCTCCATTGTAAGTTCACGAATCTCCCCATCGTAATTCCTAACTTTTTGGCCTCATTACTTCTGGCAATAGCGCAACCATCGTTATTACTGAGAACAACAACCGGTTTATTACGCAACTCTGGTCGGAAGATCCTCTCGCAGCTCGCATAGAAATTATTACCGTCAATAAGGGCGAACATTATTTACGTAATTGGTGTAAGTTCCACGTAACTACACCCCAAAGTTCAAAATCTGTGTCCTCTGAAATATCCATATCCGAATAAGCAGGATTCTCGGATTTCAATTTTATTGTCTTTAGCCTATTTGACTCTGTACTGTATTTTGGTTTGTATCTTTTCACAAAAAATTCACCCTGATAAAACACTACGATAATATCGTTTTCAATAGGAATTTTGCCCTTATGAATAACCAAAATATCACCGTCAAAAATACCAATACCGTTTAAAGAGTCTCCTGTTACTTTGCCAAAAAATGTTACTTCTTTATCCTTAATCAAAAGTTTGAGAAGTTCGATATTGTCTTCAGCAAAATCTAAAGCCGTACTTTCAAAACTGCCATACCCACCGGCTTTAACCTTGGCAGGAAGAACAGGTAAGGAATAATCTTCGGTGTCTGAAATCGTAAATAAATCTATTTTGTTTTGTAGCCACATCATTCAAATTTAAAAAAATAAAGCAAATCAATGCAGAGTGGTGACCCAAATATTATGACAACTCATTAATAATCAGAATTATAAAAGTTATCCGCAAAAAAAAGTGGATGGAAAATATACAGCAAAGCAATGAGCAATCCCAAGCGTGGTGAAACAATGTGCAGGGTTGAGAAATGACGATTTTAATTATCTTTTGGAACAAAAAAAAGAATCTACCTCAGTGAGATAGATTCCTTTATATTATTTTTTGATGATTTAATTTCAATTGCTTTCACGAACTCTTCTTAATTGCTCGTCTAAATCTATATCACAAATTGGAAGTTCGTTAGCAATTTCAACTAATTGTTTCGCTTTTGCAACTTCAGGATAAGTAATTTTTTCTATCGTGGGGAAGTCCGGCACAAACCCCCTTTCTCTGTAGGTTTTCTTTTTAAGAATATAAGATTTCAAAATTGAATAAAAGTCAGGTTTTTCTGCATTTAAAAAGTATTGAATTAAATATGAAATATTTATAACTGATAAATCATTAATTTTTCGAAATTCAGTTTCTGGCTTTATCTTCCTAAATTCTTTAGTTAAATATGATTCCACCGCAGGTAATGAAAACAATGTTTCACTAACGACAATTACAGGGTAGATTTCAATAGAGGATTTTTTATATTTTTTGGTTAAGTTTGGATCTACTTTGTGTAAATTCTCATTTAGGGATTTGATAACATTTCTTAATTGAGAAATTCCTTTTGGTTTATTCTTACCATTCTTGATTTTCATAATGAATCTCTCATCAATAAATGATTTTGTATTTTCATATGAATCATCCTGAATAAATTCTTTTGATAACGCGTTATCTTTGAATTCAAAAATAAAAATAAAGTTATTGTATCGTAAATAACAGTCTGGAAATCCAGTAAAAAGAGTAGTATCATAAGAAATAAAAGTTCCTTTTCTACCATAGCTTTTCTCAATAGCTTTTCTAAAAACAATTTTTTCCGAGACCTCTTCTGCAATCATTGATTTATAAGTGTCAAATTTGAGAGTAACATTATTTTTGTTTTTGTACAATTCGTATAGTTGGTACGTTATTCTATGAAATAAATGCTGACCAAAATGAGACCAGTTCATCACATAATATTTACCATCTTTTTTATATAAACTATTTAACTTCAAATCTACCTCGCTTGCAATAGATTTTCCAATAATTTTATTTATCAAGATTCCATCACAATAATCTGCAATCCAATGGTCACCTTCAACGTAAAAAGTGATATTTTCATAATTTTCAGCCAATGTCAAGATGCGAAAAATTTCAAAAATCCAAAGGTCTGGATTTTCAATTTTATTAAGATTATAGAATTGCTCCAACAGGTCTCTTTCATTGAGAAAAAAATAATGAAGATGAGCTTTTATTTTTACAATATCTGAAAAGAAATCTGTAACCTCTTGATCAATGATAGTTTTCTTAATCATTAATATTTGTGCAAACTCTAAAAAATGCTCTGCAGGAATCTCTTTAAGAAAATTTTCAGTAGTTGAATCATAAATCAATTGGTTAAAAATCAAATACGATCTAAAAAAATTTATTTCAAGAATTTCTGAATCGTCAGCAAGTTTATTCTGGTCTAAAAAATCAAAATTTTCCACGACAAACTTTAAGAAATTAAAGTTTGCTTTTTCATTAAAGAATACATTATTGCGGTTTGAATTAAGCCTAAAGTCAATCTTTAATATTTCAGACTTAAAAAAATGATTAGTGAAGCTACTTGTATAGGATTGAAAAATTTGATGAGAGCTTATGCCCTGCAATAGATACGCATTTGTTTTTCCCAAAATTAGCAACAATTTTTCGGGTGAAACACCTGTCAATAAGTCAATTACATCAACTTCGGAAGATTTTCCAAAAACATCTCTATAAGTAAGAACAACTGTAAGATTTGCCATTAGCTTTTCTTTAAATATACTACATTTTCTCCTTAACAAAAGCCGAAACCGTCAGTCTATGAACATTCAGGATTCTACCGATTGCAGAATAAGACACTTTTTTGTCGAGAAGTTCTTTGATTTTCTTTTCCTGTCCTGTGAGTTTTGTTTTTGCTGATTTTCTTCCTTTCGGACGGCCAAGAATCACGCCTTCAGCTTTCTTCCTTGCGAGTGCTTCTTTTGTCCTTTGAGAAATGAGGTTGCGCTCTATTTCTGCGGATAAGCCAAAAGCAAATGCCAGAACTTTTGAATTGATGTCGCTTCCCAAACGGTAATTGTCTTTTATGGTCCAAACCTGAATATCGCGGTTCATACATTTGTTAAGGATTCCCATAATCATTAAAAGGTTTCTACCTAGACGAGAAAGTTCGGAACAGATGAGCACATCTCCTTTTTTCATTTTTTTGAGAAGCTTGCCGAGTTTTCTTTCTTCCAATTTTTTGGAACCGGAAATGGTTTCTTCCAGCCATTTGTCTACTACCACAATACTTCGTTCGCAAAACTGGTTGATTTCGTAGCGCTGGTTTTCTACTGTCTGTTTGTCGGTGCTGACTCTAATGTAACCGTAAATCATAGTTTAATTTTTTAAATTTAAGTGTTTAAAATAAACCAAAATCATATAAAATAAAACTTAGTTATTTTTTCATCAAGGAAAATGAGGATTTTGAAAGTAAAAGACTTTCAGGAAACAAAACCGATTTTTTCTATTCCGAAATTGCGAAACCTGCTATTGATGCCGTAATTGAAAGTTTGGAATACACCCATTTCAACCTGAAAGATTTTGAAAAATTTGTCCGAAATGACATCAAGGAAGACGATAATAACCTGATTGCACTTTTCAAAATACTATCTCCACAGCATTTGCTTAAACTTCCGTTTATCAATGACAGTAACACTCTCGACAAAAGTTTCTATAACGAATTACTGCATATTATTGGACTTGTTGAAACCAAAGATGGCGGAAAAAGATTAATCGAAAGGAATAAACCTGCACAAAGAAACTCCGGATCTTTACTTGAGGATACGATCATTCAACTCGACACTTTGGATAAAGTAAATCGTGTTAAAAAATCGTTTCTGTACGGTGAAACTACGGACGAGAAGTTATTCAATATTGCGTTGGAACTCAATATTACCTGGATTAACCGTGTTTTATTTTTGAAATTATTGGAAGGTCAGCTAATCAATTATCACGGTGGTGATAAATCCTATGCGTTTCTGAACTTTTATAAACTGCGCCAGTATGACGATCTCAACACTTTGTTTTTTCAGGTTTTGGCCAAAAAGTTTGAGGACCGCAATTCTGATGTCCGAAAAGCATTTGAAAAAGTGCCTTATCTGAACAGTTCCTTGTTCGAACCGACCGAATTGGAGCATACCACATTAATGATGAGCAATCTTCGGGATGATAAAAAAATTCCGTTGTTGGGAAATACCGTTTTGAAAGATGGACAAGGTAAAAAAAGAACAGGCGAACTCAATACCTTACAATATTTGTTCGAGTTTTTGGATGCTTATGATTTTGCAAGTGAAGGAACGGAAGAAATTCAGGAAGAAAATAAAACTATTATCAACGCCTCGGTTTTAGGACTTATTTTCGAAAAAATCAACGGATATAAGGACGGAAGTTTTTACACACCTGGTTCTATCACAATGTATATGAGCCGTGAAGTATTGCGGAAAGCGGTAATTGAAAAATTCAACAGTTTAAAAGATTGGAACTGTCAGGATTTTACCCAACTCTATAACAAAATTGAGGATGTAAAAGAAGCCAATGAGATTGTAAATTCAGTCAAAATTTGTGATCCTGCAGTGGGTTCCGGCCATTTCCTGGTTTCTGTTCTTAATGAAATGATTTCTATTAAAAATGATCTTGGAATTTTAGCGGATAAAAACGGTAAAAAATTCAAAGACTATAATGTTGAAGTTGAAAGCGATGAAATTGTCATTACAGATACCAACACCAGCAAACTGTTCCGCTACAACCCTAAAAACCAAGAAAGCCAGCGCGTTCAAGAAACCCTTTTTCACGAAAAGCAGACCATTATTGAAAACTGCCTTTTTGGAGTTGACCTAAACCCGAATTCCGTTAAAATTTGCCGTCTTCGTCTGTGGATTGAGTTGCTGAAAAATGCCTACTATAAATCTGAAACCTAACTTGAAACCTTACCGAATATTGATATCAATATCAAAAACGGAAACTCGCTTATTAGTCGCTTTCCTTTAGACAGCGATTTGAAATCAGCGTTCAAAAAATCAAAAGTTACGGTTGAAGATTACAAAAATGCAGTTCGCGAGTACAAAGAAGCAGAAAGCAAGGAGAAGAAAAGAAGTCTTGAAGAATTTTTGGTTGCTCTGAAAAATGATTTCAGAACTGAAATCAGCCGAAACAGCAAAGAGATGAAAAATCTCAATCTGTTGCGCGGAAAATATTTTACAAAGTATGGAAGTGAGCAACTTTTCGGTGAGGAATTAACCAAGGCACAACAAAAAGACAAAAAAGACCTTGAAAATAAAATTCAGAAAATTGAGGATGTTATTGAGGAAGTAAAAAGCAATAAGATTTATGAAAATGCCTTTGAGTGGCGCTTCGAATTTCCGGAAGTGCTGGATGATGAAGGCAACTTTATTGGCTTTGATGTGATTATTGGAAATCCGCCGTATATCCAGTTGCAGAAAATGGGTGCGGAAAGCGATGCTTTGGAAAAAGCAAGTTTTAAAACTTACACCAAAACCGGTGACATTTACAGCTTATTCTATGAGCAGGGATACAATATTCTGCGTGAAAATGGTTTACTGATGTTCATTACTTCCAACAAATGGATGCGGGCAAATTATGGCGAAAGTCTTCGTCGTTTCTTTGTGGAGCAAACCAATCCATTAACTCTGATTGATTTTTCCGGAAATCAAATTTTTGATACTGCCACTGTAGATACCAATATTCTGATGTATGCTAAGCAAAAAAATGAGTTCAAAACACAGGCTTGCATCATCAAAGAAAAGCTGTTAAATAATTTGAGCGTTTTTGTTAGTCAGAACTCTGTTTTTTCAGATTTTAGAAATTCTGAAAGTTGGGTGATTCTTTCAACTATTGAAAGGCACATTAAAGACAAAATTGAGAAAGTAGGCAAACCCCTGAAAGATTGGGATATTTCAATTAATTATGGGATTAAAACAGGTTTTAATGATGCGTTTATCATTACGGGCGAAAAGCGAAAAGAACTGATAAAACAGGATCCTAAAAGTGAAGAAATTATACGACCGATTTTACGTGGCAGGGACATTAAAAGATACGGATATGATTTCGCTGATTTATGGTTAATTAATACACACAATGGAATTAAGGAAAAAGGGATAAAGCCTGTAAATATCGAGGATTATCCTGCAGTTAAAAAACATTTGGATTCCTACTATGATTCATTGAAAAAAAGATTTGATAAGGGTGACACTCCGTATAACTTACGGAACTGTGCGTATATGGAGATTTACATCCTAACACCATTTTTAATAATAGCAAAGGCTACCTCAACAGTTTACACCAAGCCACCATCTGCTACAGGAATTTGGGAAATTACAAAAAGGCGGATTCATTAGTAGAAGTGGGACTAAATTTCACAAATAAAAGTAAAGAGTTTCCTTTAGAACAAGCCTATTTTACAAAATGCAAAGGGATATTCGAGTATTATCAAAAAAATTATGATGATGCAATTCAAAATCTTACCAGCGCGTTACCAGTGCTTAAAAAAAACAATGATTTTTCCTGGACATCAGTTGCAGATTTTTATATTGGGAAAAGTTATTTAGGATTGGGAAAACAAGAACAGGCGATACAGCAGTTTGAGAAGGTTGATTCTATTTTCCAAAAACACAAATTTATTGTTCCGGAACTACGCGAAAATTATGAACTGCTCATCAAATATTGGAAAGAGAAAAAGAATGATAAACAAGAACTCCACTACACCAAGAATTTGCTGAAAGCAGACAGCATTTTAGCCAAGGACTTCCCTTATCTCTCTGCAAAAATTCATAAAGATTACGATACTCAAATTTTAGAGGATGCGAAGGGTAAATTAGAAAAGCAAAATTATTGGAGTTTAGGTGCAATATTATTATTAATTCTCGCTGTAATTGGATTAATTTTTATAGCATGGAAGCTTTATCAAAAAGAAAAACTCATCAGAAAAAAATATTCCGAATTAGAAGAGAGATTACAAACTCACCAACCTACACCAGCAGTTTCTTACGAAAATATTCCGCAACAAAGTAAAGCCGTAATTAGCAAAGATGTTTTCACTGATTTGGCTGAAAAGCTAAAAGAATTTGAAGATACAAAAAGTTTTAAAGAAAAAGGAATAACCCTTCCTCAACTGGCGGAAAATTTTAAAACTAATACAACATATCTCTCCCAATATATCAATGATGTGATGGGCGTGAATTTCAATAAGTATATCTCTACTCTACGGATCAACTATGTCACCGACCTCATGTATAACGACGCTAAAGTTTTGAGCTATTCAGTACAGGGTTTGGCAGATGAATGTGGGATTTCTTCGCGACAAAACTTTTCAGATCTCTTTTTGGAAATAAATGGGATCCGTCCGACAGATTTTATTAAGCAGAGGAAAAAGGAACTTGAATAATATCATAAAATTAAGAGTAAATATTCCTTAAAAGATTAAAATTACGTCATTATTTATAAATTACGACTTATATATTTTGTGTCATAAACATTTAGGTCTTATTTTTCTGAAAAAATGAATTTCATTTTTTGCAAAGGAAAAAATTAGACTGTATGAATATAGGTATTCTTAAAATTGCAGATGATAAAATTGAAGAGGCATTTAATTTATTTTCAGAACTTCCATTTGAAGATTCTGTTTACAGCCTTCTTCTGCTGAAAAAAATAATGGAGGAAAGCAGGGAAATGCTTTCTTTTTATATTGATTTTTTCAAAACGATTTTTCCTGATTTTTTAATCAATCTTCAAAGCAGTAATTATTATTCTAATGAAGAAAAAATTCCTTTTTCCTTGAAATCATCCTTCCAAAAAAATCATAAAAGATTCCTACAGGTTGTACGAACTCTCCATGTAAGCAAACAAACACTAACTTTTCAAATTGGATTCAAAATCGACCATATTGATAATCCAGTTTATTTGTTACACACGGTAATATTGACAACTCAAAATATAGACTTTAAAAATCATAGATTTAAGTACTTGAATAAAATTTTAGTTCAAGCATTAAATGAGGAAAATTTTTCAATTAAAAATGAATCCGAAATTAACTATCGACAATTTCTTAAGGATTCCAAAGACTATTATGGCTCCTCGCATCAAGCCTTTGTTTTGAAAATGAAAATGGTAAACGCCATCAGAGACATTATGTTTACCAATCTCACTTTAAAAGAAATTGCATTTAAAAACAATTTTTCAAGTTACATAGCCATGTATAATGCCTTCCACAAGACCAACTTTCTAAATCTCTCTAAAATACCTAGATATTGCAAAAAGTTTTAGTAATCAAAATTAATAATACATCAAGCATCATTAATAATGTTTTCTGAGATAAATAATATAATATTCTCAATAATCAAAATGTTTATTATTCCAATGTTAGTGAATTTTGTGTTACAATTTAATTCAGAATTAAATAAGAAAATTAACTCTAACCAAAGTTTTTTATGGCAACCTTTTTTTACAGAAAAAAAGACCTGGACAATGAAAAATACGCATCTATTAAAAATTGGAATTTTCACGTTATTTATTTTGGCTTTGTTATTCTCAATCCAATCCTTTGAAAAATCTGAGAATGTTGTTACTGACACTGTTTATTACTACAACAGTAGTGATACGACAGAAGGAGCTTTCGGAAATGTTTCAAATTGGAGTCCAAGCGGCAGCTCATCCTGTCAGTCCAATGGAGCAAGACCTTGCCATATTTTGGTAGCCGAAGGCACTTCTCTAGAAGAATACATTGGTGGAATGAGCAACTCACAAGTTTTAGCAATTAATCCTGGAGAAAGAAAACCTTAGCCAATTTTTAAAGCAGGGATGCCCACGCATCCCTGATTATCTTGGATTCTGTTGCATGCCAGTTAATTTAATAATATCTTCGGGAATTGCTATTGCATACTTTAAATCATTTGGTTGCAAAATGTATGATTGACCATTTACATTTCTGTTCAGAACAATATTCTTTCCTTGCAAATTTAGACGCTTTATGTCTGCCCACCTCAAACCCCTTAATATCAGCTCCTTTCTCCGTTCTGTCAAAACAATCTCCAAAGCATCTTCTTGTGTAGAAGCAGAAAAAGGAATGAAAGTCCCAATTTTCCATCTTTTTTCTGATAATTCGTTAAGTTTTGCTAAACCATCGACAATATTACCTTTCCTTATATAAGATTCAGCTGCCATTAAAAAGATTTCATCAACAGCTATACCGCATAAAGGGCCATTAGAATTTAGATAATAGCCTTTAAATAGAATTTCTCCAGATGCATTGGTTCTGAAAAAAATATTTTTCCTTAAGTCGTTGTCACTGTAACTGTTGAATAACGAAAGAGGAATTTTGGCCGGTATAAGATGATAATCATATTTCATGGCTCCCCAAAACAAAATTTCTTCATTCAAGTCATTTATTGGAAAATCCGCTTGTTGATTTAGTTGATTATAGTTCAAAAGTTTGCTATTACTCTTAAGAGATTCCAATGAATATTTCAGCGAATTTTCATAATCTCCCATATAAAGGTAGGTTCTTGCCAAAATACCTTGTGCTGCTGTTTTGGACATTCTTGTTACAGATATCTGCTTCTCTGGCAGTAAATCGATTGCACTTTTTAAATCAGCAATTATTTGCGCATAAGTATCTTGAAGCGAAGACCTTGTCGACGGAGCATTCATGTCGGGGTCAAGTTTTAATGGTAATCCCAAATCGTTTCCTGCAGTAGCAGAATTGTAGGCTTTGCACCATGCTTGAACACCATCTAAATAACGTATTGCCCTTAATGCTAGCGCTTGTCCTTTAACATTATCAGCATCAATTCCTGTCAGATTGTAATCATTAATATTTTTTAATACAGAATTGCAAATATATATTGCGCGATAGCAATGCACCCACGCATTGCCAACTGATACAGGCGGTGTTACATTATCTGGCTGCCATGTATATAATCGTTTATATTCATCATAAGGGAGCGAATTATAGTCTGAATCATTGAGATAAATATCATCAGAGCTGGTTTCGGCAATACTTGAAAAATCAATATTTATAAATCCATACTGATCTAACAAAGCCTGATTGTCTTCAATTTTTTCTGGTATTGCCAATTTAACATCAGATTTTTCTGATAAAAAATCACGGCAATTAGTTAAAGTAATTAAAATTATCACTAAAACTTTTAATCTATAAATTCTATTCATAATTTTTTAAAATTTTGTTTTTAATCCAAATGCAATAGTTAATGGGGCTTTGAGTGTATTGTTTCCAAGACTAAAATCCGGATCAATATCTTGCTTAGTTGCTTTCCATAGAAGTCCAATATTTGAGATGTTACAATATAGATCCAAAGATTTAAGCGGAAGGTTATTTAGCATTTCCTGAGATAATGAATAATTAAAATTGATAAACTGTAATCTTACGTGATCCCCTTTTTCAACTAAAATACTTGATCCAGCGTAAAATGCATCTCTGTTTGTATTAGTTTTATATATATTTGAAGGTACGTTTGTAATAAGTTCGTCCCCAGGTTTCTGCCATCTTAATGCATAATCGCTATGCCCAGCCCAATCTCTATACAGATTGGTATAGTTAATCGAGCTTCTCCTAAACCAGTAGCCAAGTTTATAAGTAACTCCCAAATCCAAAGTAAAATTTTTGAATGATATTGTATTAATAAAAGAACCATATAGTGTAGGAACAGCAGAACCGAAATACTGTAAATCTTTTAAATCCGTACCTACCCCTGTTATTTTTGCATAATCCTTACTTATTTCTCCGTTTAGATAACCTTGCGGATCTCCAGTAGCAGGGTCTAATCCAGCCCATTTATAAGCAAATATGGAATATACCGGTAACCCTTCCACACCTGAAATTGGGACTGGTGAAACGACAAACTGCCGGCCAACAGTATTGGATAGAAAATATTTTGTAACTTTTTCTTTTGCGACGCTAAAATTAATAAGACTGCTCCACTGAATTTTACTATTAATATTTAATGTTCTTAATTCTATATCAGCACCATTTGACTTCATCCCTGCAACATTCCATAGCATACTTATTATTCCGGTCGTATAATCCATTGGTGTCTGGCCAAACAAATTACTCCCCTTTTTATTAAAATAGTCGATTGAACCGCTCACTCTTGAATTTTTTGACGAAAATTCAAGACCCAGATTAAATGTTTTTATTGTTTCCCATTTAAGATTTGGATTAAAATAATTACTAAACTGAGCCATTTTTGTTCCTGTGTAAATTGAATTATTTGCTGAGTAAGAAACCGTAGAAACCGCAACCATTGCAGGATCAACGTTTCCATTATAACCATAGGAACTGCGGATCTTTAATTTAGGAAGCGTATCCCATTTGTAAAATTCCTCATTCGAAATGATCCAAGCTAACCCGCCAGACCAAAACGGATTCCATTGATTATTTGTCTTAAGCCCGAATAAATTACTGGCATCCCTTCTAGCGCTTGCTGAGAATATCAATCTTTTATCGTAAATATATGCTGCGTTCGCAAATACAGAAACAAACCTGTTAGTAGTTTCCCCCATAGCATTTAAATTGTCAATGAATGAATTTCCACCGGTGATAACAGGGTACGGTTTGGTAAAGTCAACAACACCAGCAGTATGATTGTTTGTATTATATCCGTAAAATCTGTTATTCATATATTCATTGTTAATATCTCTAATTTCAATACCGCCCAATCCATTAATCTGACTTTTATTCCAATTGGTACCATAATTTAGCTGTGTTCTTAAATTATTTACTCTCAAATGAGAAACGGATCTTCCATATATGCTCCCACGCGGAACAGCATAAGTTAAGCTTCCATTAGAATTGAGTTGCGTAAACCTATTAATGTAATTAATAGTGTAGTAGCTTTTTTCGTCCTGTAAATTTTCTGCAACACCAATATTATTTTGAAATTGGTATTTTAAATCCATATCCAGTCCCTTCATAATTTTATAATTTAAACCAGCAGCAATAATAATCTCATTGTTTTTTGAGGACGAAATATTATGCTGCCAATCCGTTAAAGGATAATAATTCCAATCTAATAATTTCCCGTTGCCCAACGCGATTTTATAATCCTGATTATATCCCGCAAATACGGGTAAGCCATTACCAAATTCGTCGGCTAACTGCATATAAGGAACAGCGTTGTTATTTTTCATTGATACTGTTCCATACGGCGTTCTTCCACTTTTTGTTTCTGTAGCATTGTATTGTATCGAATAGTTAAATTTGATTGCATCGTTTGGCTGCCATGTATTTTGAATCCTCGAATTTATCCTTTTATACCGTTCGTCCAAATTACCTTCATTATCATCATAACCGAGATTATAAGACCAGGAAAATCGATTACTTCCGCCAGAAACATCAAAAGCATATTGTGTGTTGATAGAGGCTTTGTACATATATCTTTTAAACTCCTCCCTCATATCAATCTGTTTCCATTTGTTAAGCTGCTCAATTACCGCGGAATGATCTACCAGACCTTTTTTTTCCTTATCTAACAATGCAACTACTGGCGATATAACTGGATGGCTGGAAGAATTAATATCCGTATTGTAAAACCCTCTGCTAAACAACTCCTGTTCTAACTCAATAAAATCGGCACTGGATATTTGCTTAATGTAACTTAAATCAGGTTTCCCCGTAACGATGGTATTCATTGTGAAGTTAAAAGAAGTCGGCTGATTGAATTTGCCTGTCTTGGTAGTAATTACAATAACCCCGTTTGCTGCTCTGGCTCCCCAAATACTCGCTGCAGAGGCATCCTTGAGAATGGTAATGTTTTCAACAATATTCGGATTTATATTCCCGAGGTCACCATCGTAAGGAAAATTATCAATTACAATCAGAGGTGATTTCGGTCCTCTGATTGTACTTAGCCCCCTTATCATAAACTGCGGTTTTGTTAAGGATGTCCCTTTATCCACGATGATTCCAACCGCTATTCCCGGCAAACGGTCTAGGACATTTGTGGAAACCTGATTTTTGAACAACCGATTGTCAACCTCAGTAAATGAGCCGGTAGCTCTTTCTTTAGGGATTTTCTGATATCCTGTTGAAAGCAGACTAACACCTTCAATTTCCTTTATTTTGTACTTAAGCCTAATTATAAAATTAGATTTATTCAACTGATCCACAGAAAATTCAACTGTCTCATAGCCGTTAAATCTAAATTTGACTTTTTTGCCTTCCTGTGTTATTGGAAGTTCAAATTTTCCATATTGGTCTGTGAGCGCAAGTTTGTCAGAATCTTCAAATGATACATTAACTCCGGTTAAGGGAAGATTAGTGGATTCGTCTATCACAGTTCCACGAAGCATTTTTTGGGCATGAAGTAATGATCCCAATATTATTAGCGTAATAAACAAAGATTTCTTCATATTGTTAATTTTGTTTTTGGTTATTTTCTTCAACTATCAGCATCAGAAGATTTCTTGAAGCCTCTATTAATTCAAGATCATATTGCAAAAGTTCTTTCTGCAGTTTTTCAACTGTTGTAATTGATGAGATTTGCATATCCACATTAGAAGTATAATTTGTTTCATCAATGATGGGTAATGAAATTGGTGTTTTGCCGTTCAACATATTTACCATGACAGAAAGTGGTGCATTCTGGATTATAGAGGGTGTTCGCGGAAATGTTGAAATTCTTTTCCCTCCCTTAGTTCTTATCTTATCTTTTTTAGATGTTCTTTTTAATACTAAACATTTAGTGGGAACAACTTTAAATTTTGATTTAAACCCAGTATAACGGTTAAGGTTATCAAGCATAAAATAATAAAGTGAATCTGCCTTTTTCTCTGGGACAATCAGATCCAAACTGTAAAGGTTATCTTTATCAATATAGTCGTCCGTCAACTGAAAAATTTTAGATTGATCCGCTACATTGATTACCGCCCTCTTCTCGTTGAAAAGTGCCACTTCTCCTTTCTGTTTAAAAATTTCCAGGCCTATCGCAAAGAGAATATCACTAAGCGGAAGGTTGCTGAACATTCTCCCATTAATTGCACCTGTAGGAGATTTTCTGAATGAACTTCCAGAACCAATTCCGTTAACGGCACCTTTTGAAAGAATAAAATAGTTTTGCAGTGTTGTGGCATCATTATCAAAATAGCTTTCTTTAAGAAACAAAGGCTTAGAAGCATCCATCTGCTGTATATTTTTGAGAGAAGATTTTTTTTCCTGCAAAATATCACTAACTGATTCTGCAGAAAGCTGTCCGGCATCAGTGGTACTCATAACTTTGCCGTCGTAAATCCAGATCAGGTAAGGGACTCCATAATGAGGAAAATACTTTCCAAGTATACTGTCATCTGTTACTGATATTAAATCGGTATATTTTCTTCCATAATCCCCCTGGAAAAACTTTGCAATAACACTTTTTGGCTGTTCTGAAATAGGCAATATGATCGCTCTGTTTTTAAACTGATTATTGATTTCAGCTACTTTTGGAATATTTTTTAGACAGGCTGAACAATTACTTGCCCAAAACTCAAGAATTACCAGACGTTCTTTAAAATCTGAAAGACTTATAGTTTCTTTTGTTCCGTTGATCAATTTAAGTGGATGAAACCGGAGGTTTTCAGGGATTTTTTCACCGGGAAGCAATGATTTTATTTCTGGATTTTTTGAGAGTGGCTTCTTATTCTGTGCTGTAACTTGAGTCCTTAATGTACTCAATATCAAGACAAGGCAACCCCATCCCAAATACTTCAGGAAGATTTTCATAGTTTTGTAAAGTTTTAGTTAGAAAATTAAGACTATGCTCTTCTCTGCATGATTACCCCATAATATGCAGGAAGGGCTTTTTGTTTTGGAAAATTATTACATAGGCTTTTGTTTTAAAGCCTTGCCAATGAGAAAAACGATACTTACTCCATTATCCAAAATCATCAGATGGCTTTTCTCAAATGCAAAGCCGATTGATATGAAAATAAAAACTAAATGAAGCACTTTGGCCGCAACAGTTGTGCACACTGCTGTAGAGGTCTAATCTTAGCGAGACTTATTAAAGAGTTTTCGATGAACGCTGAGTGTACTGCACAAAAAAGGCGTGGAACTCAACTTACCGACTGGGGGTACTGGTATACCTTGGAACGATAAGAGAGCCCACGCCCGGGACGTGAGCCTTCTACTTATCCTCTCGTTCCTTAAATTACCAGTTTTCCAGTCGAGATTCAAAGCGAAGCTTCAATATTTTTTTAGAAGTGTCGCAAAATTACTTTTTATTAAGTAATCTGATAAAACAAATATATAAAACATTTTTCAATTGTGACAAATATGTCAATGAAAATTTTGACAATTATGTCACATTTATAAGATGAATACAATACAAGACAAGTATTTTATTGCTCTAACAGACCATTTGCAGAAACTATTGGAGTTTAAGAGTATTGAAGTTGCGGAGTTGGCAGCGGCAGCTAATTTAGACAGACGGCAAATTTATCGGCTATTAAATAAGGAAAATGTACCAAAACTTTCTACACTCATTCGAATTTCTTTAGCCGCAGGAATTGAGCCTAAAGAACTCTTTGATTTCAAATTTGATTTTGGAACATATATGAAAGATAATAAGCTTTTGAAAATAGGAAAAACTAAGTAAGAGTCGTATTTCACACTTATACAATAATCAAATGGAAGTTGAGAAAAGAATTATTTGACCGTAAAATTTAATTAATTTTATCTTTTAAATCTTCATAACATACCATTTTAATTATTTTATTAAAAGATTTATTGTATTCAACTTCTACGTAGAAAGAAAATAATTTATATAATATGTATTCTATATTACCGTAAATTGTAGAATCAACAAAAACACCCTACCTTATTTCAAGGAAACACGTTCCAACCAAAAAAGTCAGGATGTATTTCGGAACCTGGATTGACGCGGAAGGTGAGTATTTCGACACCGCTCATTTTCCTAATAATCTGAAACAGTATCCTTTCCAGGGCGGCGGCTGTTATCTGCTTTTGGGAATTGTGGAAGTGGATTTTCATTTTCCGACCATTACCATTAATAAAATGCCAAAGATGCCCTTTATACCAGATCCGCGTTATGCAGAAGATAATGAAAATCAGATTGAGATACACCAAAAAATTAATGAAGACATCAGCATGATATGGCGGCAACCTTATCCGCAAGAACATAAGATTGGTTTGCCGAGAATTTCGATGCGTGCTTGAGGTTGATTTTTTTTAAAAAGTAAAAAAAGGTTAAAGATTTTACTAGCATAAGACATTTTATTTCAGAAAAAATCGCTGAGGTATTAAATGAGGAAGTACTACTTAGAATAGTTAAAAACCTAAAACCGGCTATGTGCCGAGTTTTTTGTTTTCCTTTTTCATTCCCAGCACTTCCTGAAGTCTATACATATCTTCGCCAATTTTGCGGTCAATGATTTTTGCATAATGCTGAGTCATTTTTAAACTGGAATGCCCAAGCATCTTGCTAACGGTTTCGAGAGGCACACCGTTACTCAATGTCACCGTAGTAGCAAAGGTATGGCGTGCAGTATGAAAGGTAAGATCAAAACCAATTTTGCAGAGATCTGAAATTTCTTTCAAATACTCATTCATCTTCTGATTGCTCAGTATCGGTAAAACTTTTCCCTCGTTCAGACATTTTGGATGGTCTTTATATTTCAAAAGTATTTCCTCAGCAATCAGCAGAATGGGAAGCCGGACATCGATTTTTGTTTTGGTTCTTTTGGTCGAAAACCAAAAATGTCGCGCACCAAAGTTAACCGCTCTGTTCTGAACACTTTATTCTGAATTGCTGCCAGTTGATTTTCATCCAGAAAATTTGGGGTTACCGGCGTAAGCTTGGCTTTGTAACTGATAAACGGGTTCTTCTGAATCCAGTCATTGGCCAGACAAATATTTACAATTTTCTGGAAGTTCTTGATATATTTAACCGCTGTGTTGTTACCGCATTTCTTAACGGTGCGTAACCAAAATTCATAATTGCTCACAAAGGCCGGACTGATCGCCAGAACATCCATATCCTCCACATTGTATTTCCACTGCATAAACTTAACGGTATGCCGTGCAGAGGTTTCATAACGCTTCCAGGTACCGTGAGCAAATGATTTCCCAATCAAAGGTTCCATCTGCCTATTTTGATCCCTGAAAACTTCCATTATGGTAATCTTCTTTTCATCAATACCTAAAAATCGGTTTTTGAGAGAATCACAGGATATTTCTTTATTTGCCGTAATGAGTTCGTTATTGCACTGTAAAAATTTCAACCGAATACTGACCAGAAAGGCATTAACTGTTCTGGCCTGGTTTCCGGTTCCGGAAAGTTTTCCGGCTTTGGAATTCCAGGATGAGGTAGTGATGGTTTGTCCTGTGGAAAGTTCGGCTCTTTTCCCTTTTACAGTAATTCGCAGATAGATGACTGAAAGTTCGGGATTGCCTTTGGTTTTCTTGGCATAGAAAAGCAGAGTGTAACTGTTCATTGTGTGGTGACTTTAAGGTTAAAATTAAATTTAAACCAAGCCTCCTGCAAGATGTTCAATCTTTGAAACAGTGTTTGTACAGGCTGTTTACAAAAATCGCGGTGAGTAGTTGAGTGTTATTTAGGTACTCACCGAATGACACTCCTTAAGTTTGTAATTTTTTGGTATTTATTGAAATGCTATAAAAAAAGAAAACCCTTTAAAATGGGGGTTTTAAAGGGTTTTGCAATGTTTTGATTGCTTAGTTGCAGAGAGGAAGGCTCCGCTCAAGATATTACGACGGAAAACGGAATGAATACTGAAAATAAAAGTTCTTATATTCGAAAGAAAGTGTAAACCAGTTCTGAACATAGTTGTTTTTAATTTCCTTACCATCAACAGTCTCTACCAATATGGAGGCGGGCTGCAAATTAAATCTCGCAATAAAGACATTGCTTCCAAAAGGTATTACATTTCCGCTAATCTGAACGCCAAGCTGCCTTGTATAATCGGCATTCACATTCCTCAAAACAAAACCATCCAAATTGCTGTCGAATGTGTAGAACTGTGCAATGTCCCTTTTCAGATAATTGTATAACGCTGTGGCATTAACATCGAAATATTTGTTGTTAAACGAATAGGTCAGATTATTTCTAAAAGTATGTTTCGGCTTCAAGAAGGGGTTTCCACTACGGTAAATATTTGGAACTATTTGGGTAACGTTACTACTCAATGCTTCTGCCCACGGACTTTGAGAGGTGTAATCTGTTGTCAGTCTCAAACTTTGGTTTTTCGCCAAATCGTAACTCAACACTAGTTTCGGTGTCGGCGCCCAGTCGTTCTGCGTGGTTTCTGCGCTTTTGTTGTGGATATTCGTCACGCCGATTCCGAAACGGTAACCCAACTTGTGCCACTTTCCGGAATATTCGGTGTAGAGGTATTGTTCCAGATAATTCACATCGTAATGCGACGCACCGAGAAGGTTCACCAAATCATTTGAAATCGCGGTGTTCGAGATTCGGTAGCCGGAACTCAACTTTCCTTTTTCAAACTGGTGCGTGTGCGCAATCTCGCCGACGACTCCGGTCTGTTTTGCCTTCAGATTCATATCGTTGTTAAATACGTCGGTATCGTCCGCAGTATTCCATTCGTGGTCGAATTGCGAGGAAGTTGTGGTATAATGCGAACCGATTAAGTTTAAACTCAATTCGTCCTTCTTCCCGATATTTTTGGAATAATAGAGGTCCAAAGTCGGTGCGGTGTAGGCGGAATTGCTGTTGTGGACTGTGCTGTGGTTTTCTGCGAGATTGTCCTGCGTGAAAATACTTTGTCCAATTCCTTTGTTAAAATTTGAATTGAAGAAAATGCTTACCTTCGCCTGAAAAGTGTAGTTACCAGGAACGACATTCGAGTATCTCAAAGCGATATTCTGGTTGGTGTAGCCAAACTGGTCTTTCTGTTGTAGTCGTAGATTTTATCGACAATTCTATTGTCATAGTCTCTCAAATTGATTGAATATTCCAAACCGAAATCGTTCTTTCCCTTCGTATAACCAGCGTAAGCGGAACCGTTCACTAAGCCTGTTGTTAATGCAGAAGTCACATCCGCGCCATAGGATTAGCCGACTTCCGGATTTTTTGTAATAATGTTCACCACGGTATCGGCTCTTTGGGAATATCTTGCAGGCGGAATGTCGAAATATTCCACACGCACCACGTTCGTTGGTGCAATGCTTTTAATCTGGTTGTCGCTGGCTTCAATTCCATTAATCAGAAAGAGAATTTTTCCACCCTTGATACTTGTAACAGTATTGGAAATCGGGTCGAGTTGCAGTTCGGGCAGCGTGGTAAGCAAATCTTTGGAATGTCTTGCTTTTTCCAATGCCTCCTTATCGAAGGTGTAATTCGTATGGTCGGAAAACTGTTTCTTCTTTTGGGATTTTATTAAAACTTCCTGGATGTCTTTTGTAGAAAGTGAATCTTTTTTCTCCTGGGAAAATGCAAGGGCAGGAGTAACAGCAACTATTAAAAAAAATATCGCATGAGGGAATCGATATAACATTCGCTAAATTTTCTTCTAATTTAAAAACACATCTCACAAGCACAAAGTTTAATCGGTAAAAACAAGATTTTTATCGGTAGAAATATAAGGATCACCGATTAACAAAACTAAAAACCAACTTTATTAATCTTTTGTTCTTGTAATTCTTGTTTCTGTTGGAGGATAGATGTGAGATTGCTCATATCGTCGCTTACTTTTTTATCCAAAATCTTCGCATAATGTTGTGTGGTCTTTATATTTTTATGACCGAGCATTTTGCTTACACTTTCAATGGAAACGCCATTTGACAAAGTAATAGTAGTAGCAAAGGTATGTCGTGCAATATGGTATGTCAATTCTTTATCAATCTGACACAAATCTGCAATTTCTTTCAGATAAGCATTCATTTTCTGATTAGTGAGGATGGGCAATAACTTTCCACTCACAGAGCAATACTGATTGTCGCGATATTTTTCAATAATACGCATTGCTTGTGGCAGTAGTGGAATATTAGAAGCTGTTTTTGTTTTTTGTCTTTTCGTAAAAATCCATTTGTTTCCATCCAGTCCAAAAGAAATGTTTTGTTTGGTTAGTTGTTTTGTATCAATATAAGCCAAACCGGTGTAGCAACTGAACAAAAAAATATCCCTGACTAATGAGAGTCTTTCATTTTTAAAATCCTTCTCCGTTAATCTAGTAAGTTCATCTTCATTCAGATATACTCTTGTAACTTCTTCAAATTTTGAATGATAATTTAGAAAAGGATTTTTTTCAATCCAACCGTTAGCAAGGCAAATTCTGATAATCTTTCCAAAGTTTTTCAAATATTTTACAGCCGAATTATTGTTGCAGGCCTTTTCAGTCCGCAGAAAAAATTCAAAATCATTTAAAAAGGCATAATCAATTTTCTTAATATTAATATCAGAAATTCTATACTTCCATTTAAGAAATTCTAAAGTATGGTTAAGGCAGGTGCGGTATCTACCCAGCGTTCCAGGTGCAAATTCTTTACCTACGAGTTTTTCCATACGATTATTATGATCCTTAAAAATACCGATAAGCATTCTTCCGGTTGCTTCTTTTCCAGTTAATCTGTTTTTTAAAACTTCAGTTGTAATATGTTCACCATCTTTCATAAGATCGTGATAGGCATTGTGAACCTGCTGCTCAAAGGTTTTCAGATAATGGTTAAGTTGTTTTATGGCCTCCGTATATCCTGTTGCCTTTTGTGCAGCAGCATTCCATTGGGATAATTTTATCGTCCTTTTCACACTTATTTCCGTAGCTTTTCCGTCGATTGTAATTCTAAGGTAAATTGGACATTCTCCCTTAGCATTTTCTTTGGCTTTTTTCACATAAAAAAGCAGGCTGAAAGTCTGGTTCATTTTACTAATATTTTAAGCATTAAATTTAAAATTCCTGAAAACCGTCCGCAAGATGTTCACTTTCTAAACAAGCTCACAGTAAGGCTTTCGGCGATTTCCAGTGACCCTTTTTTCCTTGGACATAGGTCACTGAAAAGGTCACTGCACACACTCGAAAAAAAAATCCAAAATTTGGTCTGAAAAAATCATTTCAAAATCAATTTTCAATCGCTCGCTTAGATTTTTTCCAGTGACCTATTTTTGAAACCGAAATAGGTCACTGAATAGGTCACTGAAAATATGTGCGAATTTGTTGCTCTTTGATTTCAGCATAAAAAGAAAAATGCCGTAAAACCTATGTTTTACAGCATTTTGTGCTACTTTGGTAAAGTAATCGCGATCCGGACGGGACTCGAACCCGCGACCTCCGCCGTGACAGGGCGGCATTCTAACCAGCTGAACTACCGGATCAATTTTTTTAAAGATAAAAATTGAAAAATCTTAAAGCGATCCGGACGGGACTCGAACCCGCGACCTCCGCCGTGACAGGGCGGCATTCTAACCAGCTGAACTACCGGATCATTTGTTTTTAAAGAGCTTCTTTCGTTTTCGTGAGTGCAAAATTAGCACTTTTCTGGTAACCTACAACTTTTTTGCAAAAAAATGCTTCCCAATTAGGAAAGCACTCATTTTCAAATAGATTATTTTCTATAAGTGGGCAGATAACTTCTCTGTAATAAACTCTTTCGAGTTAACACCTACAATCTTATCAACTACCTGACCATTCTTAAAGATAAGAAGTGTAGGGATATTACGGATTCCGTAATCTACAGAAACCTGCTGATTGTTGTCCACATCCACTTTCCCTACAATCGCCTTCCCTTCAAAATCCTCTGCAACTTCTTCAACGATTGGTCCCAGCATACGACAAGGTCCGCACCATACTGCCCAAAAATCTACCAGTACTGGCTTATCTGAATTTAATACAACCTCTTTAAACGACTGATCTGTTATTTCTAATGCCATTTCTTTATTTTTTAAAATTAATATTCTTTGTACAAAATTACGGATAAAGTTTTAAATATCCTTATTCCCTATCTATAGGTACCATCAGCATTTTCTATGATGAATGGCTGTGAGATTTCCTTCAGGGCTTCTGCCAGCGCATCAATGTCCTCTTTAGTGGTAAGATGGCTGAAGGAGATCCTTAAAGGCGTTGTGCGTTGCATATCCTCGTCATCCAATAGCATCATCATCACCATCGATGGTTTTGCAGCCCCGGAAGAGCAGGCACTACCCTGTGATATGGCTATACCTTTCATATCTAATTTAAGGCCAATCATAGGATCTTTAAAGGGCAATAATACACTCAGCACCGTGTATAAGCTGCTTTCTTCAGCACTTCTACCGTTAAAACGGATACCAGGAATTATTTGTGTAAGCTTTTGTATCGTGTATTCTTTAATGCTTTTAATATGCTCGGTGTATGCCTGCATGTTTTTCAAAGAAAGCTCCAGCGCTCTGCCCAAACCTACGATTCCACACACGTTCTCGGTACCTGCACGCAATGAGCGCTCTTGTGGGCCACCGGTAATAATCCCTTTAAGGCCTGAAGATTTGCGTATGAAAGCAAAACCACTGCCTTTAGGTCCATGAAATTTGTGTGCGCTGCAGGAGGCAAAATCCACCGGAATGTCTGAGAAATCAATCTCCATATGGGCCATCGTCTGTACCGTATCCGAATGGAAAAGCGCCCCGTGTTCCTTACAGATCTGTGCTGTTTTCTTCAGGTCGAGCAGGTTGCCAATTTCGTTGTTGGCATGCATTAAACTCACCAAAGTCTTCTTATCGGAACTTTTCAGTTGCTGCACAAGATCATCAAGGCTGATGTCACCGTTACTGTCTGGCCGTAGATACACCACTTCTAACCCTCTGCGTTTCTTCATGTCCATGACAGTCTCTGCAACGCATTTATGCTCCATCGGCGAAGTGATAATGCGCTCTACCGCCAAATGGTTGACACACGATTTTATAATCATGTTATTAGATTCGGTCCCGCAAGAGGTAAAAACGATCTCAGCAGGCGTTACCTTCAGATAATCCGCGACCTCGCGGCGTACGGTTTCGATCAGGATCTTCGCTTCCTGGCCAAAACTGTGTGTGGATGAGGGGTTGCCGAAATTCACTTTCAGTACCTGTACCATGGCATCAATAACTTCTTCTGCGAGTGGCGTGGTAGCGGCATTATCCAGATATATTCTATCCATTTTATCTTAAGGTTTAGGGATGGGGTAAATTTAATGAAAAAATTCAAAATGGCTTTCATCTGCCCAAGCCAACATCTCGCGGTCGCCAGTAGAATCACCGAAAGCAATGGTTTTATCGAACTTTTGGTGGGCAATGGCGGTTTTTATCCTGCAGCGCTTTTCGTCACCATTGCAGTTTTTGCCCATAAAATTGCCTGTGAATATTTCATTATCAAAATCAGCCTGTGTAGCGAGCAATTTAAAGCCCCAGTTATCAGCAAATGGTTTCACCCAAATATCCAGTGAGGCTGAAACGATGTAGATTTCGGTTTGATTTCTGTTGATTTTATCAATAAATTGCTGTGCGTTGGGCCGAATGAGCGCCTTATGATGCCGTAAGAAAAACTCCTGCGCGCGGGCCTCTATTTCCTGTCTTTTTTCTCCTTTCAAAACAGCTGAGATGAAACTTTTCTTCACTTTTTCAGCGTCCGCAAGTTTTAGTTTAAGTAATACGAACAGCGGAATATGTACTAAGAATGACAGATAAAATCTCCTTGGATGATAGAACTTCAGGAAAAGGAACATGGTATCCCGAAATGTGAGGGTACCATCAAAATCGAAAAGATAGAGTTTTCTCATGTATCGGTTATAACTTCATTTTCTTGAAAATAAACTCAGGAACAGCACGGATCATCATCATGATAAGTGACCAAACCGGCAACACATACACTACGTTGCGTTTCGCTTTGTAGGCTTTGTAAATAAGGTTGGCAGCCTGCTTCGGTGTGGCGGTAAGGGTTGGGTTAAGCGGTAATCCCTCCGTCATCTTAGTATCCATAAAACCTGGTTTTATAGTGATTACATGTACGTTGCGCGAATACAGATAGTTGCGTAAACCGCTTAGGTAAGCGGTAAGTCCTGCCTTGGCGCTGCCGTAGATGAAATTGCTCTGTCTTCCGCGTTCGCCAGCGACCGATGACAGCACAATCATGGTACCGGAACGTTTCCTTTCCATTTTTTCTGCAAAATAATTAAGGATAGGGAGGAGTCGTGCATAGTTGATACCCACAATACGGTCGGTGTTTTTCGTGTTATACAAGGCCTCTTCGGTACCCTCGCCTAAGTAACCGGAGGCACAGAAGAGCAGATCGCTCTGTATATCAGAAAACTTCGTAAAATCAGTATCGTTCATCAGATCAAGTGCGATGATTTCTGAGTGTTGCAGATATTTGACATCAATATGACGGGCAAATTTCTCGGCCGTATCCCTGTTGGAGGTGAATAAATAGACAGAGGGGAATTTTTCACCGGTTTGCAAAACTCTTTCTACAAATGCCTGCGCTACTTCCGAATTACTTCCTAATACAATCATGGTTTACTATTTAGGCCTTGATTAAAAACCTTAGAGATTACTGAGGATTCTTTTATGCTGCAAAGAAACGAATTTGGCATTCTGTACCTGCTGTAGATAATTAGTGAGCGAAGATCTACTCATACTGTCTTTGGTCAGGTAAATTCGTCCGCCATATTCCGAGACAATATCATCCAGTTGCTGTACCAGTGCGCTGAGTTTGCTATTGACCTTAAAATCCAGCGCTAGGGTGTACCCTTCAATAGGAAAAGAATTAAAGGCCTGTGGATTGTTTTTCCCGAACAACTTCAGCACCGCCAGGAAAGAGCCATTCTTGCTGTGGGCGATGGTCTCCAGAATCTTGCGCATCCCATCTTTTCCGTTGGCTCTCGGGATAACCATCTGATATTGAATAAAGCCTTTTTTGCCGTAAATCTTATTCCAGTCGTTTACTACATCAAGCGGATAGAAGAAACTTTCGTAGTCTACAATATCCTTTTTTATCTTGGTACGCTGTTTTTTAAAATACAGCACATTGAAGAGTTTTACCGTAAGATTATTAAGTATAAACCCCGGAAAATAAAACGGGACGGTGGGTACTATTTTTTTCTTCAGCCTAAGCGGTGTACCCGCAAGTTTTGCCGGCAGTTCCTGTAGCAGCGCATGCTCGCCACGCATCAGGATGCTTCTGCCGAGTTTGGGCCCTTTCTGCAGACAGTCAATCCAAGCGACATTGTATGTCCAGTCTTCACTTTCATCGAAAAGTTGGAAAATTTCATCAAGATTTTCCGCTTTGATACTTTCCTGCTTGATATAAGACGTACTGATGTTCTTTAGCCTGAATTTAGCATCCAGAATAATACCTGTAAGTCCCATTCCGCCGATGGTAGCCCAGAACTTATCGGGATTTTCCTTGCGCGAACATGTAATGACCTCCGCATGTTCATTCAACAAAGAAAATTCGATCAAGTATTCTGAAAAGCAACCTTCCTGATGATGATTTTTGCCGTGTACATCAGAAGCGATAGCGCCACCTACAGTGATGAATTTGGTCCCTGGGGTTACGTAAAGAAAATAGCCTTGCGGTACGATAACCTCTAGAATTTCGGAGAGTAGCATACCTGCTTCGCACGCGATGATGCCATTTAGCCTATCGAAGCTGATGAACTTATTAAGTCTTTTGGTGGAAAAGATATGTTCTGCCAACGCGGCATCACCGTAGCAACGGCCATTTCCCCGCGCGATTACCTCATTATTGTTCCGTACAAAATCCTGTATTTTCAGCAAAGAGTCTTCAGACCGGATTTCTTTTTCAACTACAGGAAAATTTCCCCAGTTGGCCACCTTCTGTATGAAATTGGGTTTCATTATTTGAAATAGATTTGAAGTAAAAATGCGGCAAGCCACAACACCAGCGTTACCTGAATATATCGGTCTTTATAGATAATTTTAGTCGGTGATTCGGTTTTGTTATATACGAGTGTCTGCTGAAGATATCGTAGGAAAGCGAATACAACAAAAAACACGGTGTAAAATACCCTGGAATGGAACTTCTGCTGTACTTCTGGCGAGAGGGTAAACATCAGGTAACAGATGATGGCCAGGGTACAACTTATCGAAAGCGCGATATCCGCGAACTGCACATTATACCCATCAAGCGCCCGCCTGGTTTTACCGGAAATCTGTGCATTAATGAGTTCTCCCCTACGTTTACCAATTGCCAATACCAGTGCCAACACAAATGTCAGCAAGATCGCCCACTGAGAAATATATATCCCCGAGGCATAACCACCAGCTGATACACGCAGCACAAAGCCAATCGCAATAATGCAGACATCAATAATCGCGACGTGTTTCAGACGAAAAGTGTAAGCGATATTCATCACAAAATAAAATGCAATGACCGCGGAAAACTTCAGCAAATCGCGGTGCAAAAAATGCTGACCGAAAAATATCAAAAGGATAATGGAACAGACCAGTGCTATAAAAACCGAAATCGCTACAGGCTTTCGGATAGCACCACTGGCTAAGGGACGGTTCTTTTTATCAGGATGCTTACGGTCCGACTCGATATCAGAATAATCATTCACGATATAGATGCTGCTTGCTGTAAATGAAAACACTACAAATGCAAAAATACTTTTGGCCAGCAGATCCAGATTGGTAATATTTCCCGAGAAGAACAGAGGTGCGAAAACAAAAAGATTTTTTACCCACTGCTCTACGCGAAGAAGTTTTAAATATTTCGTCATCTGTGAAAAAATCAGAAACAAAAGTAATGATTTTAAAATAAAAAAGCCCGCCGTGGCGGACTATAAATATAATGATAGGATTTGGTCTTAATTGTTGTTTTGTGCCTCGTTAATCATTTCCTCGTTCGCGGTAATGGCAAACTCTACACGTCGGTTTTCGGCTCTGCCTGCATCGGTGTTATTACTTGCTACAGGTTCTTTTTCGCCCATTCCCATGGTAATCATGCGCGATGAAGCGACCCCTTGGGAAACCAAATATGATTTAACCGCGGCCGCACGTCTTTCAGAGAGTGAAAGGTTATAAGCATCAGTCCCTTTGCTGTCGGTATGTCCGTAGATATTGATGTTCGTATCCATATTATTTTTAAGGACGGTCGCCAGTTTATTAAGGTTAGCTTTAGCCGCAGCGGTGAGTTCTGAAGAATCGAAACCGAAGTTTACCATATTCTCTTTCATCGTCACACGTATACCTTCACCTACACGTTCTACTTCCGCGCCTGGCAATGTTTCTTTAATTTCTTTGGCCTGTTTGTCCATATTACGGCCAATCACATTACCGGCTACACCACCTACGATGCCACCCAGCACAGCGCCGGCTGGCGCATTTTTACCTTTGCCGAGATTGTTACCCAACACCCCGCCTAATACAGCGCCGGCTGTTGCACCGATAACGGTACCTTTTTGTTGGTTATTGGCATTTTGTACAGTTTCGCAACTGGTAAGCAGTAAACCTGCTGACAGAAATAAACCTGCGAAATTGGTTTTATTTAAGAATCTCATATCGTTTGTTTGTTTAATTAATTTTTCATTCCGGTTCGGCTGAAGTTGTAGATGATCCTTACATTATCACCCGCTGAGTTCACATTCTGTTCGAGGCTAAAAGAATCTGCAGTTTGACTGATGAGATTTAATGAATACCCTTCAGTGACAGATTTTGCTTTGGAGCCTTCTAGCATTTTTTTGAATTTGAATTCAGAACCGTTTACCACTTCAAATTTAATAGGCTGAATCACGCTTGGGCATGCGCCGCCGCCACTCAAAGTGTAAGAGCCTGTCCAATTATTGGGGATAAGCCTCCAGTGGCTTCCTACGAAACACTGTGCATCCGCACCTTCATCAAATGGCTTCACCTTATAATTTTTATCGTAGTTTACACTGGTAATCTCCCAGTCACCTTTTAGCTGAAGAAACTCGGCCCTGTTGTTCTGAGCGGTTTTAGCCGTACTGCAAGAAACAGTAAGTGCTGCCCCTACGAAGCCCGCTAATAATAGATTTTTCATAGCTTAAATTATTTGATACATACCCTACAAAAAACCGTGCCACACCCATAGATATCCAAAAAAAAGCCCGAATAACCGGACTTTTTATTGAACAATCATATAAAAAGATTTATTTCTTAACCTTTTTTACCGTTTTTTTAGGTGCCGCATTTTTGGCTGCTGGCATTGGTTTATAGAAATTAGTATAGGCATATTCCGCCGCTTTCAGCACATCAATAACTCCGCCTGCCTGAGAAATAAGGTTGAAGCTGTTATTGGTATTTGATGAAATCATCGCGTTTACAGAAGATTTGTTTGAAGTCTTCACCAGTGCTTCGATGATTTGCGCCGGTGTGAGGTTAGGCATGTAAGCCAGCAATACCGATGCTGCGCCTGCAACCACCGGAGCTGCCATTGATGTCCCTTGCAGATACTCATATTTGCCATCGGGCACAGTAGAGTAAATTTTATCGCCTGGGGCAAACACATTCACCATCTTTTGGTTGTAGTTGGAGAAACTGGCTCTTAGAAACTCATTATTATTGGTAGAAGCGCCCACCACAATCATGTTATTAATAAAAGGTGCCGGATCGGTAACATCCTGGAAGTTGGTTGGGTAATATATATTCTCCTCGATGTTTTCATTCTCATTACCAGCAGCTTTTACGAGTAACACACCTTTATCCTGCGCATATTTAAATGCTTCCCAAACGATATTCTTGCCGGGAGAAACGGGTTTGCCGAAACTCATATTCAAGATTTTAGCGCCGTTATCCACTGCATATCGTATGGAATTGGCCACGTCCTTATCTCTTTCATCACCATTTGGCACGGTACGAACGGTCATGATTCTTGCGGTTTTATAGCCTACACCATATTGTACTTCGGCACCGTGTGGCATACCTGCGATAATGCCTGCAACGTGTGTCCCGTGCTGGGCATCCGGGCCTTCGTAATTGTTATTACCATAAAAACGCTCCGTATAATCATCATAGTTATCGCCTACAATTTCGGCACGCGGATCATAATCAAGATTATACTGCTTGGTAGCCTGGGGACCATAATAATCGAGCGCTTCTTTCATTTGTGCTTCCAGAAACTTTTGTACTTCAGCCGGTGCTTTCCCTTTCACTGAAGGGTCGTTCACCAACTGACCAAGTACCGAAGCTGCCATCGCCTGCTCCTGTGTGGTAGGCTTAATGGCGGCCACAGCTTCAGTGGTGAGCGGCTGGCCGTTGAGCAACGCAATCATTGATGGGATCATTTGCTGAATGCGCGAATAGGTTTCGTACCCTTGTTTGGCTTCGAGGCTTTTCTTAGTGAAGAGTTCCTTGGACTTCATGTACATTTCGAACTCATTCGGCATTTTTGCCTGATTCGCTTTATTGACAGTGGAGTTTGCGCCTTCAAAGACATCTTTATACTTCTTCACCACGCGGGTTACTTCCATATTATCTACATCGATGTCACCGTTTTTCCCGCCCATGAAATTCCAGCCATGTACGTCGTCTACATAACCATTGTTATCATCGTCTTTGCCGTTGTTTGGGATTTCATTCGGATTTCTCCACATGTTTTTCATTAGTCCGGGATGGTCCACTTCTACCCCGCTGTCGAGTACGCCTACGACAACTGGTTTGGCTTTAAGGCCTTTGGACTCCAGATATTTATATGCATTATCGGTATTTACACCATATACGTTGGTGGCAGCAAAATCTTTGTGATACCAAGTCATCAGATCTTTATCTTTCATTGGATCCACCGGCTGGCTGTCGGCTTGTGCAAACGCAGCTGTGCCTGCGAGAAAGTAAGCTGCGATGAGTAATTTTTTCATATTAAATTTTGTTTAGATCGATATTCTTAAGATAAGTAAGCGTTTCCGGGCCTTTGTTACATATTAAATCGAGTATGGAGAGATCTGCCTCAAACCCGAATTTGTCCGAGAAAGTCTGGTAATAAGTTTCGAGACCATAATCCTCCCGGTGTTTGGCAGGAAATTTTTCCCGGTAATTTTTTCCTTCCGGTTCTTTCAGGTACTCGCCGCTCAACGTATATTCTTTTTCTGTTTTCAAGATTTGCTGAATGACTTTCAGGGCGTTCAGATTAAATTCGATAAGAGAAGGGGTACTAAAGTTAAATATAGCCTCGAGCTTATCTTCATAAAACTCGAAATACGGCGAACTCTGATACGCGGTTTTAATAGATTTCCAATGGAGTTTCTGCCAGTTTTCGCGGTAAGAAATTTCTGTTTCATTCAGTACACGTTTACCGTTATGGCTTATCGGAATAATGAGTGACAGACGACCATTGGCCCCATAAATGGTGGTACGGTTACGGTAAGTCTGTTTCGGGAAATGCTCAAATTGCTCCAGTTCTACTGCTTTACTTTGTAAAAAGACAGCGAACCATGACACTGGCGGAAGATAAAATATAGGTAATAAAACTTTCATCGAATAAAAATTAAAATCCCCCTCCAGGGGAGAGGGAAAGTGATATAAAAATGTAAACAGTTTAGTCTGTTTTTTCTTTCTTTTTGAAGAGCTTGGCAAAATAATCCCAACCGAAAAACAATACAAGAATAATGACGGCTACCCACCAATAAGAAGTTTTGTGTGCTTCACCGGTGTTGGTGGCTTTAAACATACGGTCCCAACGGAAAGATTTGCCATCCGGCTGGTAAGATGAACCGTTGTCAGCAAAAAGACCTTCTATACTCAACCAGGTAAACATGGGGCTGCCGACGATATTTTCCTCTGGCACGAAACCGAAAAACCGGGCATCAAGTGAGGCATCGCGGTTGTCACCAATCATCATATAATAATCCTGCTTTATGGTGTACTGATTGGTTTGCTGGCCATTTATAAAAATTTTACCATCGCGGTTCTCGAGTTTGTTATGTTCGTACTCTGAAATAATCCATTGATATTCAGGCAAATTACTCTGGGTAAGGGTTACCACATCGCCTTTTTTCGGAATCCTTAGCGGCCCATACCAATCTTGATTCCATTTCTTATTGATCGGAAAAATGGACTGGGCGGTATCAATGTTTTTGGTATATGCACTACGGTCGGCATTTACCTTATAAGAAACCGCAGCCGAATCTTTTGCCCAGATATGTTCTTTAAGTTCAATCACTTGCGGCAATTGCTTGATTTCTCTGGCAGTTTTATCCGTAAGTCCTTGGAAATCATAAACAAATCCGTTTTCAGTCTGTAACTCCTGTACCGGTAAGAAACCATATTGTCTGTATAACGAAGGAATATCCAACTGGCTGCCAGTTACAGCGATGAACTTATGCTGTTTCTGCTGGTCTCCTAAGATAGTTTCTGGTTTACCATTCACAAACAAACGTCCGGCGCGCATTTCTATGAGATCGCCGGCAACTGCCACGCAGCGTTTCACGTAAGGATCTTTTCGGTCTGTAGCGGTGTGAACAGAATCTTGGGGATAATTAAATACTACAATATCGTTTTTCTGCGGTTTATTGAACTGAAAAATCCTTTCGTAAGGAAGTTTTACAGTTTCCACATAAGACTTGGGGTCATCCTTTGGGTTGCCCTTCTGGCCGGTATCTAAAATAGTTCCCTGCAAGAACGGAATCGCCAGCGGACGCATCGGCATACGGAAACCATACGTCCATTTATTAACAAATAGGAAATCGCCTACCATTAATGTACGCTCCATAGAGCCCGTTGGAATACCAAATGGCTGAACTACAAACACATGCACAATAGTCGCAAACACTGCCGCAAAAGTTATTGAGCCGATAAAAGATTCTTTTTTCTTTTCTTGAGGTTCTTCACCGGTAAGGAATAATGAGTCTTCGGTTTCTATCTCGGCATCCTTACTATAGTTCACCACCGCCATATAAATGAATGGTAATAAAACAGTCAGCAACCTTTGCGTAAAGGTTCTTTTCCCGAAATGTTTCATCAAAAACAAGTGAAAAACCGACAACATAATAGGCCCCACAATGGGCAGATAAGCCATGATTACCCACCATTTAGGATGTTTTGTTTCTTTCTGTATGATGAAATAATTATAGAACGGAACAAACGCCAGTAACGGATGATAGCCCATTTTCTTAAAGAGCTTCCATGTGGAAAGCCCCATCAAAACGGATAAGATAAGGACGTAAACGGTATAGGTAATAAAATAATTCATGGATAAAAATCTGTTTGCGTTTGCTGGTAAACGATTAGTTTTAAGTTTCGGGCAATTGTTACAGGGCTACTATTGGTAATATTACGAAAAAAGCACGTCTTTCATCGTGAAGCTGCCAGATTTCCCCTCGATCCACTCTGCTGCGATTACGGCTCCCAAGGCAAAACCATTTCTGTTGAAAGCGGTATGTTTGATCTCAATCTCATCCACATCGCTGCGGTAATAAACGCTGTGTGTACCGGGTACCTCATCCTCACGGATGGCAAAAATACCCAGCTGTTCCTTATCTGTTTCATCGAGTTTCCAGCTGTTGAACGCAGCATTGTTCTTTATGATGCCTTCTGCCAGTGAAATAGCGGTGCCACTGGGCGCATCAAGTTTATGCGTATGATGAATTTCCTCCAGCTGCACATTATATTCATTGAAACCTCTCATCATGGCAGCCAACTTCTCATTCAGCTCAAAAAAAAGATTTACACCTAAACTGAAATTGGAACCATACAGGAAACCCGTACCATTATCGATGGCCATCTGCTCCACCTCTGGTTTTTTTGCCAGCCAGCCCGTGGTTCCGCAAATAACCGGGATTTTATATCCTAGGCAAGTTTTGATGTTTTCAAAAGCCACCTCCGGGTTTGAAAATTCTATCACCACATCTGGCTGATGAAGGTTTTCCAGCGTAGGAGATTCGTTGAGGCGGGCTACGACTTCATGTCCACGGGAAACAGCAATCTGATCAATGATCTTACCCATTTTTCCGTAGCCTACCAATGCAATTTTCATATTTGTAATCTTATTTTTATTAAAAGTTGTAACTCAAACTTAGCCCAGCCTTTGAATTCTGCCTGGCAAATTCATCATAAATAACCGTTGGCTTCAGCGCTAGATCAGGGTCTTTGCGGCCTTCGTAGAGGTGTGCGTCCACTACTGCGTCTACGATATTCAGCAAATACACCAGTCCTGTTACGGCAATGGCATAATCTCGCTGGCGTTTGGCGCGGTCTTGCGTGCGCCCTAAAGCTTCGGCTGTAATGCCCGGAATGTCAGAAAATTCATGGGACTGCCCATTGAGTTCTGCGATAAAAGCGTCACGGTAGCGGTTATATTGTTTTTGATTCCACAGGGTAATACCGATGCCGGTCCCGATCCCACCCCAAACGATTGGGATCTTCCAGTATTTTCTGTTGTAATACTGCCCCAACCCTGGTAAAACCGCCGAATATAAACCCGCTTTTGTAGGATTATACCGCACAGCAACCGGTGTCGAGTTGGATTGCTGAATATCTGCGTACACTTCCACTTCAGACTTCGGAGTAGTGGCAGAAACCGAATCGGTCGGATAATTCTCTACGCGGATCGTATCCTTTGGCAGAACCTGACCAAATATTTGAACTGATATAAACAGAAGCAGCAAGGCTGTGATTTTACCCATTATCTGAAATGTGATAGGATGTTTTCCAGTTCTTCTTCATTCTTGAAATCGAGTACGATCTTCCCCTTTTTCCCGTTAGCGGCGGCCTTAATCTCTACTTTTGAATTTAGTATATCGGCGAGGTTCTTCTCGGCTTTCTTGAAATGATTTGGTAAAACCGCTTTCGCTCTCTTCTCAGGATTCGCCTCATTTTTCATCCTCGAAGCTTCTTCCTCTGCCTGTCGTACGTTAAGTTTATGCGCAACGATTTTCTGAAACAGCATCCTTTGCTTTTCGGGATCGTCTTGGCTTAAGATGGCACGGCCGTGGCCAGCAGAGATTTCTCCACTTCGGATGGCATCCTGTATTTCTGGTGACAGGCGCAACAGCCTTATCGAATTGGTAATGGAAGTTCGGTCTTTGCCGAGTCGCTGGCTAAGGTTCTCCTGTGTGAGACCTATTTCTTCGAGCAAGCGTTGATAGGTAAGCGCAATTTCTATCGCATCGAGATCTTCGCGCTGAATGTTTTCTACCAAAGCCATCTCGAGCAACTCTTGATCGTTCACCAGGCGGATGTAAGCAGGCACAGTCTCCAGACCGGCAATCTTACTCGCCCTGTAACGGCGTTCCCCAGAGATAATCTCAAATTTATCACCATCTTTCCGTAAGGTGATCGGCTGAATGATGCCCAGGCTTCGGATAGATTCTGCCAGTTCATTCAGTGCTTTTTCATCGAAATAAGTCCGGGGCTGCGAAGCATTCGGATAAATATCATCCAGCGAAACCTGTACGATATTTCCCACGAACTTATCTGCACCTTCGTCGGTGGCAGAGTTTACCGTTGCCTTGGATTCGGCACTCAGTATCGCACCCAGGCCACGCCCCATCGCTCTTTTCTTATCTCTCATAATATGGTTAGCGTTTTACTTTTTAACTTTTTACTAAATTTTCATTTTTCAGCAACACTTCCTCAGCCAGCTGAAGATATTGAATAGCGCCTTTGCTTTCAGCATCATAATTAAGGATGCTTTCGCCGAAACTTGGCGCTTCACTCAAACGTACATTTCGGCTGATGACTGTCTCGAAAACCATTTCAGGGAAATGCGAGTTCACCTCTTCCACGACCTGGTTTGAAAGTCGCAGACGCGAATCGTACATCGTAAGCAGCAGTCCTTCGATATCAAGGTCCTTGTTATGGATTTTCTGTACATTCTTAATGGTGTTCAGTAATTTACCTAAACCTTCAAGGGCAAAATACTCGCACTGTATCGGGATGATGACAGAATCGGCGGCTGTTAGGGCATTAATGGTAATCAGTCCCAAACTTGGCGCACAGTCGATAATGATGTAATCGTACTCGTCACGAAGTTCTTCCAGCGCTTCTTTCAGCATATATTCGCGGTTCTCACGATCTACAAGTTCGATCTCGGCCGCAACCAAATCGATGTGCGAAGGTATAATATCGAGATTTGGCGAAGTGGTTTTCTGCACACAATTTTTAGCATCGGTACTGCGCTCCAGCAGGTTATAGGTAGAAAACGTGGCCTCGTCAACACCAAGACCCGAAGTGGCATTGGCCTGCGGATCGGCATCAATAATAAGGATTTTCTTTTCAAGCACCCCCAGTGCGGCAGCCAGATTCACAGCTGTAGTTGTTTTCCCTACCCCACCTTTTTGATTGGCAATGCCAATAATTTTAGCCATTCTTTATATTTTAAACCTCAAAAATACACTTTTTTATCATTTTCAGATATTTATAAAAAAAGCGAATAAACTTAACGCCTTTAAAATGAATAAGATAGCTATAAAAAAAATTATCCACAAAAGATGGTATTCTGTGGATAAAATTAGAGCGAGACAAATGATTTCACTCAAACTGCATAGAAATAGGGAATTTGAAGTAACTTCTTACAGATTGGCCATTAAGTTGCGCCGGCGTCCATTTCCCTTTGATTTTTTTGATGGTTTTTTCGGCTTCCGCATTAAAAACGGGATCTTTCCCTGTAGCTTTTACGGCTGAAATATTACCGTCTTTCTCTACAATAAAAGTCACCATGGTCTTTAGTACCTCACCACGGCCTTCGAAATCATCCGTACTAAAATTCTGTACTACCCGAATGCGGAAAGCATCTATCCCACCCGAAAACTTAGCTTCCACATCTACCTTTGCAACCGGTGAATCATCTATTGGTTTTGGTACACTTTGCGGAGGGGCTACGGGCACTTGTGGCAAGGTGACAGGCGGTGTATATGAAGAAACCGGTGGTGGCCCTGATACGGTGACAAGACCAATATGGGCATCTCGTATATCATTTACAGTGGGTGGCGCTACGTCTTTAACAGGATTTTTAGTAGGTGTCGGCATTTCGATGCTTACCGTGGCGGGCGGAATACTGACAACCGGCGTTTGTGAAGCGGCAGGCGGCTCGATTTCATCCACCGGAACCAATGTATGGCCAGAATTATCTGATATCGAAGGTACTTCGGCCGTATCCAAAGCGTTTATAAACACCGGAGTGAGAGAGATACCTGCAAAAACGGCAATCCCCAGAAACAGTGATTTTCTTAGGATGGCGCTTTCACTGGCGCGTAATTGGTACGCTCCATAAGCCTTGTTGCGGTTTTCGAAAAGGATTTCATTAAACCGGTTTTCCTGAGAGGTCGTAAAAATGTTCATGGCAAAATATTTAATTGTTAAGATAAATAACTTTTCAACACAATAACGTTATCAATAAAGAACCAACAAATAAAATGCCTAATCATTTAATATTTTTAAACTAAATTATTCTTTCCATACAAATTAATTAATTTTACCTGTAAAAAAAGCTGCCTGTCGGCAGCTTTAGTTTTAAAAAAGTTCTTTACGGATGATATTCTGGCTCCGCTCCGGACCTACGGAAACCAGATATACATTGATGCCGAGATATTTCTCGATAAACTCAATATATTTCTTGGCGTTCTGCGGTAATTCATCATAGCTTCTGGCATTGGTAATATCTTCGTCCCAGCCGTCAAGTTCCTCATAAATTGGCTCATAATCGTACAATTTCGTGGTTGAGGATGTGAAGTAATCTATGATCTTACCATCTTCGGTTTTGTATTTCGTAGCAATTTTCAATGGTGAAATACCGGAAAGCACATCAAGTTTTGTAATAACCAGATTATTAATTCCGTTAATCATCGTCGCATGTTTCAGTGACACCAGGTCAAGCCAGCCAGTTCTTCGCGGACGCCCTGTAGTAGCCCCAAACTCAAAACCGATTTTTCTGATATGTTCGCCCAAATCATTATTAAGTTCGGTAGGGAAAGGGCCTTCGCCCACTCTGGTTGTGTAGGCTTTCGCCACACCTATTAAATTCTGCAGACTGGTTGGTGGCACACCGGCACCTGCACAAACACCGCCCGTAGTAGGTGATGATGAGGTAACATACGGATAGGTACCGAAATCAATATCGAGCATCGCCGCCTGCGCCCCTTCGAAAAGGATGTTTTTACCCTCGCGGATGGCTTCATTAAGTTCAGTTTCGGTATCGATGATGCGGTGTTTTAACTGCTCGCCCAAGGCTAGATATTGCTGGTAAATCTCATCAAATGCAAGCGTAGGTTTACCATAATATTTTTCAAAAAGTGAGTTTTTGAGTTTCAGGTTTTTCTGGATTTTATCGGCGAGGATCTCAGGATTCAGCAAATCAATCATGCGGATGCCAATTCTCGCAATCTTATCCTCATAACAAGGGCCGATACCTTTTTTGGTAGTACCAATGTGGGTGCCGCCGGTTTCTTCTTCCCGGTAGGTATCCAGCAGGATATGGTATGGCATGATGACGTGTGCGCGGCGACTGATGAATACATGATCTGTCTTAAGCCCTTTTTCTTCAATCTGCCCAATTTCTTTAAGGAAAGCCATAGGATTAACGACTACCCCATTGGCAATAACACATTTGCCTCGGCATTGTAAAACGCCCGAGGGCAGTAGGTGAAGCACGAACTTCTCTTCACCGGCATATACGGTGTGACCGGCATTATCGCCACCCTGAAAACGCACTACATAATCGGATTTTGCGGAGAGGACATCCGTGATTTTGCCTTTTCCCTCATCACCATACTGCAGGCCTACCACTACATAAGTTGACATAATTTTTTACTTTTATTTAGATTTATGCAAAAGTAGATTTTCTGAGGGTTACAGGCAACCAAAACCGTTAAATATATCCCCTTAACAGTCTTATCTCGTGTGTATTGATTTTAATTAAAGTAAGATTCCTTAAAAAACATTAAATTTGCGCTTTGCAAATCTCTATGGAATCCATCAAAATTCACGACAAGACGTTTATTCCTTACCTGCGCGATGCCGAAATACAGGAAATCGTAAAAGAAACCGCCCTGAAAATTTACGAAGATTACAAAGATGAAACACCGGTATTTATTGGGGTTTTAAATGGCGTAATCATGTTTTTTTCAGACCTGCTGAAACATTATCCCGGCCAGTGCGAAGTCGCATTCATCCAGATGAGTTCGTACGTGGGCACACAATCTACAGGGATCGTTTACCAGAAAATGGAGCTTACCAAAGACATCAAGGACCGTCACATCATACTTGTTGAAGACATTGTAGATACCGGAAACACCGTTGAAAGTCTCTTTAAATACTTCACCGAAACCCAGCGCCCGAAATCTGTGAAATTAGCTACCTTCCTGCTAAAGCCTGATGTTTACAAAAAAGATTTCAAACTTGATTATGTCGGGAAAGAAATCCCGAACAAATTCGTGCTCGGCTATGGCTTGGATTATGATGAAATCGCCAGAAACCTGAAAGACCTTTACCAACTGGAAGAAGGCCGCATCAACGAATAAACATCGCAGCAGCCCTGCAAATCCTTCATAAATCTAATAAAAAATTAATGATAAACATTGTACTCTTTGGCCCTCCGGGAAGTGGCAAAGGCACACAGGCACAACATTTAATTGAAAAATTCAACTTGAAACAGATCTCTACCGGCGATCTTTTCCGGTTCAATATGAAAAATGGCACCGCGCTCGGCACACTGGCCAAATCCTACATAGATAAAGGCGAGCTGGTGCCCGATCAAGTAACCACCGATATGCTGGTAGATGAAATAAAGAAGCCTACCGATGCTGTAGGTTTCATTTTCGATGGCTATCCGCGTACGGCCAACCAAACTGATGCGCTAGAGCAGATTGTGAAAGAAGTACTGCATGACGAGATTTCCGTATGTCTTTCTTTGGTGGTAGATGATGAAATCCTCGTGGATAGATTACTTAAAAGAGGCGAAACCAGCGGTAGGACAGATGATTCTAATGAAGAGGTCATCCGCAACAGAATTAAAGAATATTATGCTAAAACTGCTGAAGTAGCCGAACTTTACAAGCAGCAAGGCAAATATGTAGAAGTAAACGGCGTAGGCGGAATCGAAGAAATTTCCGAAAAACTGTTCGCCGAAGTAGAAAAAATAAAAAAATAACTGCCGGAAACTTTCCGCAGCAAACGAAACCACAACCATGTCGAATTTCGTAGATTACGTAAAAATCCATTGTAAAAGTGGTCATGGCGGTGCAGGGTCTGCACACCTTCGCCGTGAAAAATATATTCCGAAAGGTGGCCCCGACGGTGGCGACGGCGGACGCGGTGGCCACGTGATTATGAAAGGAAACGCGCATGAATGGACGCTCCTGCCGCTTCGTTACACCCGCCACATCAAGGCGGAACGCGGCGAAAACGGTGGCAAGAACCAGCTCACAGGCGCATACGGTGCTGATGTGTACATTGAAGTCCCGGTGGGTACTATCGCCAAGAATGAAGAGGGGGAGATCATCGGTGAAATCCTTGAAGATGGCCAGGAAATCATCCTCATGCATGGTGGCAAAGGCGGTTTGGGTAACGAGCATTTTAAATCTGCCACCAACCAGACCCCGCGTTATGCACAACCCGGCCTGCCTGGGGAAGAAGGCTTCGTGACTTTCGAGCTTAAACTTCTGGCCGATGTCGGTTTGGTAGGTTTCCCGAACGCCGGCAAATCTACTTTGCTCGCAGCAGTTTCTGCCGCAAAACCTAAAATCGCCGATTATGCGTTCACTACTTTAACACCAAATTTGGGGATTGTAGATTACCGGAATTACAAATCTTTCGTAATGGCCGATATCCCGGGGATTATCGAAGGTGCGGCAGAAGGGAAAGGTCTCGGTCACCGTTTTCTGAGACATATCGAGCGGAATTCAATTCTTTTATTCCTGATCCCGGCTGATTCTGAAGATTATTACCAGGAATTTAAGATTCTTGAAAACGAGCTGAAGGAGTTTAACCCCGAACTTTTAGATAAGGATTACATTCTTTCAATCTCAAAATCAGACATGTTAGATGATGAACTTAAACAAGAAATAGCAGCAAAGTTCCCCGAACACCGCCAGCCAATTTTCTTTTCAGCCATCACACAGGAAGGTTTGATGGAACTGAAAGACGCGATCTGGAAAAAACTCCACGGATAATTGATAAGGCCTGATTTTCATTCATGTCTTTTTTTTCATCTTCGTAAATGATTTAATTTTCTTATAAACCACATTCGTAGCAGCTAAGACACAAAGCTGCTCAGGTTTCAACGGTAAAATAATTTAACGTATATTTGCCTCATCATTCCTTCTGCTACGGAAGGATTTTTTTTGTACGGTGTCATTCTTGGTGAATCTGTTGCTGCGTTCTGCAAAACCTTTTGTTACAGACTCATTTCCGTACTTATCGAAAGAATGACGCAGCTCATTTTAATTTAACCTAAAACATTTCATTTGAAATTTACTGATTTAAAACTCATTGATCCTATCGCAAAAGCGCTTCAGGAAGAAGGATACGTGCAACCCACCCCGATCCAGGCAAAAGCCATCCCCAGTATCTTAGAAGGTCGCGACCTTTTGGGAACCGCACAAACCGGAACAGGCAAAACGGCTGCTTTCGCCATCCCTATCTTACAGAATTTAACAGCGAAAAACATTCGCAACAACCAGATAAAAGCGCTGGTATTAACTCCGACCAGAGAATTGGCGATACAGATTGAAGAAAGTTTCAACGCGTATGGCAGACACTTGAAACTACGCAACTTGGTCATCTTCGGCGGCGTAAAACAAGGCGCACAGGAGCAGGCCTTGAAAAAAGGCGTAGATATCCTGGTGGCCACGCCGGGCAGACTGCTCGATTTCATTTCGCAAGGTCTCATTTCGCTTAAAAACCTTGACATCTTCGTTCTTGATGAAGCCGACCGTATGCTCGACATGGGTTTTGTGCATGATGTAAAACGCATCATTAAGCTTCTTCCACCAAAAAGACAGACTTTGTTCTTTTCCGCAACTTTCCCTGATGAAATCAGCAAACTCGCAAACTCGATGCTTACGAATCCTGTGAAGGTAGAAGTGGCTCCGGTTTCCTCAACAGCGGATACCATACAGCAGAAAGTATATTTCGTTGATAAAGAAAACAAGCTTGATCTGCTGACACATATACTTAAGAACGATATTTCAGATTCGGTATTGGTGTTTTCTCGGACCAAGCATGGTGCTGACAAGATCGCGCGAAAGCTACAGTCACAGAAGATTTCCGCAGAAGCCATCCACGGTAATAAATCCCAGAATCAAAGACAAAACGCGTTAAGTAACTTCAAATCCGGGAAGACCAGGATTTTAGTCGCTACAGATATCGCAGCACGCGGCATTGACATCGACGAACTGAAGTACGTGGTCAACTACGAACTTTCTGACGTGTCCGAAACGTACGTTCACCGCATCGGCCGTACCGGAAGAGCCGGCGCCGATGGCAGCTCGATCTCTTTTGTAGACGGTCTGGATCTCATTAACCTCAAAAATACGGAAAAACTGATCGGAAAGAAAATTCCGGTGGAGAAGGACCACCCTTTCCACACAGATAACCTGGTGGTTGAAAAAAGAGATTCGAACAACAAGCCGTTCACACCGAGACCAAAACCGCAAACCAAGGAAAATATCGGCTACAAAAAGCCGAAGAACAAAAGCAATTTTTCGAGGAATAAATAGAACAACTTTCAAATAGTAAAATACCGCAAATAATATCTGCGGTATTTTTTATGTAAAGATTCGATTGGCGTTTTCCGAGGTAATCCGATCTATTTCCGAAAAATCAACTTTATAAATATCAACCAGTTTACCGGCCACAAGCTCCAGGTACGAACTCTCGTTGCGTTTACCGCGGTGCGGAGCCGGCGCCAGGTAAGGCGAATCGGTTTCCAGCACTATTTTATCTAAAGGAATTTCGTGCAGAAACTGATCGATCTTTCCATTTTTAAAGGTAATGACTCCGCCGATGCCTAAAATAAAATTCAGGTCGATGGCATGTTTTGCCTGCGCCAGATTTCCGGAGAAACAATGGAAAATCCCACGCAGTTTGGGGTGTTTTTTCCTTTCTAACACTTCAAAAACTTCATCAAAACTCTCGCGGGTATGAATCACGATTGGCAAATCTCTTTCAATTGCCCAGTCAATCTGCTGCTCGAAAGCTTTTACCTGAATGTCCAACGTGGTTTTGTCCCAATATAAGTCGATACCTATTTCGCCAATGGCCGCAAAATGCCTTTGATTGAGATAATGCTCAACGATCTGGAGTTCAGCCTCCCAATTTTCGGGTTTTACATAACACGGATGCAGGCCCATCATCGAAATAATCTGCTCAGGATACTGGTTTTCTAAATTCAGCATTTTCTCGTGTGTCTCAGCATCAATTGCCGGAAGATAGAATTTTGTTACGCCTTTTGAAATGGCTCTTTCAATCATCTCATTCCGATCATGGTCGAATTCTTCAGAATATAAATGCGTATGCGTGTCAATCATAGATTAGTTGTGAATAACAGTTTTAGGCGGCTAATGAGGCTTGCCATCATCTTAGGAATCTGTGTAATGAAAGTCGGCGTAGGTTTTTAATGCTTTTTACAATTTAGTTCAGCCGCTGAATACAGCATTGCTGGTTACGGATTAATGAATATTTTATGCTTCACTTTTGCCTGTTGGTGGGCAATCCTATTGTTCAGCGCGTTGCGGAACTCTTCATATTTCGGATGTTGAGCATCAGTAGGACGATGTTGGAGTGCCTGCGAAATCTTAAAATTTTCTTCTACAAAATCCATTGTTTCATCAGCAAAATAAGCACTACCGAACTTTTCCCAGATGTACTGTATGGCTTGGTGGTTGGGATGGATCATGTCTTCTTTGTAAAAGCGGTAATCGCGCAAATCATCCATCATCAGTTCATAAACGGGCAGATAATGGCAACCATCAAATTGCGGTAAAATTTCGTGCAGCGCGGTGATCAGTTTTGCTTTGCTGAGGTTGTTCTCGCTCATCCCGTCTTTCGTATGGCGAACCGGCGATATCGTAAAAAGAATCTGTACGTGGCTTTCACAAATATCTTTTAGCAACGTTACGGTTTCATAAATGGCATCGGTAAGCTCCAAATGGGTAAGCATCCTTTTCCTGAAATGTTTGCCCGGGATTTTATGACAGTTCGCGACCAGTTTGTTTTTCGGTAGAAATTCATAAATAAATGAAGTCCCATAGGTCACAATAACCCAACCTGTCTCCTGTAGAAAACGGTTGCCTTCTTCTACCGCAGTATTGATTTTTTCGAGTGTCTGATGTACAAAACGCGAATTGAAACTGCTGTGATGATCCAGCGAAATAACCTCATCGTTATATTTTATGAGATCTTCTTCGGTATAAAATGCCGACGCATGCAATTTTTTAAGCGCTTTATTGATGGAATACGGATTGAAAACGGTCCCAAAAGGATTGTTTAGAGTCTGTATCTGGCCGGTTTGCAGCAACCTAGCGATTTCGGAGGCAAAACAAGAGCCTATCGTAAATAAGCGGTCATCCGCAGCGATTTTCTGCGGACTATCAGGAATCTGTACTTCAGTGCGAAATTTCATAAGCCATAAATGGTGATTTCAGGTCACCTTTAGATTGAATTTCAGTTTAGCTTTCTCTTCTTAAAAGATAGTTTGCCAGTTCTATGAACGGTTTCTTTTTCTCATCCGGTACATTGATTTGGTTCAAGTAGCCTTGGGCAATTTCATTGTATTTCTGGATCAGCATCAGGGTTTTTTCATCCACTTTTGTTCTGCGGAAGATTTTTTCCACGCTGTACACTTTATCAACGTTGTCTGTCTTCTTAGCGTACCAGTAGTCCAGCTCTTTTTGTTCCTCTTCAGTGCCATGTTCTTTGGCGAGCAGGTAAAGAACGGTCTTTTTATTTTCATAGATATCCCCGGCGTGCTTTTTACCAAATTGCTCTTGGTCACCAAAAACATCCAGATAATCATCCATAATCTGGAACGCAATGCCAACATTCTTCCCAAAGTTGAACGCCGCTTTGGCATCTTTAAAATCAGCACCTGCTATTAATGCGCCAATCTCAAACGAAGAAGCACTTAAAACGCCTGTTTTATAGGTAATCATACGGATGTAATCATTAAACGTAACATCACCCTGCGTCTCGAAATTGATGTCGTATTGCTGTCCTTCGCACAGAAGTAAGCCAGTATGCGTGAAGACACGTACGCAGGCCTTGAAAAGTTCGGGCTCCAGGTCTTCAAAGAACTTATACGATTTCATCAGCAGGGCGTCGCCTGACAGGATACCGGTATTGATGCCGTGCAGCGTATGTATTGTCGGGACATTTCGGCGCAGCGGAGCCTCATCCATAATATCATCATGGATTAGGGTGAAATTATGGAAGAATTCAATCGCGAGCGCAGGTTTAATGGCCTTTTTCATATCACCACCGAACAGGTCATTGGCCATGAGTACCATAATGGGCCTCAGCCTTTTGCCACCATGCGAAATAATATAATTCATGGGATCATACAATTCGGTAGGTTTGTCCTTAAAGGCATATTTCTCAATAGCTTTCGATACGATTTCCTGATATTCTTCTAAAAACTGCATAAGATTTCTTGTTTATGGCAAAAATAGGGATTTTAAAAGGAAGTTGAAGCACAAATATGGCTCCGTAAAGTAAAGGGTATAACTGTGAATTTTATAATGAAATTTTTGCGATGCTAACCAAGCGTTTGCCAAATGATACACAATACTTTTATTAAACTAAAAAAACCACCCGAAGGTGGTTTTAATATCATCATTTCTAAAATTTCTACTTCACAAAAATTACAACTAAATAGGTAATTCCTGCAACAATCGCAGAGATTGGGATGGTAAGAATCCAGGCCCATAGCAAACTTACTGTGATCCCCCAACGTACGGCGGATACCCGTTTTGTAAGTCCTACCCCAATGATAGCACCGGTAATGGTGTGGGTTGTAGAAACCGGAATCCCCAGATGATCGGTAATAAACAAAGTCGCGGCACCAGCGGTTTCTGCGCTCACGCCTTCCAGTGGGGTTACTTTTGTAATCTTAGTACCCATCGTTTTTACGATCTTCCAGCCACCGCTCATGGTTCCCAAACCTATCGCCAAGAATGAAACAAAAGGTACCCACATATAATCTGTAGTAAAATGCGCAAATCTGTCCGCAGAGTCCATCATCGCATACGGATCGTTACCGCCAATCATGCTCACGTGATAGTAAATTACTGCCGCTCCTATGATACCCATTACCTTCTGCGCGTCATTCAACCCATGTCCTAAGCTAAACAGTGCTGAAGATACCAACTGCCATTTCTTAAAGTGCTGATCGGCTTTTCTCGGATTGCTGTTTTTAGCAAAATAAACGATGATAAGGGTGATAACGATGGACACCAGCATCCCAATGAATGGCGCCATGAATATAAACAGGAAGATCGGTATTACTTTCTCGTATTTCACCACATTTTGTGTAAGGACTTCCTGCAAGGCAAGTTTCATCTGAGTCCAGAAACCAAGATCTGGGTGAGCCAGCACTACTTGTTGATAATCCATCACCAGCGCGTGCATCAGCGCGGCACCCAAGAAGCCACCAATAAGCGTATGGGAAGAGGATGAAGGGATACCAAACCACCAGGTAAGTAAATTCCAGAAAATAGCGGCGATAAGGCCGGAAAAAATAACTTCGAGGTTGATAAAATCTTCATTAACCGTTTTGGCAATGGTATTTCCGATTTTAAATTCACCGATAATGTACATGGCCACAAAAAACGCGGCAAAGTTCCAAACCGCTGCCCACAGCACTGCCTGAAACGGCGAAAGCACCTTAGTGGAAACAATGGTTGCAATGGAGTTTGCAGCATCATGAAACCCGTTTATGTAATCAAATATTAACGCAAGCGCAATAATGATTATGAGTAATATTGGTAATTCCATTCTGAATATTTAATATTAGCGGTTACGCATACTTGATGACGATACTGTCCATCGTGTTGGCAACATCCTCCGCTTTGTCAGTTACAATTTCCAGATATTCAAGAACAGATTTTATTTTAATGATGTTGATGGCATCATTGGTTTCAAAAAGCTTCACCGTAGCCTGGCTCAAAACATCATCAGCGATATTTTCATAAGAGTTTATCTTGATGCAAGATTCCTTCACCGCTTTCCCGTTTTTAAAATCTTTAAGGTTTGCCATGGCCGACTGAATTTCCAGGCAAGATTTGTAGATCAATAGCGTAAATTCGGTATAAGCAGGGTCCAGAGGCGTTTTGTACAGATAAATATATTTTGCAGATGCATACATATAATCCGCAATATCATCAAGCCCGCTGGCAAGATGGCTGATGTCTTCACGATCGAACGGGGTAATGAAGTTTTCGCCCAACTGTACGAAGATTTCATGCGTAAGGTCATCAAGCTTGTGCTCGTAATCACTCATGTTTGTCAGCATGGTATCATCATTAATGTCAAAATCAAGCAGTCCCTCGTGGAACTCTTTAGACATTTCCACAAGCGTTTCCGCTACTTTTTCAAACAATACAAAGAACACTTTGTCCTTGGGCTGGAAGGCTTTAAAAATATTACCGATTCCCATAATTTTTTAATTTAAATTTCTGGTGCAAATTTCTGAAATAGGTCCTAAAGTATCAGGATTTAATATTAAGTTTTATTAACATTGCGTAAAACATTTCCCCAAAAAACAAAAAATCAGTCCTTGTAATAAGAACTGATTCGTATCTTTCCTAAAAAGGCAATGGTTTAGTTAGCCACCTCGGCGCGCATTTCCTTCCCTTTGAATTTAAGCGTTTGTAGGCCACGAAGGACTTCATCTTTATAAGATTTCTCCACTTCGAAGAAAGAGAATTTCTCCAGGATTTCTATCTCACCGATATCCGGGCGTTTTTTTGATTTCGAGGTCGATTTGTTGATGATATCCAGCATATCAATCTTCTTCAGATGATCTTTCTTACCAAGATTGAAGAAAAACCTTACCATATCGCCGTTATTTCTTTTGGGTTTACGGTCTCTGGCCTCGCGTCCGCCCTCACGGGAGTTCTCTCTGCGGTCTCCGCGATCACGGTCTCTGCCACGGTCTCTATCTCTGTCACGCGCACGATCTCTGCGGCTGTCGCCACGGTCGTCCGCATTGAATTTTTGCTCCGCTAGGTCATTTTTGTCTTTATAATACATCGCTAGGTCGCGAAGCTGAAGCTGAAGAAGCTTGTGCACCAATTCTTCTTTCGAGAACGCCGAAAGATCCGGAATCAGGGCGTCATCAAAGGTGAAAAATTCTTCATGTTCGGTGAAAAGTTCTTCGAAAACGCCCGCAACCTGCGCTTTGATAATCGCTTCGCCGGTGGGGATCTTTTTCTCCTGAATATCAATCTTTGTGGTAGATTTTATCTGTTTCAGTTTACGCTGTTCCTCTGGCTTTATGAGTGCCATCGAAATTCCGTCTTTCCCTGCTCTACCGGTTCTTCCACTTCGGTGAACGAAAACTTCAGGGTCATCTGGGAGTGAATAATGGATTACGTGCGTCAAAGAATTCACATCCAAACCACGCGCGGCAACGTCGGTTGCTACAAGGATATCGATGTTTTTCAGTCTGAATTTCTTCATCACCGTGTCACGCTGCGCCTGCGAAAGGTCGCCGTGTAGCGCATCCGCGGCGTAGCCGTTCTGCATAAGGAAGTCCGCGACTTCCTGCGTTTCCATACGCGTGCGACAGAAGAGAATCGAGTATTGGTTAGGGTTTGCGTCGATAAGTCTTTTTAAGGCTTCTTTCTTGTGACGGTAACCTACCACATAATATTCGTGCTTGATGTTTTTCTTCACCTCGTTGATGGAACCTACCGAAATACGGTGCGGCGAAGTAAGATAGTTCTTTGAAATCCTCTCAACCTCTTTGTTCATCGTAGCTGAGAAAAGATAAGTCTGTTTGGTATCCGGCGTTTCGCTTAAGATGGTTTCCAAATCATCTTTGAAACCCATTGAAAGCATTTCATCAGCTTCATCTAAAACGAGCCACTGAATTTCAGAAAAATCAAGCGCTTTTCTGTTGATAAGGTCGATCACACGGCCCGGTGTTCCCACGATGATCTGTGGTTTTTCACGAAGTGAGCGGATCTGATCCATAATACTGCTGCCCCCATATACCGCTGTAGTTTTGAGGTTGGGCATGTATTTAGAATAATTTTTAATGTCTTTCGTAATCTGAAGACACAGTTCTCTTGTCGGACAAAGCACCAAAAGTTGGATTTTGCGACTACCATCGTCAATCATATCCAAAATCGGAAGCGAAAAAGCTGCTGTTTTGCCCGTCCCAGTCTGCGCAAGTGCGATAAGATCGCGAATATCTGTAGAGATGAATGGAATGGTCTGTTTTTGGATTTCTGTGGGGCTTTCGTAGCCCAGTTCGCCAATTGCCTTCAGGATTTCAGGGCTTAAATTGGTTTCCGTAAATAAATTCATTAAGTATTTTAAATATCGTGCAAAGATACGCTTTTTAGAATTGATAATAAATACATTGTTTCATTAAATTTTTGTTAAACATAATTGGGATGTTTACTTGGTTTAATTTACATAATTTTACCCTTCCAAATTAATAGATATGGCTGTTACAATAACCAATGCTACCCTTAGTTTTTTGCGCCAACTGGCTAAAAACAATCATCGTGAATGGTTTATAGAACATAAGGATGAATATCAGCAAGCCAGGCAAAACGTAGTAGATTTTACAGAAGCGCTGATTGAAAAAACCGCCGAATTCGATGAGGAAATTATAAAAACGGATGCCAACAAGGCACTTTTCAGGATTTACCGCGACACCCGTTTCTCACTTGATAAAACACCTTACAAAACCAATTTCGGTATAGGACTTGGGTTTAAAAGAGCTAATGGGAGCGCCGGTTACTATCTTCACATCGAGCCAGGAAAGTCATTTGCGGCTGGTGGCATCTATCAACCCGAAAATGCTGTGTTGAAAAATATTCGTAAAGAAATTTCGCTCAACGGTGAACAATTCCGAAGGATTATCGAACAGGATGAATTCCGCAACAACTTCCGGGGTCTAAGTGTGGAACATAAACTCAAACGTATTCCTGCGGGCTTTGAGAAAGATGATCCTATGGCTGAATATCTGAAGTTAAAAAGCTTCAATGTCAATCACCCCGTCTCAGATGATATTTTGATGCAAGAAAACGCTACGGACGAAATCGCACGCATCTTCGGTAGCATAAAACCGCTGAATGACTTTCTAAATACCGCTTTAAGATAACTTACAGTTGCTCCAGCAATACAACCGAAAACTCAGTATCGATAACTACTTTTCCATTGGTAACTTTGGTAGTTTTGCCTGAATACGCGTCCTGGAGCCTGGTTCCGTTACTGAAAACACCATTTACTGTAACTTCCTTAATACCAGAATGTTGACCCAATCCGACAACCACTTTATCTTCCCCATACGTTCGGCTGAACCAATAGGGTGCACTGCTCATCATTTGATGAACGCCGGCACCAATCGCCGGATGGTTGGCACGGAAACGCCCTAATTTCTGGTAATGCTGTAGGAGTTTTTGGGTGCCAGGGTTGTACTGTACGTCGCTCCAGTTCATATTGCTGCGCAATGTGGCATCGCCCGACGCGCCTTCGAGAGTGAGGCTGCGCGCTGTTTCGTCACCGTAGTAAATTTGCGAAATCCCTGGTGCCAAAAGTAGTTTCGTAGCCGATTCATAGGTTTTTCGGCGGTCTTTGTCGAACGGCGAGCCATCATCATGCGAGGTCAGATAATTCATCACAGTTTTACCGTTAAGATCACCGTATAATATTTTAGAATAATTTGAAAAAAGCTCTTCATAAGATTTATTCGCATCCCCTTTAAAATCAAAATTAATCAGCGATTTGAAACCGTTTTGGTAATAATTCACTTTTTTATCACCGAAGTCGTAAGTCTGTTTTTGAGAAATGCCGTAACCGTACACTTCGCCTACCATGAAGAATAACTGGTTATCCAACACCTTCGAGGGGTTCTTACGCTTATAGATATCGAAGGCTTCTTGGCAGACTTTGTGAAAATCCTTCCAAACATCCTCATTGGTATGTTTTACGGTATCTACCCGGTACCCATCGATACCAAACTGCTCCACATAATCCGCCAGCCATTTCATGATATAATATTTCGGTGCTTTAGGATAACCGGTTCGGGCAAAAAATTCGTTCAGCGACTGTATTTCGGCGTCATATCGGCCTTCTTTCTTCCATTTTTCCACCAACATTGGCGGCAAATCAGCAGGCGCATCAGATTCAGTTAAAATATCCGGCAAGTTTGCCACCAGCGTACAGGCAGTCGTACTTTGATAATTGTTATAAGTACAGGTTGGTGAAGTTCGTACCCAAGAAGCCGGGAAAACCGGATCTGCCTGCGTCACCGGACCTGTATGGTTGATGACCGCATCCAGCACGATACGGATGCCTTTGGCGTGCGCTTTTTCTACCAATTCCTTTAGATCTGCTTTTGTACCGAAGTTAGGATCCAGCGCTGTCCAGTCTTTAGCCCAATACCCATGAAAACCGTAAGTCTTGCCGGTACCCTCGTCGGTAGCGGCATGAATCTGTTCCACGATTGGTGTCATCCAGATGGCATTTACACCCAGGTCAGTGAAGTAATTGTCATCAATCTTCTGAATGATACCACGCAAATCGCCTCCTTCGAAACCACGCAATACTGCTGCTTTTTCTGTTCTGTTAAAATTTACATCATTGGTAGTGTCGCCATTTGCAAACCGATCGGTAAGCAGGAAATACATATTAGCCCCTTCCCAACTGAAAGTTTGCGCTTGCTTTTTCTGAAGTGTTGAACATGAGAACAAAGCCAATACGGAAGCCAGATACAGAATTTTTTTCATAGCATATTATTGAACTATAAAGATACCGTAAAGAAACCGTAACATAAATCGTGAAACTGCCTGTCGCAAATGTTTTAACATTATTTTAACATATTTTTCTATATTTGCCGTTTAATAAAGGAATGAATAGGAAAGCTGACCTCAAAATTGATCTTCTCTGTTGAAAAAGTTTTCTTTTTGAGCCTGAATATTCTTTATAAAATCGTTTGTGGATGAGTGTAGTTGCACGTCAGGGATTCAAGTATTCAGTCGTTGGTTATCTGGGTTTTTTGCTCGGAACGTTTTCGGCAATCTTTGTCTTCCCTTATGATATGGAGTTTTACGGGAAACTGCGTTATGTACTCCCGACTGCCGAAATGCTGCTGCCCATTGTGGTATTCGGGATCTCTTTTTCTAATGTGAAGTTTTTCACGAAAACACATTCCGACGGTAAACACCAGAATTTCCTCTCGCTTTCCCTTGCAGGTATTACGCTTAATTTCATCATCTTCACGGCGGGCTACTTTGCGGCCAACTATATCTTCCCGTCCTTACAGCAAACGGAAATGTGGCAAATGAAACGCCTCATTTTACCTTTGATTCTTGTATTGGCTTTCAGTACGGTTTTTAACAAGTATCTTTCAAATTTCAAAAGGATTGTCATCCCAAATATTTTTGAAAACCTACTCCCGAAACTTGCCAACCTTGGGGCATTCTGCCTGTTTTTTTTCTTAGGCTTTCCGGAGAAGGCCGCGTATGCTTTTTTCGTTGGGATGTTCGTAGTAGGGCTCTTAGGTTATGTGTATTACACCAACCGATTGGAAAGGCTGCAGCCAGATTTTTCTATTGAATACATTAAAAAAGACGCACTATGGAAACAGGTACTGAATTACAGTTTCTACGGTTTTCTGGGAAATATCGGCAACTTCATCGCTGTACGTATTGATAGTGTAATGATTGGCGAATACATCGGTTTCGAGCCTAATGGTGTATATAACACGCTTTACTCTATCATTTCGTTAATTACGGTGCCGGCCATGGGGCTCTACAGTATATCTGCCCCGCTTATCAACAAGCATCTGGCAGAAAACGAACTGGAGGAACTTGACAGGATGCACAAAAAATCTTCCTTAGTGCTCTTTTTCCTTGGGCTGGTGCTGCTTTCGTGTGTATTGGTGGGCTTCCCGTATCTTACCCATTTTATCAAAAACGGTGAGTTGCTGCGTCAATCAGAGCCTGTGATTTGGGTTTTGGGATTTGCGATGCTTTTCGATCTGGCTACCGGTTTCAATGGGCACATTATCTCGCTGTCAAAATATTACCGCTTTAACATCATTGTCATGTTGTTCTTGGCGATTACTACGGTTTCGCTTAATTTTTACTTTATAAGCAATACAAATCTGGAGTTGCTCGGTATCGCCATAGCTACGGCTATTTCGCTGACGCTTTTCAATATTGCTAAAATCAGTTTCAATTATTGGAAATTCCGGGTGTTTCCATTGACGATTGAGATGATATATGCCCTGATCATCGGAACTTTAGGTATTACTTTGGCCATTTTGCTGCCTTCTTTCGAGAGCAGCCTGCTGAATCTTTTCTACAAACCTGCGTTTGTACTGACGCTGTTTTTAATCGGCAATTATTTTTTGAAAATTTTCCCGCTCGGTGATTATCTGAACAAAGACTTCCTGAAAAGCCTGTTTAAATTTTAAATAAACTCAGCGAGTTTTTCTTCTAAAGATTTCAGAACTTTTTCTTTAGCGAAATTTTGTTCAAAATCATATTCCATCCATTTGTGATAGGTGTAAATTTGCTCTTCAATATTGTTATTTTCGGGAATGATGAACGGATGTGAATTAGGATAATCCGCAGGAAATATAGCCAGCTTACCATATTTAATGGCATCACCCACGTTACCGCTCATTTTAGTGATCCCGTAATATTCTTTCTGGCTGAAAAATTCAGTTTCCTGCTGAAGCGGACACCATAAGATATCGGCTCTTTGCATCCATTCATCGAAAACGGGCTGCGACACCCTTTCTGTAAAGTATTTAATCGAAACATGCTGAGGTTTCTGACCTTCAAAATCCTTTAACCATTGTAATTCTTCGCCAGAAGCTTTTCCTAAGAACACAAAGTGATACTGATTTACTTGGTTAAATTTTTTTAAACAATTCAAAATGTGCCTGTAGTCCCTTCTCTGCTGAGAAACCGTACCAGGAATGACAATGGTTTCGACAGATTCTGAAGCGTTTTTATGCCCGTCTGTATAAAAAACCGGCAAGAACTTCAGTTTTTGTGCTGGATTGTTCTTTATTAAAACCTCATCAAGCACCAGCAAATTATTGGCTTTCTGATAAACCCGAGGTGCGGACAGTAGACTTTCCTCACATAATAATTTCAGGCGGTAAATGGCATCCTTCTGTAGCACTTTAAAGAGTAAACAAAGCCTTGTAGCCCGCGAAAAATTCAGATTATGAACAATAACCGAAGTATTTAAACTGTCTATAATCTGCTGAAAAACATTAAAGTAGCGGTGAACGGTCCCGATGATAACCAAATCATACATTTTATGCTTCAACTGGTTCAAAATATTTCGGTGAGTGACCTCGAATATATTTTCAGACTGTTGGGCGAGGATCTCCATAATCTTGCGGCTGAAGTAATAATCGACAGTGAATACATCGGAATCACGCATTAATTCCAGGAAATTACCCGCGATCTCCGCATGGGTATCAAGTTCAATGTAAGCGATTTTCTTCAACTCAGTGTACTTTTTTGCCGCTCGCGTAAGTTTCCAGCACTTTAGTATGTAGGATGCTGTTCTCTTCAATTTTCATCAGGTCCTGATTCAGAATCACAAAATCCGCAGATTTACCTACCTCCAGACTGCCAAGCTGGTCTTCCTGAAACGCAGCTTTGGCCGCCCAAATCGTCATCCCCCGCAATGCCTGTTCTCTGGTCAATGCATTTTCTTTCTGAAAACCACCTGCCGGGAAATTCTTAGCGTCTTTACGGGCAACCGCAGCATAAAAAGTCTTTAAAGGATTGATTTCCTCCACCGGAAAATCGGTCCCCAGGGGCAACCAACCGTTTTGTTTCAGCAAATCGGCATAGGCGTAGGAATGCTTCAGACGGTCTTTGCCCAAACGCTCTTCAGCCCAGTACATGTCGGAAGTGGCATGGGTAGGCTGTACAGACGGAATGATGGAATACCTGCCGAATAAAGCGAAATCTTTTTCCTGTACGATCTGCGCATGTTCAATACGCCATCTTCTGTTGTTTTCAATACCTAGAACATCGCCGTAAATCTTCAGTATCGTAGCGTTGGCAGAGTCTCCGATGGCGTGGGTACACATCTGCAGGTTGCTGTCTTTCAATCTTCTGGCTAAATTTTCGAAATGTCGTTGATCACTAAGCAAAAAGCCTTTCCAACCTTTTTTATCAGAATAATCATGTACCAGACACGCACCGCGCGATCCCAAGGCCCCATCAGAATAGACTTTATAACCACCAAACGTAATATTGCCATTTGTAAATCTGCCTTTTTTAATCCATTCATCATACGAAGCAGGATTGTCTTCGAGCAGGGCAAATATCTTCATATCCAGTTTATTCTGTTGCTGCGCTTTCTCTAATAATGAGAAGGTATGAGTGGTGATTCCGCAGTCGTGCAGCGACGTAAGACCGTAAGAGAAGCATGTTTTTTGCAGATCCGAGAAATACTGAATCGCCGTTTCATCATCCAGTTCAGGGATGTGTTTTTCAACTAAAAGCATGGCGTTATCAATTAAAATTCCGGTAAGACGGCCGTTTTTCATTTCTATTTCGCCGCCCTGCACTGTTGTACCGGCAGTAATGCCGGCGATATCCAAAGCTTTTTGGTTGGCAATGGCCGCATGTCCGTCAACTCTTTTCAGGTAAACCGGGCGGTCCGGGAACAGTTCATCGAGCCTTTTTTTGTCCGGAAACTCTTTAATTGGCCAATCATTTTGGTCCCAGCTTCTGCCATACACCCATTCCATCTGGCTTTGCTTAGCGTAAGCGGTAATTTTCGTGATGATTTCGTCCCAGGACTTTGTTCCCCAAAGTTCACACTTCCACTTATCGGTCGCATATCCTGTAAAATGACAGTGGGCGTCGATAAAGCCCGGGTAAACCGTTTTCCCCTGAAGGTCTTGGGTATTTTTTGAAGTATATTTCTTTAGAATGTCCTTACTTTTTCCCACTGCGATGATTTTTCCATCATATACAGCCAGGGCTTCTGCCTGATCGAAGTTTTTATTGACGGTATAAATTTTGGCATTGGTGATGATAAGATCCGCTTTCTTCTGTGCATTCAAAAAAAACGATGCTGACAGCGTGGCTAAAAGGAGTATTTTTTTCATATTATTTTCTGTTGATCATTTGTTTACAGCGTAATTTCCTGATATACTGAATTTCTTTTTCTGATAACGGCCTTTCGGTTTTCTGTTTTAGAAATGATTTTAACGTAATTAAAAAATCTGCGACGGAACGGTTCTTCAACGCTGATTTTGCCGAAGAAACCACCATCAAAGGTAAGTTTAAACCAATATTATAAAAATATTCGCCGAGTTTTTCTGCACGCTGACTTTTATATTTGTAGGCGGTAGGACGCAGATGTTTCACCCACAAATCCTTAACTGTCACAGTTTCCCAGCCGTGCATTTTCGCAAGCATCACATCTATATTGTCCCAACCCAGCACCGGTCGCAAGCCGTTCATGTCTTCAAAACATTTTTTCCTGTAAGATTTTATAGGACCACGCACATGGTTTTTGGATGAAATGTTTTCAAATATCCAGTCTTCATCATAATCAAAATCAAAAGTTTTGGTTTCCTCAAATGGTTTTGCGGGAATCCTTACCAAACCGGCTACCATGCCCGCACGTGGGTTCCGTTCGTATTCTTGATTTATTTTCTCTAAATAATCTGTAGGGAAAATAATATCCGCATCGTATTTACAGATGATTTCGGCTTGCTGCGGAAGTCTTTTCATTCCTTCATTGAAAGTCCTGACCACTTTGGCCCCCGGCTGATGTGCTGAAACGGGCAGATGAACCACCGAAAATTGCTGATGTGCTGTACAGAATTTATCTGCGATCTTCGCTGTATCATCCGTAGAACCGTCATTAACAACGATGACCTGAAAATCCCGGAAAGTTTGCTTCACAAGGGATTCAAGGCAAAAAAGCAGATTTTCCGCTTCGTTGTGGGCTGGGATAATAATGAAAAACTTCATGCTTTAATGCGCTTCTAGCCAATGGTCGCCGACACCAACTTCTACCAACAACGGAACTTTGGTTTCAAAAGCAGATTCCATTTCAGTTTTTATAAGGTCCGTTGCGGTGTTTACCTCTTCCAGCGGAGTTTCAAAAACCAATTCGTCGTGTACCTGAAGCAGCATTTTGGTCTGTAAATTCAGTTCGGTTATTTTACGGTCGATCTTTATCATGGCCAGTTTTATTACATCCGCCGCACTGCCTTGTATTGGGGCATTTACGGCATTTCTTTCGGCGTGGGCTTTTACTACAAAATTACCGGAATTAATATCTTTTAAATGACGTTTGCGCTGCAAAATAGTTTCCACATAACCCAAATCCTGCGCTTTCTTTACCTGTTCCGTCATGTACTGCTTAAGCCGCGGATAGGTTTCGAAATAAGCCTCAATCATCTGTTTAGCTTTACTCCGTGAAAGACCGGTCTGCTCGGCCAGCGCAAAAGCGCCTTGCCCGTAAATGATCCCGAAATTAACGGTTTTCGCCTGGCTGCGCTGTGTTTTATTCACTTCTTCAATGGGAATATTAAACAGTTTTGAAGCCGTGGAAGCGTGAATATCTTCCCCATTCTGGAAAGCCTGGATCATGTTCTCCTCATGGGAAATTTCGGCAATCAGCCTTAGTTCAATCTGCGAATAATCCGCCGAAATAATTTTGTGCCCGGGAGCTGCGACGAAGGCACCGCGAATCTGCTGTCCGCGCTCTGTACGGATGGGGATGTTCTGCAAATTGGGATTCACAGAAGCTAAACGGCCTGTGGCAGCGGTGGTTTGCGAAAAATTGGTGTGTACCCGCTGGGTATCTTTGTCAATCTGCAATGGCAGCGCGTCCACATAAGTAGATTTTAATTTCTGATATGTACGGTATTCTAAAATATGCGCGATGATCTCGTGTTTTGGCGCGAGTTTCTGTAGAATATCTTCGGAGGTGGCGTACTGGCCGGTTTTTGTTTTCTTGGCTTTAGGATCAAGCTGTAATTTCTCGAACAGAATTTCGCCCAATTGTCGCGGAGAATTGATATTAAACGCTTCCCCAGAAAGTTCAAAAATAGATTTTTCGAGGTTTCTAAGGTCGTTTTCAAGATCTTTACTTTCCTGCTCGAGCCAGTCCTTGTCGAGCGAGATGCCTTCAAGTTCCATCTTAGCCAATACTGTCATCAAAGGCATTTCCACTTCATGAAAAAGTTTCCCGAGGTTTTCTTTTTCTAATTGCGGGGCAAATATTTCATAAAGCTGCCAGGTAATATCAGCATCCTCTGCCGCGTATTTGGTTTGTTCTTCCAATGAAAGATCCCGGAAAGTGAGCTGGTTCTTGCCTTTTTTACCGATTAAAGATTCCAGCGCTAGGGGTTTATAATTCAGGTAAACTTCTGAAAGATAATCCATCAGATGCCGCCCATCAGGATTTAGCAGGTAATGGGCAATCATGGTATCGAACAAACTGCCTGCGAGCGTAATGCCGTATTGCTGAAGCACTTTGTAATCAAATTTTAGGTTATGGGCGATTTTCACGACTGTTTCGTCCTCAAAGAACGGCCGGAAAATCTCAAGTGTGGTTTTCACTTCCTCTTCCTCGCCGGATAGCGGTACAAAATAAGCGAATCCCTTTTTGTAGCAAAAACTTAAGCCTACAAGTTCGGTTTCCATCTCGTTTAAGGTGGTAGTTTCCGTATCGAACGCTACGGCAGGCTGTCGCCGAAGATTAGAGACCAGTATGCGCTGTGCCTTTGGACTGTCAATGTATTGGTAAAGTATATCGTGATCATCGATTGTGGATTTGGTTTGGGTCGCGTGATCGAGTTCTTCAAAATTAGCAAACAAGTCAAGTTGTTGTGGCGATTTATCCGTTACTTTTGCGAGTTGCTGTGGCGCCGCCAGCGTTGGGGTAGCCGGTGCAAAGGCGCGGTAAAGATTCTCATAAAGCCGACGAAACTCCAGTTCATCAAAGACGGCTTTTACACCCTCAAAATCGGGTGTTTCGAGGTCATATTGCTCTTGGTGGAATTCTATCGGAGCATCACAAATAATGGTAGCGAGTTTTTTAGACATGATGCCACGTTCGGCGCTTGCTTCTATTTTTTCGCGTAGTTTACCCTTTATTTCATGGGTATTGGCAAGCAGGTTTTCGATGCTGCCGTATTCTTTCAGGAATTTTTTTGCGGTTTTCTCGCCTACACCGTCCAGGCCGGGGATGTTATCTACAGAATCGCCCATCATGGCCAGAAAATCTATGACCTGTTTAGGATTTTCGATTTCGTACTTCTCTTTAACTTCTTCCACACCAAGGATGGTGAATTCTGCACCTTTAAGGCCTGGCTTGTAGATTTTAATTTTTTCGGTCACCAGTGCGCAAAATCTTTGTCTGGCGTTACCATGAACGTTGTATAGCCTTCCTTCTCTGCTTTACAGGCGATGGTGCCAATGACGTCATCAGCCTCGTAGCCTTCCACGCCAAGAATGGGCACATGCATGGCCTTCAAAATACGGTGGATATAAGGTATCGCCAATTGGATGGCTTCTGGAGTTTCGTTACGGTTGGCTTTATATTCCGCGAAATCTACTGTGCGGACGCTGGCCTGTCCTACATCAAAAACAACGGCCAAATGTGTAGGCTTTTCGCGGCGGATAAGTTCGATAAGCGAATTGGTGAAGCCAAAAATGGCAGAGGTGTCTTTGCCGTCGCTGGTGATTCTGGGGCTGCGGATAAGCGCGTAATACCCACGGAAAATCATCGCATACGCGTCGATGAGGAAAAGCCTTTTGTCTTGGTTGTCTTGCATGATAGCAAAGATAATATTTTTAAAGATTAGAAACAGTGGCGAACCTGTCGCCAACAAAAAAACCGCTTTCTTTTGAAAGCGGTTTTGTACCTATTGATAAGCTGATTATTGTTTGATGATTTTTTGTGAAACAGTTTGTCCGTTTACATCACCAGTGATGATATACATTCCTTTGTTTAAAGAAGATACATCAAGGCTTGTCCCCTCTGTTACTGCTGCTGACTTTACTACTTGTCCGTTTGCATTAACGATGTTCACGTTTGCTTTTGCACCAAAAACTATGGCATTATTAACAATCGTATTTTTCACAAGTTTTACTTTAGATCCATTTACGTCAGATACTGATAAATTAGAATCATCAACATTACCAGTAATGACCACATCATCAACGCTAAAGGTACCGGTTGTTGCTTCAGCACCATAGAAATAAAAACGGAAAGTTACAGCACCTGCTTGATTTGTAATGGCAGGCGTAACAGTAGAACCATTTTGGCCAGTACTGATGTCATTTACATAATGAAACTGGTTTGTTGGCACTACCTCCAATTCTGCATTTGCAGGAACAATACTTGCAGGAAGGTTAGCTGCATAACCGTCAACGCTTGATCTTACTGCATAATATCTTGGTCCGGTCCCAGATCTTTGTGCACGGAAAGTAATAGAAGATACATCTAAATAATATCCAGCAGCTGGCGTCACTGTAACCTGCAAATATTTGCTGGTATCAAGCACACCCGCAGTTGGAGCACCTTCATGAGTAAATCTATTTCCAGTAGCAGTTTGGGTATACCCTACCGATGTAAAGGCAGAAGCCGTATAGTTAGAACCCGTAGTTACCGCTGTTGTAACAGGAGGAGTTCCCGCGAAAGCATACGTTGCTGTGAAAGCCTGTGCGCTAACTGTAGCAGAGACAGCAATTGCTGCCAATAAAGAATAGAATTTTTTCATAACTGAAATTTTTAAATTAATAATTTATTTCTCAAAATTACAAATAATTTTAGAAATCGCATAACAATGATGTTAAATTACCGTTAAATTTGCACCCACGTTTACAAAGGTCTGTTAGAAATTACTGTGGCACTTTGCATTAATCACCTTGAACCGAAATTTACTTTTTCTTGTCTGTCTCTTCTCTGCCTGGTGTTCTATAAATGCCCAGATATTTGAATGGCAAAACCCTAACCTGCGCGATTCGGTTCGTCATCAGCAAGATTCTGTTTTGGCCGCCAAAATAAATACCGAACTCTTTAGCCGAGACACTTTAGATTTTGTACGCACACCCGGCCGCATCGTGGTAGATGAAGGCATTCTGGTTAAAAATCCGCGTGCGAAAATTCTGGGGGATCTCAATTCTAAAGGATCTATCGTGCGTGGGATTACTTTTGGCAATAACCAGGGACAAAGCGTACAAAGCTCAATGGATTTACAGATCACCGGTAAACTGTCGAAGGATGTATCGGTTTTGGCTTCCATTTCAGATCATAATTTACCCATTCAGGCCGATGGTTACACGCAAACGCTGGAAGAATTTGATAAGATCTATATACAGCTGAATATCAAAGACCAATCCGTACTACGCGCCGGCCATCTGGATCTTTTAGATGAAAATACGTTCTTCGGCCGCTACCAGCGCAGAAGCATGGGGTTGCAATACCACACTTTGTTCGGACAAGACCACAAAACTTATATAGATGTTTCCGCAGGTGTCGCCCGAAGCGAGTTCCACAGGGTACGTTTTCAGGGAATTGAGGGCAACCAGGGTCCTTACCGCCTCAATGGTAAAAACGGCGAGCAGTTCATTACCATCATTTCCGGCTCTGAGCAAGTGTATATTGACGGAATTTTGATGAAACGTGGTGAAAACCAAGATTATACCATTAATTATAACACCGGTGAAGTCACTTTCACCAGTTACAGACCAATATTTAAACAAAACAACATTAATATTTCCTACAATTACACGAACAGAAATTATACCCGTTTTTTGGTCACAGGCGGACTTCGACATGAGCGTGCGAAAGCGAGATACGGCTTCAGCTGGTTTATGGAAAACGACAATAGAAACGCACCGCTTTCCCTTAATCTAAGCAAAGAAGAAGAGCAGATCCTGGCAGCTGCGGGCAACAATCCCGACCTGATGTACGCGCCAAGCGGAACGGTGGCGGAATATGATGTGAATAAAATTCTTTACCAACGCATTGAAAATATAAACGGTCATTATTACGAATTCTCTACCGACCAAAACCAAACGCTGTATCAGGTGGCTTTTACCTATTTTGGTGAAAACATGGGTGATTACCGACTGAAACAGACCACCAATAATGGCCGCGTCTTTGAATATGCAGGGCCAAATATGGGCAACTATAAGGCAGTCCGTAAGTTACCAGCGCCGCAAAAAACGCAGGTTTTCTCCGCCAACTCCGAATTTTTGCTTAAAGAAGGGAAAATTGGCGCGGATGTTTCGCTCAGCAATTTCGATATCAATCTTTTCTCGTCTAAAGATGCTGATGAAAACATTGGTTATGCCGGCCGTATCTTTGGTTATAAAACCTTTACCAGCCGTAACTGGCGCGGCACGCCAGCTTTTGAATATCAACACATCAATTCGCGTTTTCATATTCTCGACCGCATCAATGAAGTTGATTTTTCACGGGATTTCAATTTGCCGCAAGAGTTTAACCAGATCACCCAAAACCGGCTGATTTTCAGTTTCCTGAATCAGTGGAATAACAAATCTTTCGTTAATTATAAAATGAATTATCTGGATGAGCAGCGAAATTATACGGGCTTTAAAAACGAGTTTGATTTTGGCTGGTTTCGTGGTAAGTTCACCACCAAAGGAAACATTTCTTATCTTGATACGAAGGGCGTGGTGCAGGACACCAAATTTGCACGGGGCAACGTAACGTCTGCGTATCAGACGCGCAAAGGCAACTGGGCGATCGGCGCTGCGATGGAGCATAATGTTAAAAATTTCCGTGAGATCAATCAGCTGGATGTCACCAGTTTCAGTTGGAAAGAAATCTTCATTGAGAAAAAAATAGCAGATTCGGCACGCACCAAATTTTTAACGAGAATGTATTTCCGTGATAACGATTCGGTACGTAATAATTCGCTTACAGATATGAACCATATTATAGGAATCGTAGCCGAAAGCCAATTAATAAAGACCGAAAAAACCACGCTGAACGCGCTTGTGCATTACCGGAAATTCTTTTATCAGCAACAAGATTTGGCCCATCAGTTTAACCAGGATTTTGTGGTGGGAAACATTTTGTACAATCAGCAATTGTTCCGTAACGGCATGCGTTTACAGGCATTTTATGAACTCGGGAACGGCCAGGAAGCGCAGCGCGAATTTCAGTACCTGAAAGTAACGGATGGGCAGGGAATCTATAAATGGACGGATTATAACAATGACGGCATACAACAGATCGATGAATTTGAAACCGCTGAATATACCGATTTGGCGCAATACATCAGGGTTTATACCAATACCGTTAATTATTTACCCTCTAATAAAAACAAACTGCAGCTGGCACTTTTCATAAATCCTTCGGTCATATTCAATTCTGAAAATAAGTTCCTTAAACGATGGAATTTTAATATTTCTGTCAATTCGCAGAATTCATTTTTCAAAAAAGACCGAATCTTGGTTTTGAATCCATTTGAAAAAAATGAAGATCAGATCCTGAAAAACCAAAACATCCTGGCTTCAGCACAGTTTAACCCAACAGATCAATCGGGCTGGCAGAGCAGCTATCGGTTTATCGACAATCAAAACCTAATCAACGCCAATTTCAGTAATGAAGAGCGCTCACAGCAGTCTCACTTCCTTAATGTGGGCTATTGGTTCAGCAAAGATTTACGTGTGGATTGGGAAAATGCGGTGCACCATATCGAAAATGCCTCAAAGCTTTTCAGTTCCCGCGATTATACACTGAACAATCTCGAAACCCGCCCGAAAGTCATATATAAATTCACGCAGGCTTTGCAGGCAGAATTTTCGTCGGCGTTTCGACAAAAAAGCAGAACGGACGGCGAAGAGTTCCTTAAAACAATGGATTTAAGCGGCAGTTTGCAGTGGGATTATAAGAAAACGTCGGTACGTGGCAACTTTTCGTTTATCAATAATGATTTTACGGGCAACAGTTTTTCCATTGTCGGCAACCAGATGCTCGATGGTCTGAAACCGGGGAAGAACCAGGTTTGGTCGCTGTTTTTACAGCAAAGTCTCAATTCATTCATTCAGCTGAATGTGAATTATGAAGGCCGAAATTCCGGCGAGCGCACCATCCACATCGGATCGATGCAGGTGAGAGCCAGTTTCTAGACCTCTAATTTTTACATTAATCTGGGTAGATTACGTATTTTGCCCGGATTTTCTCGAAAGATGCCAGATCTTTTTGCCAGGATTTTTTAATTTCCTTGGCAGATTTCCCTGCGATCATTTGTTTTCGGAGTTCATCCGAACCGGCAAGTTTATCAAAAAACAGATTCTTTAAAAAGAAATCCTGCGTAGGATTTTTATAATTTTTGTAAGCTTTCAGCAGCCATTCAATATTCAGGCTTCGTAATTCTCCCTGATTATCGGAAAGGTTTTCGCCATAACATAATTGACCGTTGAGGAAAGGATCTTTCGCGCCGTAGTTGGGTTTTGGCGTAAACTTGTAGGGCAAATCTTTTGTCCACGGACTACCGTAGATCTGGAAAGGGAGCGGTGTCCCACGTCCTACGGAAACCTGGGTGCCTTCAAAAAAACATAAACTCGGGTACAGATTTATTGACTGGTCATTCGGTAAATTAGGCGAAGGCTTATCCGACACGCCGTACCGTTTTGTCTTGTGATAATTCTGCATCGGAATTAAGGTATATTTCGCCTGTACACCGTTCTTCAGCCACTTTTCACCGTTCACCATTTTTCCGTATTCGCCAATTGTAAGCCCATACACGACAGGGACCGGATGCATCCCTACAAAACTCGTCCAGCGTTGCTTTAGTACAGGCCCATCAATATAACCGTCGTGCGGATTCGGGCGGTCAAGCACCATCACTTCTACCCCGTTTTCGGCCGCGGCTTCCATCACATATGTCAAGGTCGAAATATAGGTATAAAACCGAACGCCAACATCCTGAATATCAAACAAAATGATATCAACATCCTTCAGTTGTGTTGCCTTCGGCTTTTTGTTGGCTCCGTACAATGAGATGATGGGAATGCCTGTTTTGGCATCGGTACCGTTTTTTACATGTTCGCCTGCATCGGCATCACCACGAAAACCATGTTCCGGCGCGAAAATGGATTTGATGCTTATGTTCTCTGAAATCAGAAAATCCACGAGAAACGTACGGTCGGCCCGCAAACCTGTCTGGTTGGTCACTACAGCGATGGTTTTTCCTTTCAGCAAAGGCAAATACAGTTCGTGACGATCGGCTCCTGTTTTAAAACCATTATAATCAATGTCTTGCGCATAATTCAATTGGTAAAACCCGAAATAAATTAGCACAATCAACAGTAAATCTTTAATTTTGGCGATTAAATCCATCGGTTTGAAATTTCCGTTATATTTTTCTAAAAAAATAGCATTTTCCAAAGATAATAAAAATAACCTCTCAAGGATTATTGTCTTTATCGGTCGGCTTTCGGTAGCCCTTGGCGTTATTGTTTCGCTGATTACGGTTTCCACAGGTTTGGGATCGAAAAGGGCTATAAAAGAACGAATGGCGGATTTTTCGGGGCACATCTCCATTAAATCCAAACAGTCGAATAATTCTTATAACTCATCGGTGCTTCAGACAGAAGGTCTTCAGCTCGCGAAAATAAAGGATATACCAGCAGTCGCAGGCACACAGAAATTTGTTTCCGTAAGCGGGATTATGCGCAATGAGCACAATTTTGCAGGCATTATCTTTAAAGGTGTCGGGAAGGATTTTGACAGTGAACGCTTCAAGAAATTTTTAATTAAGGGAAACACGCCAAAAATTACAGAAGATGGTTATAACAACAGCATCTGTATTTCCGAAAAAATAGCAAAAGACCTTCATTTGGGCGTGAAGGACAGCATTGTCGCAGTGTTTTCCAAGGAAAGCCAAAGTCCGCTGTACCGGAAGTTCGAGGTTGTGGGAATCTATAAAACGGACATCAAGATGATTGATGACCTTTTTGTAATTGGTGACATCAACCATGCCCGGAAAATACAGGGGATGCAGAAAGGAGAATCGGGCGGCATTGATGTTTTCTTGAAAAACATTGATAATATAGATGAAGAAACCCCCATGATCGACCGCCTGGCCGGCTACCAGAATTACACATTGAAAGCGACGGATGAATATCCGCAGATCATGGATTTTATCGCCATTTTCGATACCAACATCGTACTCATCATCAGCATCATGCTGATTGTAGTCATCATTAACATTGTGATGGTGTTGCTCATTTTAATCATTGAAAGAACCAACTCCATCGGTATGCTGAAAACACTGGGCGCTACCAACCGGCAGATCCAGGCGATTTTCATCAATTACACCTTGTTGATCATGATTCCGGGACTGATTTTCGGGAACCTTATTGGTGTCAGCTTTTTATTATTACAGAAATACTTTGGCCTTATACAGCTGAATCCGGAAAATTATTACTTAAGCGTAGTACCGGTTGACCTTAACATTCTGCATATGGTAAGTATTTCTCTCGGGATTCTGCTGGTGGCGGCGATAGCACTGATTCTCCCCAGCTATCTGATCAGTAAAATTTCTCCCGTAAAATCCATTAAATATACTTAGAATAATATATCAACATTTATGAAATATTCAAATAACATATTAGAAACCATCGGTAACACGCCGCTTGTAAAACTCAACAAAGTACTGGGCGACGACTTCCCTGCGCTGGTACTTGCCAAAGTAGAAACCTTTAATCCCGGTAATTCCGTAAAAGACCGTATGGCATTGAAAATGATTGAAGATGCCGAAAAAGACGGCCGACTGAAACCCGGCGGTACCATTATCGAAGGAACTTCGGGCAATACAGGGATGGGCCTTGCGCTCGCCGCTATCGTAAAAGGCTACAAATGTATTTTCGTCACCAACTCTAAACAGTCCAAAGAAAAATGCGACATCCTGCGCGCTGTAGGTGCGGAAGTGATCGTTTGCCCCACCGATGTGAAGCCTACAGACCCACGGTCTTACTATAGTGTATCTAAAAGGCTTGCCACTGAAACTGAAAACGGCTGGTACGTCAACCAATACGATAACCTTTCGAACCGAACCGCGCATTACGAATCTACCGCTCCGGAAATCTGGGAACAAACCGAGGGTAAACTCACCCATTTCGTAGTAGGTGCCGGCACGGGAGGAACTATCTCGGGTTGTGGTAAATTCTTCAAAGAAAAAAATGCGGATATTAAAGTGATTGGGGTAGATACCTATGGTTCTATTTTAAAGGAGTTTCACGAAACCGGCGAACTTCACTATGACCACGCCTACACCTATATCACAGAAGGCATTGGTGAGGACATCATCCCGGAAAACTATGATATGTCGCTGATTGATCATTTTGAAAAGGTAACCGATAAGGACGGGGCCATTTATGCAAGAAAACTGGCCAAAGAAGAAGGTATTTTCTGTGGTTATTCTGCCGGAAGCGCCATCTCAGCGCTGGTACAGATGAAAGATCAGTTTACCAAAGATGACATCATCGTCGTACTTTTACACGACCACGGTTCGCGTTACGTAGGGAAAATCTATAACGATGAATGGATGAAGGAAATGGGTTGGTTGTAACAACTCATTTTATGTACGAAAAAGAGCAAAATATTATTTTGCTCTTTTTTTGTGTTATAGTTTATAACCTTCAGTTCTTATCTTGGGGCGGCGGCTTCGCCGCCGCCCCAAGATAAGCATCTACCTCACGCCAGCAGCCTGCTGAGTTCAGCCGTCAGGTTTTTCCTCGAAAAACGCTCGATATTAGCGCTGGGTCTTTTTGGTTTCCCACTTTTCCAGTGGAGGTATTGCGTGAGGATAAAATCTTTTAGCGGACCTGCATTTGTATAGGTAAAGTGCATCCCTGCCTGCGTTTCAGCCAATATTTTCTGTACATCACTTTCGGCGGGACCAAAAGACAGAATCTGATTTCCACTTGCAAGGTATTCAAAGATTTTTCCAGGGATAATGCCTTTCGACTGTGGTTCCGGGAAATTGGTAATCAATAATAAATGTGCCGATTGCATGGCTTCATTAGCAGCGGCGTGTGGCAAATAACCAGAATATTCCACATGATTTCCCAATGCAGAATTTTCAATATCAAGCAGAATTTTATCATCAACCCTGCCAACAAATTTTAATTTGAAGTCATTAGAAAAACCACTGTTCTCGGCTAACAATTCATTTAAAACCTGCCACAGGATTACCGGATTCCTAAGTTGCTCAAGCACACCTATATAGCTCAGTGTAAACTTCTCACTAGGGGCTTCAATGCTTTCTGTAGCACCATCGAAACCGTTGGTAATACAAAACACGTTTGCCCCTTTCTGCCGGAAATTTTCAGCGTCAGCATAGCTGGTCGCCAAGGTAATGTCGGCATTTTCGAAAACTTGCTGCTCTAATTGGTGGTGTTTACGGTCAGATTTTTTGGTAAGTTTCAGGTGTTTATAATACGAGATATCGGTCCAGGGATCACGGAAATCCGCCACCCACTTCAGCTTCGGAAAAATCTTTTTTAATTCTAACCCAATTAAATGCACAGAATGTGGCGGGCCTGTGGTCACCAACGCATCGAAATGATTATTCTGAAGATAATTCTTAAGATATTTCACAGAAGGCTTCACCCAAAAAACACGTGCGTCTGGAATGAAAAAATTGCCTCGAACCCAAATAGATAGTTTCGATTTCCAGTTTTGGTTTTTACCGACATCAAACTGGCCGGCCTTGAATTTCTTGTTGTCTTTTCCGAAAAGTTCAGCAATTTGATAAGGCTCCCAGATTTTGGTCCTGATAACACGCAAATCTGCGGAAACTTCTTTTTGCAGGGATTCATCTACAATCGGATAACTTGGGTTTTCTGGAACGAAAACCGTGGGTACCCAACCGAAATCGGGCAGATATTTAACAAATTTTAGCCACCGCTGTACACCAGGCCCTCCCGCCGGTGGCCAATAGTAACTGATGATTAATATTTTTTTTGGTGAATCCATCCGATTATGCGGTAACTTCATTTTGTTTGGAGCGGCGGTAGAGGTAAACCAATCCAAAAACACTCAGCAATATAAACACTGCGAAACAGATGAAGGAGATGATTTTACCGGTCTGGATCACCGCTGGCTCGAATATCATTGACAGGGTGTGCTTGCCCGCAGGTACATGCACCGCACGCAGAAGATAATTGACCTTGAGGTAAGGAACTTCTTTCCCATCCAACATCATCTTCCAGCCTTTTGGGTAATACATTTCTGAAAAGACAGCCAATTGCGGTGCGCGGGACTGTATACTGTATTCCAGTTTATTAGGTTGATATTTGGTTAACTGTATGCTTGCCGCAACATCAGATGCCAAAGACTTCCCGTTAAAATAATCCTTATCCTCTGCAGAAACAATCGCTACTTTCTTAGTATCCACCTCACCGATTTGCAGAAGTTCTTCATTAGGGGTATCCACAAACTTTACCTGTGACACGAACCATGCGTTGCCGTTATTCTCGGGGTTCATCACAGTCTGCGGATTTTCTGTATCACCAAAGATCATGTATTTGGTATTGAGCATATTCAGGATGCGCGGCACCTTCACAGTATCCATTTTACTGAAGTAGGCGTTAATAAGATCATCATACCGGCGAAGCTTCACGGCGTGATAACCACCCACCGATGCTTTGAAATAAGACGTGTTGGTCTCGCTGAACGTCCCCAGCACCTGGTTGTAGATCCGATAATGCGTCTGGTCTTTTTCAGCGATGGTTTCTAAAGTTTTATTTACAGCCGCGTTTTGCAAAAGTGTCTGTAGGTTTTGGTTATCACCTACTTTATGCATCAGCAAATCTGAGTTTTCCGTCTGGAATGGGTTATCCGTAAAGGTTTTGTCGATGAAGTTATCACTGTTCAGATAGCGCTTGTTCACACTCCAAAGGTCGAAGAGACTTACGGCCCCGATTATCAGAAGCGCAATGTTTTGATTCAGTTTATTTTTAAGACCGAGATACAGCACCGTTGCGGTGATCCCCACATACATTATGGCTTTGATGGCATCAGCCCGGAACATGCTGAATCTTTCATCAACCAGAAAATCAAGCAGATATGGCGGAAGATACGTTTTCTCCTGATCGGTATGGAATCCTAAAATCCCTTTCCCGAATAACAGAAGCAGAAAAGTGATCCCTAAAACCGTGGCACTTACATAAATAAGTATTTTCTTCTTATCATCTTCACGGGAAGCATCTGCCTCCGTTTTGTTATTGTCATTGAAGAAGTAATAAAGTCCGATGACAGCGATGAGCGGGAATAAGAGTTCTGCCACGACTAATATTGAACTTGGCGCACGGAACTTATTGTAAAACGGAACCAAATCAATGAAAAAGTCTGATAAAACCATAAAATTACTTCCCCATGCCAACATGATGGTGAGCGTAGAAGCCCCCAAAATCCAGTAACGGAATTTTTTCGGCGCGAAAAAGAAGCCTAGCAACGCTAAAAAGCAAACCACCGCACCCTGATAAGCTGGCCCTGAAGTCCCCGGTTGTTCGCCCCAATAGGTTAGCGAGCCAAGCCCCTGGCCAATGCGGTCTAATTCTTCCTGTGAACTGACGTTAGCCTGTACCAGTTCTTGGATTTTACCCATCATTTGTTCGGAGCCTTTTTCGTTACTGGCGCCACCCATCAGTCGGGGTATAAAAAGATTGAAGGTTTCGAGTTTGCCGTAACTCCACATCAACATGCTTTCTTTATCCATGCCGGATTTGCCGGAAGTGTGGCTTTCATTATTCAGGATCTGTTTGCCGCGCACGGTCTCAGTCACATATTCAGCATTGGCCATCAACCTTTGTGAATTCATGCCGATGCCAAGTAAAAAGGCCAGCGCCAGAATCCCTGATGAAATGCCGAAATGCCGCCAAGTCGTCCTTCCTTTTGCTGCCCGAACCAGTTCTGAGACGAACAAGAAAGCCAGCGCAATAAAGAGGTAATAGGTCATCTGCGGATGGTTTGCCGCAATCTGAAGCCCCATGAATAAAGCGGTTACTATAAACCCAATAATGTATTTTTTCCGGATGTAGACCAGAAGAATCCCTGCCAGCAAAGGTGCAAAGTAAGCCACTGTGTGTATTTTACCGTTGTGCCCTGCCGCCAGCGCAATATAAAAATAGGTGGAAAGCCCGAAAAAAGTAGCACCAAGCAGTGCATACTTCCAGTCACGGACGGCTACAATGCCTAAAAGGTAAAACCCAGCAAAGAGCAGGAAGATGTAATTGGCCGGTTTGGGCAAAAAGTTCAGGATATCATCAATCTTTTTAATGACATCACCCCGGAACTGCGCGCCCATCTGATAAGTGGGCATCCCACCGAACATAGAGTTGCTCCAGTAGGTTTCTTCACCGTTTTGCGCGCGGTAGTCCAGCAGTTCTTTTGCACCACCTTTGTACTGTACGATATCATGCTGATAAAGCTGCTTGCCTATAAGCACAGGGTGCGCGTATAGAAGTGCGATAACCACAAAGGCAACCAAGCTGCCGATGATGATGAGGGTTATTCTGTTTTTTGCCATGTTTGGTGTATTAAAAACCCTTTAAAATTAAATTAAAAAGGGCTGTTGATTTATCTGTGGTCTTTGTTTTCCTTCACTTCCTCATACTCCACTGTTTCGGCATCCCAGTTTAGTTTGGGATCTTTTGAGGCTTTGGTTTTGCTTTGGTTCGGTCTGGGGCCATTGGGTGGTTTTGGAAACCGGTAAAAAGCGGTGAAAAACAATCTTTTTAGAATATTCCAAAGGAAGAAAATGATAATGACCGTGAGGATTATTTCTAAAATATATTTCATTTGCTGAAGTTATAATTTATTTATTTGGATTAACGACGACCGTAGACTTAGAGGCGCTTTTCATGCTCTGCGACTGTTTACCATCAGAGAGGGTTTCGGTTTGCAGCGTATTTACAGCGATGTTCTGGTTCTTGATCCAACCGGTATTTTGGTCCAGTAATATGGTACCGCTCTGCGTCAGTTCAGAACTTAGGCTTCGGGTAATGCCTTCCTGTGTTTTCTTGTCCGATTTTTTAGGAATCCCGCCTGTCACATCAATGGTTACCAAACCGTTAGCTACATTCTTGAGCGTGTAATGAGTAGTGATCTTTATTTTACCATCAGCACTGGCATTCTCCGTGCGGGTCCATTTTTCGCCCAATTTCACACCTTTTGCCGGAATCAGCAGTAAATTTTTTGTAAACTGATCTTTCAGGATTTTCTCGTTAAAACTTTGCTTAAAGCTTTCGTTAAAAGCTTTTTTCTGCGCGGCTTCCTTCAATACGCTTCCCACTGAAGCCGTTACTTTGGCATACACCGGATCGAAACCGGTAATCGACATCACCTCACCGGATTCCTTCATTTTCAATGAAAGTTTATTGCCTACCAAGGCTTTGTTGACCTTCCACATCATTTTCAGCTGTTCTTCTTTCGGTTCGGCGAGTTTGGTATCGACTATGATGCTTTTTCCGTTGGCCGACTGTGCGTTTCGTTTGCTTAGCAGATTAATTGTAATATCGTAAACCCCGTTCTCGAATTTATTTACGGTAAAGGTCATTTCATCGGTACTTTCAGTAGTTCCGCTCTGCATTTTACCATCGGGCGCAGTCATGGTCTGCACATCTTTCTGATACGTGATGAGTGGGTAAGTTTCACCAACTTTCAGTTTGAAAGATTGGGTATAGACCCCTAAGGAATCTTTAATGGCGGGATTTTGCACGGCGGCATCGGCAGCAATACCAGCGTCTTCTGCGGGCACTTCTACGGTAATGGTCTTGCCGGTTTCAGGATCTGTTTTAGTTACGGTTTTGGTTTCTTTGTTACAAGCTACCAAGGCTATAGACAGCAGCGCAATCGCTGTAATTTTTCTCATGCAGTAATTCTTAATTATTAATCACCCGTTTTTTTCGGTGACAGGGCAAATTTAAGGTAATTATTTTTGATGATTTTATGTAAGAGAGTTTTTTTTAAGAGTAGAACCAGCCGAAAAGCCATCAGAAGTTCAGTCCGCCGTATCGTACAAAACTGCCGAGAACAAGCATGGCCACGCCCAATAATGTAACGCTTATGATATGAAACGCCATTACCGGAAGTAGCTTGGGTGAAAGTTTAGGAAGCACAAAAATGTTGGCGCTTAAGGCAAATAATACAGTCGTGAACAGTAACAGCAGTTTCAGCGACACCACAGTTTCTATCGGATTACTGAACGAAAACCAGTGAGAAACGCCTACACCAAAGTTCAGCGCCATCCATACGCCAGAAACAACCATTATAATAAGTGCCGGAATCCCGATCTTTTCATATTTTCTTTCGAAATTCAACAGGATTTCTGGGGATTGCTTCCTCAGTACTTCAGGTAAGATCGCAATGGAAAGGATCAGGTGGCCGCCAACCCAGATGGCAGCGCCCAACAGATGAAGGATAAGCAATAAATGGTGTGGCATCGGTCCGCGTTTATGTCTTAACAAATATAAAGTTAAAAATTGAGTAAATTTACCCTTTGAAATCAATTCTCGCAGACAAACACAACCTATATGCAAAATCCACTGTTACAAAACTTTTCGGCAAAACATCACGCAGCGCCCTTTCGGGAAATAAAAGAAGTACATTTTCTGCCCGCATTCAAAGCGCTTATCGAAGCTTCTGAAACAGAAATCAATAACATCGTCAACAATCCCGAGCCGCCTACTTTTGAAAACACCATCGAAGCGCTGGCCTATTCAGGGCAACAACTCGATATCGCCTCCAGCATATTCTTCAACCTAAATTCTGCTGAAACCAATGATGAAATACAGAAAATCGCCCAGGAAGTTTCGCCGATGCTGACTGAATTCTCAGCAAAAATCTCCCAAAACGAACAACTGTTCGCAAGGATTAAAAAAGTTTATGACGATAGCCAACAATATACTTTAGATACCGAACAGCAAACGCTGCTTACCGAAACCTATAAAGGATTTGTACGAAGCGGCGCATTGCTAAATGAAAAAGACAAAGCCAGATTTAAGGAAATCAGCATTGAACTCTCGAAAAAATCACTTCAGTTCGGGCAAAATGTATTGGCAGAAACCAATCACTATTTCAAACATATCACTGATGAAAAAGAACTTGCCGGCATACCCTCCGCGGTTCTGCAGCAGTACCGCGAAGAAGCCAAGGAGCGCGGGCTTGAAGGTTTTGTGATTACGCTGCAATACCCCAGCTACATCCCGCTGATGACCTACGCTGAAAACAGGGGATTACGCCGGGAAATCGCTTTGGCCAACGGTAAAAAGGCTTTCCAGCAGAATGAGTATGATAACCAGCATCTTATCCGCGAAATCATCACCCTAAAACAGGAAAAAGCCAAACTTTTAGGTTATCACACGTACGCGGATTTTGTTTTAGAAGAAAGAATGGCAAAATCTCCCGAGAAAGTCACTGCTTTTTTACATGAACTGCTTGTGAAGGCAACTCCATACGCCACACAGGAAATCGAGGAACTGAAATCCCTTGCCGCCGCCGACGGAATTGTGGACATGCAAAGCTACGACCATGCTTTTTACGCTGAAAAACTCAGGAAAGCCAAATTCGATATCGATGATGAAGAACTGAAACCTTATTTTCAGCTCGAAAAAGTTCAGGACGCGGTGTTTGGTCTGGCAGAAAAGCTCTTCGGTTTACATTTTAAAGAAACCGATGAAGTGCAAAAATATCACGATGAAGTAAAAACCTACGAAATCACTGAAAACGGGCAGTTCAAAGCGTTGCTGTATGCAGATTACTTCCCCAGGAAAGGCAAAAGAGCCGGTGCGTGGATGACCAGTTTCCGAAACCAGTATAAAAAAGACGGTGTGGATCATCGCCCGCACATATCAGTGGTGTGTAATTTCACTAAACCCACAGCCGATACCCCAAGCTTACTGACCTTCCAGGAGGTCACCACACTTTTTCATGAATTCGGGCACGCGCTACATGGCGTCTTGGCAGATACCGTTTACCCAAATCTTTCGGGTACGTCTGTAAAATGGGACTTTGTAGAACTTCCGTCACAATTTTTAGAGAATTTCTGTTACGAACCAGAGTTTCTTAAGACCTTTGCCAAGCACTACCAAACCAATGAAATCTTATCTGATGAAAAAATCCAGAAGATATCAGACTCGAAAAACTTTATGGAAGGTTACCAAACTTTAAGGCAGCTTGGCTTCGGATTGCTTGATATGGCATATCATACCCGCCCCGAGAAAGTTGAAGATATTAAAACCTTTGAGACAGAAGAGACCATAGCGACCAACCTGTACCCAACAAATCCAGAAACTGCTTTGAGTACAAGCTTTTCACACATCTTCCAAGGTGGTTATTCGGCAGGATATTATTCTTACAAATGGGCCGAAGTGCTGGATGCGGATGCTTTCCAATACTTTAAAGAAAACGGCATCTTCAACCCCGAAATCGCGGCGAAATATAAAAAACTGCTTTCATCGGGCGGCACCAAGGACCCGATGGAACTTTACAAAGACTTCCGCGGTAGCGAGCCGAAGGTGGAAAGTTTATTGAAAAGAGCTTTTGGATGATGAAAATATCTGCTTTGGTTTCCATAGCAGATATTTTTTTATTTAACTGATGTTTTTCCCGCGCGCCCGCGCCAGCACAGGCACCGAAATCATGCCCATCACCAACATAATGGCCAGTTGCATGGTATGTGAGATAAATGCGTAGGAAAGTCCGATCTCGCCACCCTCTTCCGGATTACGACCTGTGGATAGGAACAGTGCTGTGATGCCTAATTTAAGGGCGAAATGAAATGCCCCGATTCCTCCCGAAGCCGGCACCATCATGCCCAGAGTGCCTACTACGATAATAAAAAAACCGTCAGCAAATGTAAAGGCCGATGTTTCAGGCAAGGCAAAACATATCAGATAGGCCGCAAGGTAATAAGATACCCAAATCGCAAGGGTGAGCAGGGTAAATTTCAGTTTTTGCTTTAATTTGAATATAGACATTAGCCCCTGGAAGATGCCTTTGCCAAAATTGGCTACTTTTTGGTAAATGGGGAACTGCGCCAGTTTTTTCCTTAAAATAAAAAACACAATGGCCAGTATTACAAAACCTCCGAGGAACAGGTACATTTTATTGCTTGTTTCGGTTGTCGTATGCTTGTTCTGTTCTTGGGTTATATGCTGATAGAATGCGTAGATCGCGTCATATTTGAATATCAGGGTAAGCAATAAAAAACCGGCCATACAGATCAGGTCCACCACCCTTTCAAGAATAATGGTCCCGAAAGATTTGTCCACCGGTACTTTTTCAACGCTGAAAAGCGCGGTAGAGCGTGCCACTTCCCCACTTCGCGGAATGGTAAGGTTCATTAAATACCCGAAAGAGATGGTCCAAAACGCATTACTGTTCGATATCTGGTATCCCATCGGTTCCAGTAGCAGGTTCCATCGAACGGCCCGAAACCAATATGCCAAAATCCCAAACGCCGCGGCACCCCTACCCAGAGGTAATTGGCTTTGGCAAAATAGCCTGCAATCTTCTGGATTTCGATCCCTTTAAGTGCGAACCACATGAAAAGTGCCGCAACCACAAGGGAAACTAAAATGGTAAGAAAGGTTTTTAGCGGATTAGTTTTTTTATTTTCTTCCAACAGAAAAATTTTTAAAGATCGTTAAGTAAGGAGGTTGGTTCGCTCGTCCGGGAAGATGATTTTCGGCTGAAAGTCCTGGGCTTCTTCGGGGGTCATCTGTGCATAGGCAATGATGATGATGATATCGTCTTTCTGTACCCTGCGTGCTGCAGGGCCGTTCAGGCAGATCTCTCCGGATTTTCGTTTGCCTTTTATCGCGTAAGTGTCAAAGCGTTCGCCGTTGTTTACATTTACAATATATACCCGTTCGCCTACGACAATCCCCGAAGCTTCCAACAGGTCTTCATCTATGGTAATGCTCCCGATATAATTAAGATCCGATTCGGTAACGCGGACGCGGTGTATTTTTGATTTAAAAACTTCAATTAACATGGCGCAAATTTATATATTTTCTATCAGAACATCTTTAAAAAATTAATGGTATGATGATGATATATTTTAAGTAAATAAGAATTTATTTTTAAATTATTCGCAAAATTAAATCTTAAAAGGGTAAATATCGAAAACTGCGACAGCTAAAGGATTTTCCGAAACCGTACGGGCTGTAAAGCCCGATATTCTGTATAGGCAGTAAATTCGGAACTTTTCGTTAAATTTCGGCTTTCAATCAATTTTATTTTAAATATGTGTAATTAATTTGCGCAATTTGAAAATTGTTTTATATTTGCTTTAATTACAAAACTAACCCTAATAATAATTATTATGAACAAGTCTGAATTAATCGACGCTATGGCAAATGATGCCGGCATTACTAAAGTAGCTGCAAAGGCAGCTCTGGAATCTTTCATCTCCAATGTTACTGCAACTTTATCTAAAAAAGATGGCAAAGTTTCTTTGGTTGGCTTCGGTACTTTCTCTGTAGCAGAGAGAGCGGCAAGACAAGGCATCAACCCTGCTACTAAAAAACCAATTAAAATTGCTGCTAAGACTGTTGCAAAGTTCAAGGCTGGTGCAGAGTTAGCGGATTCAGTAATGGGTGGTAAAAAGAAATAAACTACTGTTACAGAAAATGAAAACCTCACTGAACAGTGAGGTTTTTTCATGCTTTCAAGGTGCGAGACGCGAGATCTTCCAATCAAAATCTTGCTGCAGTTCATAAATAATACGGTCATGCAAGCGGTTGGGACGGCCCTGCCAGAATTCGATCTCATAAGGTTTTGCAAGATAACCTCCCCAATTTATAGGCCGCGTAACTTCTTTCCCTGCAAACTTTTTCTCAATAGCAGCCAACTGATCTTCAAGGAATTGACGATTTGGGATTACCTGGCTTTGTGGCGAAACCACTGCGCCGAGCTGGCTCCCCTGTGGCCTTGAATGAAAATAACCATCACTTAGGTTCTCCGCTATTTTCTCAACACTTGCTTTAATGATGACCTGTCTTTCCAGCGCTGGCCAGAAAAAATGCAGACAGGCTTTAGGACAGGCTTCAATGGATTTCCCCTTTCTGCTGTGGTAGTTGGTATAGAAAATGAATCCTTCCCAAGTATACTCTTTAAGGAGCACCATGCGGGTACGCGGGCAGCCATCTGTGTCCACAGTTGAAACCGACATTGCGTTAGCCTCTGAAATAGCAGGATTCTCCTGTGCATCAAGGAACCACTGGTGGAATTGTTCCAGCGGGTTTTCTTTTATTTCGTTTTCCAGAAGTTCAGCTTTCGCATAATTTTTTCGGTGGTCGTGCAACTTTTCCATTAATTTTTTTTTATTTTTGATGGAGGTTCCATATAAACCTCCGCAACAGATGAATAACACTTACAAAGGTAAAATATTAATATCCACTCCCGATATTTCCGGCGACATCTTTTCACGGTCCGTAGTCCTTATCATAGATCATAATCCGGAAGGGGCTTTTGGCCTTATCCTTAATAAGAAAAACCAGCAGATGAGCGCACGTTTGTTGCGTATATTTGGTTTTCCGGTAGCGGTTTATGAAGGCGGACCGGTAGAAAACGACAAAATATTCTTCATCTGCAAAGGCCATAAAATCACAGAAAACTTCTCGCAGATAGATGATGATTTCTACTTAACAGAAGATATCGAAAGCGTAGTAACCGCTATTATAGAACAGCGCATTTCGGTGGCAGACATCAAAGTATTCTCCGGCTATTCTGGCTGGGCACCACAACAGCTGGAGCAAGAGATACGCCGTAAAATGTGGACCGCCGTAGAAGTCTATCAGCTCGATTATACGTTACCCAACGATCATGGGCTCTGGAAGAGCATCATGCAAAACCTCGGCGGCGAATATCTGCTGTGGGCCAATGCGCCAGAAGATGTATCAATGAACTAAAGAAAGTCATAAGTTTACACAAACTGTGTACGCCATTGCGCCACCATTTCTGTAAAACGTGTGGCTGAAAATGTTTTGTTTCGGATTTTCGATACACTGAAAACGCCTTTCTCATCAGAGATCAGCAGTATTTCCTCTGCTTTCTGAGACTCAAATGCGATCATCTCCGCTTCCTGAATCTCCGCCAGCCTGTTTTTATGGACAAAGGTCACAAAGTTTTCCATCAGTGGCGAAATATAGGCACCTTCCGACTGCTTGGGGATTTTAATCGTGTCATGATCCAGGAAAAGCAGATTCCCTGAAATGCTGCGTGCGATCCTTTTCTGCGGGTTAAGCAGAATCACCTCATCAAGGTCATTTTCTTTCGCATAGATTTCAGCGTAGGTATTTTCAGGACTGTGCACCCGTATATTGCTTAACAAGTGCGTGTTCACACTAAGGTCTTTCAGCAGGTCAAGCTGCAGTGCGTCACCAATCTGCAGCACATCAATACCAGGTTTTATCCTCGCGAAGAAAGAAACTTCCGCTTTATGCAGCGCCGTTGTGCTGGTACCGCGGTAAACCAGGAAGTCAATCACCGCTGCATCAATCCCCTGATGAAGCACTTTTTCGGCGATAAGCTGCTGAAAAAACTCCAACGTATAACTCATGGGGATATGCATACGCATTTTGCGCATGCTGGCCATCAAGAAGAAATAACACTCCTCGCCCATGATAAGTTTCGAGTTATGAATAAAGAACGATACACGTACAGCGTCACCGTATAGAAAAGCGCGGTTTTCCGGCAGAAAATCACCCGAATAAAAAGTAAAATCTTTCAAAATTGCTGGTTTAATAAAAAAATAATGAACGAAAAAATCGTTCATCAAATTATGGTATAAAATACTAAGAGGCCCCGAGTTTTATCTTCAGGTTTTCAATAAGATTCTCCCAGTACAGCTGGTTCTCATTCTCATCACCAGGATCGCAGAAGTCGGTTATATTCAAAGACAAGTCTTCCGTAATATCATCAATCATAATCGTCATCTCAAAGAAATTCTTCGTACCCTCATCCTCTTCCCAGCGAAAGCGTACAAAACTCTCAGGTTTATAACGGATCAGCGTTGCCTTTTCAGCCGGCCCACCGTTCCAGCTGAAGTAGAAGTCGTCGCCTTTCTCTACCACCTCATCGGCAAACCACTCAGAAAGTCCCTCTGCACTTGCCATATATTCATACAAAATCTCCGACTGACAGTGCATTGGAAATTCGTATTGCACCTTCGTTTTCGCCATATTGCTCCCTAATTTTATTGTTGCGCAATATATAAAATAAATTTTTATTTAAGCAATAAACAGGCACAAAAAACACAGTTTTTAGGAGCATAAAACACCGTTTTCCCTTTCAGGTTCTCACCCGCTCTGCGCACTCGCTGCCCGGGGCCTTTCCAGGCCCCGGGCGAGCTCAGACAAATGCTTCGATCGGGGCTAAAAGTCCTGTCCGTTCCCTTTTCGAACCTCATACCGTTGTCTCCTCAATGGCCTGAAGAATGATGCCGCACCCCTCACGGATTTCATCAAAAGATAAGGTCAAAGGAGGCGAAATACGCAGATATTCGTTTCGGTAGAGTTGCCAGAAAACCACCAACCCAAGTTCCATACAGCGCGCGGCAACCTTAAGTGTGAACTCGGGCGAGCCGAGATTCACCGCCAGCATCAGGCCTCTTCCATTGATGTTCTTTATTTTGGGGTGTACAAGCAGCTCGCGGAACAGTTCTTCTTTGGCGTGCACTTCATCCATAAGACCAGACTCAAGCACTTCATGCAGCGTGGCATAACTCGCGGCCGCTATTAAAGGATTGCCGCCAAACGTGGTGATATGCCCTAATTTTGGCGAATGAGACAGTGTTTCCATTATTTTGCGTGAACTCATGAACGCGCCTACCGGCACACCGCCGCCCATGCCTTTGCCCATCACCAGGATATCGGGCACGATGCCATAATGCTCAAAAGCGAACAACTTACCCGTACGTCCGAAACCGGGCTGTATCTCATCCAGAATCAGGAGTGCGCCTACTTCCTCGCAACGCGCTTTGAGTTTTTTAAGATAATCGGCTTCCGGCAGCAGAAACCCTGCGGCGCCCTGAATGGTTTCCAGGATGACGCCGGCAGTTTTGTCCGTAATCTTTTCCAGATCCGGCAGTGAGTTGAACTCAATAAAACTGACCATCGGCAGCAAAGGCCGGAACTCACGCTTGTGATATTCATTACCCGACACCGAAAGTGCGCCGTGCGTGTTGCCGTGATAAGCATTTTTAAAGGAGACAATCTCTTCCCTGCCCGTATATCTTTTGGCGAGTTTCAAGCTGCCATCGATGGCTTCCGCACCGGAATTTACCAGGTAAGTTACTTCCAAAGGATCGGGTGTTGCTTCTGCAAGAAGCTTACAAAGTTTCACGGGCATCTCCTGCGCATACTCGCCGTATACCATCACGTGCAGGTATCTTTCAGCCTGTGTCTTGATGGCTTCCACGATCTTCGGATGCGAATGTCCGAGCGTGTTGGCGGAAACGCCCGCGACAAAATCAAGATATTTGCGGCCATCTTTGCCATAGATATAACTGCCTTCGGCTTTTTCTACCTCGAAACCTGCTGCAAATTGTGTGGTTTGGGCCTGGTATTTAAAGAAATCTGTTTGCATTTGATAGTACATTTTTATTTAAAAGAGATAGCGTTCCTACGGAACGCGCCTTATTTCCAAATCTGTTTTTCTACACAGAAGGTGTTCCGGCGGAACACCATTTATTTTCGATGCTCCTGAATCCCTCAACAGCATCAAGCATCTTTCGGTTTGAATGTCCCCAAAGTGTTAGCTGAAACGCACGCGACAAAACCAAGATATTGGTGACGATATTGGTTTCGGTTACTTCCTTACCCGTTTTGGCCGTTTGGCTTCTTCCTTTGCCTTGGCTTCGTCTATGGCCTTCTGTGCCTGGTTATAGAGGGTATCTGCGGGTTCGTACTGTATTTCCTCATAACCGGGCGTGTCGAGGAAGATGTCTTCCCAGCGCCTCAGTCGGTCTTTAGTATTCCAGTTGAAGTCGGGGAAGAAGCGCCGCTCCCGCGCGATCAGGCTCATCGGATAGACATCTGAATTGGCGCCTACGTTGCAGGCGATGATCTGGACCTTATTTTCATCAAACTCGGCTTCGATGGTGCCACAGGTTGACAGGGCTACGCCGATGCGCTCGACCTGTTTGGTGCTTTCATTCTGGTCGTCGGCATAGGTAATCGCCTGGGCATTGCCGATGACTTTTGCCAGGCTTATTTGGTTTTCTTTGTAATAAACCGTCATGAGTTTGCCTTTGACCTGGTTAAACTCGTCTTTCAGATTAAGCGAATCTGCCTTACTGATGGCGAAGGCGTTGCCAATGACTTTCAGCGAGTCTATATACTCTTTCTCGGTATCGAAGTAGGCTTCTATCTTATCCCCGGTCACCTGTTTCTCGCCACTCCAGGCAATTGGCGCGCCGAAGAGGTGCATGATACCATCGGTTTCATTAAAACTTAAAGAATCTGCGCGCACCTGTATGTTCGATTTGTACATACGCGCCTTGCGAAACGCCCGCAAGAAACTCTTCTTTTTCAGCGGATCATTATCATCTACCTTTTGGTAAGCCAAGAGCTTCTGCGCAGAGAAGTACATGGAGTCTTTCTCTAAAATCTTCACGGCATAAGGTTTTTCCGTCATTACAGCAGAGTCTTTCTTCTCGTAGATTTCGCCGTAGCCGCCTTTCAGGTAGCGGTTTTCAGCAGGATCGCGCAGGGTAACGTTGCCTTTGGCCGTACCGAAGCCGCTGATCTGGTTAAAGTACATATCGTCTCCGGTAAGTGTTTTTCCGTTATAGTGTATGCGCGAATTCTTCTTTAGATACACCTCTTTTGAGTTCATGTTATAAGAACCGCGTTCGGTATAAATGAGATTTGAGGGATTCTGTTTGTTTGTAATGGTGGTAGGCCCGAAGAAATCTGCGGTGTTGGTAATTTGGTTCTGCTTGATGTTGCTGCCCTCCACGATATAATCTGGGTTGTTGATCTTTACGTTACCGGTAAAATCAATCATTCTGGTGGTAAGATCGTAGGTTGCAGAGCGGGTGTACATTACGTTATTAGCATCTGAAATGGTACCGCCGGTATTGAAGTAGGCGACATTCGCGATACGGTCGTAATAGAGCGTCTCGGTCTTTATGGTCTGTCGAGGGTCTGTTAAGACAACATTCTTCTTGGCGATGCCTTTCTGCGTATTGCCGTCGTACTCCATCTCGCCGGCTGTAATGACAGAGCCGTCAGCATTCTGCAGCCTTACGTTACCGATGGCTTTCACGAAGTTCTCTTTCTCGTAGAAGATCACCTCATCGGCAAAGAGGACAGAGCCCTGCTGCTCGAACTGTACATTGCCACGAAAGAATGGGTTCCCGTTGTATTTATCGGGGGTTTTCTGAAAGAAATCCGCATGTACGAGGCGTACTTTCTCGCCCTGCTTGGCGCCTTTTGCCTGATTGAAGTACGGATCTTTCACGAGTGGCGTGCCGGGTTGTGTGCTGATTTGTGCGGATAAGAAGGTGCCAACCAGCAGGAATAAAAGAAAAAAACGCTTCATCACTCTTTTTTGGTGCCGTAGAAATATAAGGAATGTGAGCTGATATTAACACCAAAGGCAGTCTCAATAGACTCTTTAATCCCCTGAATACGCGGGTCGCAGAACTCGATGATTTCCTCGATTTCTTTATCAGACCCGGTTTTGTAGATGACTAAATGATCGTGCTGCTTATCGAAGTACGACTTCTCGTAAGAGGAGGTTGAGAGTGTTTTTTCCCCGAACTGATGTTTACGGATAAGGCCTGCATCAAGAAAAATTTCGATGGTGTTGTAGATAGTGGCCTTTGATACGTGGTATTTCTTCTGCATCATCAGCAGATAAAGATCATCTACATTAAAGTGATGATCCATCATATAGATCTCCTCCAGGATGGTGTAACGTTCGGGTGTGTTGCGAAATCCTTTCTGTAATAGATACTGTCTCAGGACTTCTTTTATGGTAATTAGGTTAAGGTCTTTCTGTGTCGCTTCCATAGGTGCAAATTTATTCATTTTATTCCAAATGAACACCTGGCGGTTTTCCGCAGCCACACCATGGGTTTTACCAAGCTTCGCAATGGGCTATGAGTTATAATGCCTGAAATCCACTTGCTGGATTTTTTTAGTAACTAGCTGCTGATCAAGCAATGGTGCAGATTCTACAATGACATTGTGCGGAGAAACGCCCCACGCCTTGAAATCATCACTGCCGATATACTTCACGAAATTATAGATATTAAGGGTGATTTTTTCTTTAACGGTAAGTAAAGTATCGTTGATATAGGTATTATCAATGATAACATACTTAAGGTCTGGCGGAATATTGTGCGCGCGAAGTGACGGGTGACTGCTGCGCGAAGGGATGGCACCTTCTTCTGTAAGATCCATTAATACCTGGTCAAAATAATCATTGATACGTCTGTCTATTTTGAAACCTAAGAGGAAGTTGATACGGTAAATGGTGCCTGGCATAATCTCGTCCACCGTATATTTAAAGGTAAACGGATCTTCCTGATTCACGATGTTCAGGATAAAATAATGATCGGCGCGTTTGGGTTGCTTCCGCAGGATGGAGTAAATGATCTTAGACTCGATTTCATCTTCTTTTTTTGCGCGGCTCAGGAAGGCAAGGTTGGTGGCATACTTGGGGATGGTTTCATCAAGCTTCAGGTCTTTGATGACGGGTACATATTTGTCGAGTTTTACAAATTTGATGAATTTGGCCTTGATAAGGCGCCCGTTGTACCACGCATACATACAGACCGCAATGAAGCCACCCAACACCATGGTAAGCCAACCGCCATCAAAGAACTTGATGACATTGGCATAGAAAAAGCCTAATTCGATGATTAGATATAACACGATGAAGGCAATGGCAAATCCTTTAAAAACCTGTGTACGCCGCAGCCAGAAGAACAGTAGCAAGGTCGTCATCAGCATGGTAATGGTAATCGTAAGACCATAAGCGGCCTCCATATGCTCTGATTTCTTGAAATATATCACGACTATGAAACACAGCACCATTAATCCCCAGTTGATTTTAGGGATGTACATCTGCCCTTTGATGCCCGAAGGATAATCAATCTGTTGATTTGGCCAGAAAGAGATTGACATGGCTTCTGAAAACATGGTGAAAGACCCTGTCAATACCGCCTGACTTGCGATAATGGCAGCTGCTGTAGCCAATATGACCCCCGGTAAGATAGCCCATGCCGGCATGATACCAAATATGGGGTTGATCCCCTGTGCTACCAATTGATGATTATCTAAAAGCCAAGCACCCTGACCTAAATAATTAAGGATCAGCATGGATTTCACAAACACCCAGCTTACACGGATATTCTTTTTCCCACAATGCCCAAGGTCTGAATAAAGCGCCTCTGCCCCAGTCGTACACAGAAATACCGCACCCATAATAATAATGGCACTGGGTGAATGGGTGATGAGATTATACGCATAGTAAGGATTAAAGGATTTAAAAATCTCTACATGATCAAAAATATGTACAGAGCCGAAGATCCCTAGTGTGAGGAACCATAATACCATCACCGGCCCGAAGAATTTACCTATCGATGCCGTACCGAACTGCTGAACAATAAATACTATCGACAATATAAACAGGGTAATGGCCACTACCGGCGTATTCGGGCTGTAAATCTGCAACCCTTCCACCGCCGACATCACGGTCAGGGATGGTGTGATCACACTATCGGCCACCAAAGTTGCGGCACCAATAATCGCTACGATGTAGAGCCACTTTTTCTTCAGTCTTTTTACCAGTGAGTAAAGAGAAAGGATGCCGCCTTCCCCTTTATTATCGGCTTTCAAAGCAATCACCACGTATTTGATGGTGGTTTGTAGCGTTAGAGTCCAGATGATGCAGGACAATGCACCTTCAATATATTCATCAAAAGGCATAGCGCTGCCAACGCCCCTGGCATTCACGATAGCTTTCATTACGTAAAGCGGCGAAGTACCGATATCACCAAAAACTATCCCGAGGGAAACCAAAACTCCTATAGCAGTAAGTTTCTTAGTATCGAAGTGAGCGCCTTCAACTGCGTTTGACATTTGTTGTGATTTTAATGCGCAAATTTATATTAAAACCTAATTACATGAATATATTATTTTAATAAACTTGCAGCAGCATAAAAAAAACTCCCGGTTGGGAGTTTTATGATTAAGCTTTAATGTAAAGTGCTTTTTTAATTTCTTCTTTCACTTTCTCAAGTTTTGGGAACCATTCTGCGAATAATGCTGCGGAATATGGTGCCGGTGCGTCTGGTGTGGTAATTCTTTTTATAGGCGCATCCAGATAATCGAAAGCTATTTGCTGTACCATGTAAGTGATTTCAGTCGCGATGGAACCCAGCGGCCACGCTTCTTCTAAAATAACCAGTCGGTTGGTCTTCTTTACAGAGTTGATGATGGTCTCATAATCAAGCGGGCGAACGGTACGAAGATCAATGACTTCTACCGATATGCCTTCTTTCTCCATATCTTCAGCTGCCTGCATCGCTAATTTCATGATTTTACCGAAAGAAACCAAGGTAACATCCTTACCTTCTTTCTTAATATCTGCTTTACCGATTGGGATGTAATATTCTTCTTCAGGGATTTCCATCTTATCGCCGTACATCTGCTCAGACTCCATAAAGATTACAGGATCGTTGTCCTGGATGGCACTTTTTAACAGTCCTTTTGCATCGTAAGGGTTTGAAGGCACTACCACTTTAAGCCCTGGGGTGTTGGCAAACCAATTTTCCAAAGCCTGGGAGTGTGTTGCACCTAACTGACCTGCAGAAGCTGTAGGACCACGGAATACGATAGGGCAATTCCACTGGCCACCGCTCATCTGGCGAATTTTAGCGGCGTTATTGATGATCTGGTCTATACCTACCAGAGAGAAGTTGAACGTCATGTATTCTACGATCGGGCGGTTACCATTCATGGCAGAACCTACGGCGATACCGGTAAAACCAAGCTCTGCGATTGGGGTATCTATCACTCTTTTGGGCCCGAACTCATCCAGCATTCCTTTAGAGGCTTTATAGGCTCCGTTGTATTCCGCTACTTCTTCCCCCATCAGATACACGGATTCGTCTTTGCGCATTTCCTCGCTCATTGCCTGGGCAATCACTTCGCGAAAAGTATATTCCTTCATATTTATTGAAAAATTAGATTACAAAAGTAAGCATTTTTAGACAGAAGGCACAAAAAAAACACCCCAAGCGGAGTGTTTAGTATCTTTAGAAGCAGGTTTTAGTTCACTTTATGCCAAGTTTGCGTTTTCACAGCGATTCCCATTACGATGGCTTTCACTTTCAATTCATTTCCTTCGCGCACTACTTCGGTTTTATAGGATTTACCGTCTTTTGGGTTGGTGATGGTACCGTTGACGAATTCTTTTCCGTCTTTAGAAAGTCCGCGGATAATTTCCAGACCGATCAATGGTTTGTTTTTACGGTCATCCTTACATTTCACACAGTTGGCATTTTCTGGCTTAATCAGCAGTTGGGTGATCTTGCCGTAATATTTACCATCATTTTTCTTAAAGATTTCGACGATAGATTTGGGTTTACCGGTTTCATCATCGATGGTTTTCCATTTACCTTCAATTTGGGCATAAGACAATGTTGCAAATAACATGGCAACAAAAGCGAAGATTATTTTTTTCATTGATAAAATTATTTAATTTTTATTTTGATAAATGTAACTAAAAAAAGTTAAACACAAAATATTTTTATATGCCAACCATTGCTTTCATTGCCTTACGGAAGATTTTAGGATTAAACATTAGTTTAATTTCCGGTTAATCACACGGTCCATATAATCCTGATACCAGGCCTTGGCCTTCATTTGGCCCTGTTTTACTTCCGCGTTATTTATTTTGCCTATCAAATTATCTTCAAAACCTAAGTCCTGTTTGTCGTACAGTCCTGTGAATGATTTCCCGTCGAAAAGATGAATGTAGTCGCCAATGATAAACTGCTCAAGCCCAGAGGAATTTACGATAAGATAATCCTCTGGCGTAGGAGTCACCAAACTACGGCCCCAACTGCGGATTTTCTTGTTATATCCCATTAAGTCGGCAAGTGTAGGGTAAATATCCATCTGCTGGGCTGGCTGTGTGACAACGCCTTGTAAACCATATCTTTCGTTCGGAGAATAGAATAATATGGGGATCGCAAAACGGTTCATGGCCTTTTCATATTCAGGATAACCTACCTGGTTGGTATGATCTGCTACCAATACAAAAATGGTATTTTGGAACCACGGCATTTTTTTAGCGGTCTCGAAGAACTTTTTCAGCGCATAATCGGTGTAGCCAATCGGCGCATGGATATCAAGTGTTCCTTTCGGGAATTTGCCTTCGTATTTCTGTGGAACTTTGAAAGGATGATGAGATGATACCGAAAACATCGTGGCCATAAAAGGTTTTTTTTTAACAGCAAGGGTGTTTGCGAAATATTGGAAAAACGGCTCATCCCAGATACCCCACATCCCATCGAAATCCGCATCATTGTTATATTCGGTTTTGCCATAATAATGTTTGAAACCTAAAATATTCCCAAACCCCTGAAATCCCATTGACCCGTTGGGCGCACCATGAAAAAACGACGTGTCATAACCCATTTCATTGGATACTGAGACGATGGACTGTATCTTTTGGTTGGAATAAGGGGAACCGGTAAAAGCATCCTTCAGTGCCGGGATACCGGCAAGGATGGAGCTCATCCCATGGATAGACTGGCGGCCGTTCGCGTAGGCATTTTCTGCGATCAGGCTATGCGCTGCCAGACTGTCGATAAACGGCGTGTAAGAAACAAAACCATCAATTTTTGTATCGCGGTTAAAGGCGCCGATGTATTCTTTACCGAAACTTTCGAGTATGAAAATAACCACGTTGGGTTTAGGCTCCTCTACTTTGCGGATATAGGTTTTATATGGCTTAATATTTTGCTGGATGAAGTCATCATCCACAAACTTTACTTCTTTGAAATTATTACTGCCCAATGTCCGGAAAAACGAAAAAACACTGTTTAGCACTACGTTTGCCTGTAACGGATTCTTTACATGACGGTTAGCATCCACCATATTGATAGGGCGTGTAGAGTGCCGGAAATCCCCGCGAATGCCACCAACCACCAGCGTAGCCACCAAGCACAGCGTTACCACCGATGACACAAAATACTTCCACTTTACCAAGATATTTCGTGGCTGTATCTTTACTTTTTTATAAAGAAAAACCCAAAGCGTCATCAGCACGATATACGATAATATCACAAAAGGATGCTCGAGTATCGAAACAAAAAACACCTTCGCCAAATTATCCTCATGCTGCGCTACACTCATCGCCGCCATTGTAAGACGTGCCTGAGAGAATTTGTAATAAATGAAATCACCGAAATTCATCGCGTACGCTACCCCGTTGGTAATGAAATACAGCCAGAAAAGAAATCTCTGATAGTATAGCTTGGTATTCACCGTAAGTGGTACCAAACTAAGCAGGATGAAAAGCGCATTCACATACAGAATGGCCGTGGTGTCAAAAGCCGTCCCATGGTAAGTCAATACCAGATAATCCTGAACGCCATCTATTTTAATAAGATTCCGGTTAAAAATATAAAAAAGGAGTCTAGCGGCCTGGTAAAAAAGATACGCCAGAAGAATGCGGTAGAACAAGGTGGCAGTTTCCTGCAGTCGAAGGTCTTTCATCAGTAAAAACAATGGCGCAAATTTACACTAAATTCGTGTTTGTGCGATAGAAAGCCAGTTTCCGGAAATTTAAATAAAACCTTACTTTTGTATTACCTAATAAACAAAAGCATCCCTGCATGAATTTCATCAAAAATAATCTTGCCAACGCATTTACCCTCGCTAATCTGTTTTCAGGAAGTGTCGGTGTTATACAACTGCTTGCGGGTAATTATCACCTCACCGCGCTGTGCATCATCATTTCGCTGATTCTTGATTTTTTTGACGGTTTCGTGGCACGCGCGATGAAATCAAACTCTAACTTAGGCGCTCAACTGGATTCGCTGGCCGACATGGTGAGTTTTGGCCTGCTGCCAGGCATTGTGATGTACGAGGCGCTGGAGCCATTCGGTCAACAGTTTTTGGGGATGCAACTGCCATTTAGCATACAATATTTCGGGATCTTCATTGCTTTGTTTTCGTGTCTGCGACTGGCAATCTTCAATTTAGATGAGGAACAGACCTATTACTTCAAAGGTTTAAACACACCCTCCAACACCATATTGGTTTTCGGTTTGTACTATGCGTTTTTAGAGAATGGCAACTTTGCTTTCCTGTTTGAAAATGCGGCATTGCTTGTTCTATTCACCATCATTTCTTCCTGGCTGTTGATATCGCCGATAAAAATGATTGCCATGAAGTTTAAATCAAAGAAAATCTCCGACAATTCCCCCAAAATTGTACTGTTGGTAGGTGCCATTGCTATTCTGCTCCTTTTCGGCATCACCGGCATTCCGCTAACTATGCTGTATTATCTGGCCGTTTCGCTGGTCTTCCAGAAAAAACTCGGCTAAACTTTTATTAAAACTGATGAATTTAAAACTCCATAAACCCCTTTGTACCTTCGATCTCGAAACTACCGGCACCAATGTTGCCAAAGACCGAATCGTTGAAATCAGCATTCTGAAAGTCTATCCGGATGCTTCGCGCGAGAGCCGCACCTGGCGTGTAAATCCCCAAATGTACATCCCGAAAGAAGCCACCGCCGTACACGGCATCAGCGATGATGATGTAAAAGACGCACCGAAATTCCCCGAAATCGCCCCCAAAGTGATGGAGATGATTACCGGCACCGATTTGGCAGGCTTCAACAGCAACCGTTTCGATGTGCCTTTACTTGCGGAAGAATTATTACGCGCTGGTTTTGACTTCGACCTAAATAAGTTCAAACTTGTGGACGCACAGACGATTTTCCACAAAATGGAACCACGGAACCTTACCGCAGCTTACCGCTTCTATTGCAGAAAAGAACTTGTAGATGCCCATTCCGCGGAGGCTGATGTATTGGCGACTTTCGAGGTGCTGGATGCGCAGGTAGGCCATTATCCGGATTTACCAAAGGATATTGCCGGTCTTAGCGAATTTTCCTTCCACCACAAATTTGCAGATCTAGCAGGTTTTATCGCTTATGATGCAGAACAGAAAGAAATCTTCACATTCGGGAAATACAAAGGCCAGCGCGTGAAAGACGTCTTCCAGAAAGATTTGGGATATTACGGTTGGATTCAAAACGCTGATTTCCCACTTTATACCAAAAAAGTGCTCACTGCTATTCAGTTAAAAAGCAGATTTTAAAAAATATTCTTGTATGAAAATTATTTGCATTGGTCGTAATTACGCCGCACACGCCGCAGAACTGGGGAACGAAATCCCTGAAAATCCGGTGATCTTCATTAAACCCGATACCGCAGTGCTGAAAAAAGGTGCGGATTTCTATATCCCAGAATTCTCGCAAGATGTACATTATGAACTGGAAGTCGTGTTGAAAATTTCAAAAGGAGGCAAGTACATTCAGCCTGAAAACGCTGCACAATACTATCAGGAAATCGCACTCGGTATTGATTTTACGGCGCGTGATCTGCAGAGCCAGCTAAAAGCGAAAGGTTTGCCTTGGGAATTGGCGAAAGGTTTTGATGGCTCCGCGGTGATTACAGAGTTTTTCCCGAAAGAAGATTTCGATGTGAAAGACCTTCATTTCTCACTTCACAGAAACAAAGAAATGGTGCAAAATGGCCATACGAAGCAGATGATTTTTTCGCCGGAGGACATCATAGCGTTTGTATCGAAATATTTCACGTTGCGTGTGGGCGACCTTATCTTTACCGGCACCCCGGAAGGCGTAGGAAAAGTGTACGAAAACGATGTGTTAGAGGCTTACCTGGAACAACAGAAAGTGCTGGACCTAAGGATTCAGTAAACGTAATTTTTCTGTCACAGATAATTTTTGTAATTTTAAGAAAACAAAACCTAAAGTTATGACAAATATCGTATTGCCCGTAGATTTTGGAGATTCAACCGAAAAACTCATCAGCAGCGCAGTAAAATTTGCAAAAGAAGTGAATGGCCGCATCTGCCTTATACATGTGGCACCCGCGGACATTGGTTTTGCCATTGGCGACATGGGTTTCCAGTACTTTCCGGAAGTGGAACAAAATGAGATCAAGGAAGAGCTTCTTCAACTAAATAGCCTTGAGCAACGAATCCTAAGCGAGGATCTGGAGTGTGAACACCTACTGAAACAAGGGGTGCCCGGCGACATCATTTTAGAATATGCCAAAGAGAAAAACGCAGGCTATATCGTAATGGGTTCGCACGGACGCAGCGGTATTTATGATGTATTTGTAGGTAGCCTTACCAAAGAACTCACCCGCCGGTCAACCATCCCGGTACTTGTGATCCCGATGCATTAAGTCACCTTTATCATTAAAATACAAATCCCGGAACTGCGACAGCACTTCCGGGATTTACATAAAATTAGACGAATCAATTATTTAGTCTTCTTTTCTGTGGATTTTTGGATCGTAGTACGGATACTTACCTTCCGTAGGAGAAAAATACTCTTTATCCTTATCTCCCCCAAGCTTTGAAACCAATACCCAGCACCAGTAGGTGAACAGCGCCGAAGCTACCAGAAATAAAACCCAGTTGATCAGGTTACCTGCTGCATCAAACAAACCGAAAGACCATTTAAATGCATCGCTTAAGAAGAGAAAGAAAGACGTCATTTTTTCCTTTTTTAAATTAACTTTGCACAAAAATAATAAAAATGTTCCGATTACTTTCAAAAGAAAGCAATATTTTTTCTGCTCCGGTTTATATTGGTGTACTTCTTTTAATTGTTATTGGATTTAATTTTTTGGATTTCAACAGGTTAGGAATCCTCTCTGCGGCAATTACGTTTGCGGGCGTGGCTTTAGGCTACTTTTGTTTCAACGCAATAGCGCTTAATTATCAGACCCATCTGCCGCTTTTTTTGTACACAGCATTTATTTTTGCCCTATACCCGGGAAATCTTGATATTGGCATCGCCGTTTCTCTTTTCACCAATGCCATTATTCTGTTGTTACTTACCAATCCCGATATGTCGGTCCGTAAAAACTCTTATGTGCTGGTAGGAGTCTTGTTGGCGCTTAATTTTATCTTTTTGCCCACTACCTGGCCCATGTCGCTGTTCGTTATATTTCACATTATCGGCACTTCAGATCGGGTGGGGCTGCATTTTTTCAGGCTGTGTTACGGCATTTTAGTGATTGCGCTATCCTATTTCAGCATCGCCTATTTCTTGGATATGAATGCGTGGGATGATGCGTATTTTCCGTTCGGGAAATTCAGGCCATCAAAGAACCTTCAAGACCTGTTCTGGCTGATACCGACCGCTGTGATGCTGATTCATGCTGTTTGGGACCATTTCCGCAACTATAACCGGAAAAGCCCGGCAAGTAAATTCAAATACACATTTTTACTTGTATTTTCGGTAGCGCAACTTATCACCATTGTACTGTACATGGGCAACAGCTACGAATATCTGTTGTTACTTGCGTTTCCGTGTGCGATCATCCTCAGCAGGATGCTGAAATTTCTACCTAAAAGCTGGCTACAGGAAACTGCGCTCTGGCTTCTTATTCTCTCGCTGGTTGGTTTTAAACTGGCTAATTTTTAGACTTAAATTATAAATGAAGTATGATTCAGATTGAAGAAAAACTCATCTCCGAAGATATATTTTCCGAAGAGTTTGTATGTAACTTAACCAGATGTAAAGGCGCCTGCTGTGTTGCCGGAGACGTAGGTGCCCCACTTGAAAAATATGAAACCGAGATACTGGAAAATATTTTCGATCAGGTGAAACCTTATCTTCGGCCTGAAGGTGTAGCCGCCCTTGAAGGACAGGGGACCTGGACAATTGATCCCCACGATGGTGATTATGTAACCCCGATGGTGAACGGGGAAGAATGCGCGTACGTTATTTTTGACGATAAAGGCATTACAAAATGTGGCATTGAAAAGGCCTATGAAGATGGCGCAGTAGAGTGGCAAAAACCCATCTCGTGCCACCTCTACCCGATTCGTGTGACGGAATATTCGACCTTCACCGCGCTCAACTATCATGAATGGGAAATCTGCAACCCAGCCTGCGAACTGGGTAAGGAACTAAAGGTGCCGGTATATAAATTCCTGAAAACGCCTATTACACGAAAATACGGTGAAGAATTTTATGAAACCCTTTGCGAAGCAGCCGAAGAATGGGACCGCGAATTCAATCCAAAGAAAAAAGGTTACCTTTAAAATAAAAAAATGTCTGAACACTTTGAACTTTTAGATATTTACAAAGCCGTCATTTCGGTGATCGCTGGTCTTATTTTGGGTTTCGAGCGCGAAATGAAAGACAAATCCGCAGGTTTGAAGACCATTACTGTAATTTGCCTCGGCTCTACCCTTTTCTCTATCATCTCCTACAAGCTGGCAGGCAATGGCGACCCTACACGGATAGCCTCTTATATCGTGAGCGGCATTGGCTTCCTTGGCGCCGGTGTCATCTTCAAATCGGGCTTTACAGTGTACGGACTAACCACTGCCGGGGTGATATGGATTGCGGCGGCCATTGGGATGGCGATAGGCTTCGGTGAAGTGTATATGGCTTTTACCTTTTTGGTTTCGGCGATATTGGTAATAAATGCGGGCAGTTTCATTTCTCGTAAATACCTACCCCAACACCTCAACAAAATCCTGAAACTACAGTTGAATGAAGATAACTTCCGTGAGAAAACAGAATTAATGGAGCAGATCCGCAGGTTTGCCTCGCGCGCGGAAGAAATCGCTATTGAAAAGAAAGACCGTCATATTACGCTGACGCTTGAGATTCGTATTAAGAATTCCGAATTGGTGAAATTTGAGCAGTATCTTGTAGAAAACGAACATCTGTTATATTTCAGTTACTGATTCTCCGTAAAAAAAGCCGCCGCATCGTAGATGCGGCGGCTCTTTTGGCGTCTTTTTATAGACTTATTTTTTAATTTCCTCTAAAAACTCGTCGTGTGAGATCTGAGATTCATTTTTTGTAGCTTTTTCAAGGATCACATCTTTCAGTTTGGCCATCCCAACTTCAGAAGAGATCTGACGAAGCTGATCCTGATCTTTCAGCATTTCTACCGCATATTTCTGGATTTCTTCATCACCTAAATGGTGGATACCGTAAATCGCCAATTGGTTTCTTACCAACTGCTCTGCCTGTGCTAATACATCAGCATAATCAAGCTTTATTTCGTTATCGTTCATCAGTTTCCCTTCGATGATCTGGAATTTCAGTTGCTTCTTCTCGGATTCAAGGATTTCCTTAGCTTGGTTTTCATCCTTTACATTTTCATTGCTGAACATCAACCATTTTACCAAGAATTCCTCAGGTAGCTGTACTTCTTCTTTTTCGTTGATTTGCTCGAGGATTTTATTTACGAAGTGTACATCTGCATTCTGCTGAAAGTATTCATCAAGTTCGGTTTTCACCTTTTCTTTCAGTTCATCTTCGGATTTAATGTTTCCTTCACCATATACTTTATCGAAAAGTTCCTGGTTAAGTTCCGCAAGATTCAGTGCGTAGAAGTCTTTTACCTTCACTTCGATTTGGTCGTGGTGCAGGTGTGCGGTCTCTTCTTTACCGAAGCCGAGTTCAGAAGCAAGGGTTTCGTTATTTTGAAGATCTTCTTTTGAAACTTTTACAGAATCATCCATTTTAAGGTCTTTCACAAGATTGAAAGCCTCTTTTTTCTCGTTGTTAATCACGATGTTCTTTGGCGGATGGTTGTGCGCACCTTCAGCATCCTCTTCTACTACTTGGCTGATTTCCAATGCGATATGAGAATCATCACCGATGTTTTCTTGTGCAACCTGTTCAGCAAAACGCTTCTGCATATTTTCGATGCTCTGCATGATTTCCTTCTCAGAAGCTTCTACTTTATAATGTGGAGCCTCATATTTTGCAAGGTCAATAGTGAAATCTGGCTCATAACCTACTTCAAATGCTACTGAAAGCTGCTCTGCATTCAGGTTCAGCTCATCTACCGGCTGTGGGATAGGCTGGCCTACAAGGCGCAGGTTTTTTTCGTTGATATAACCGTTCAGTGCTTCAGAAACCTGCTTGTTGATTTCATCGTACGCAATCCCGGCTTCATATTGTTTTCTTACCATGCTCAGGGGCACTTTTCCTTTTCTGAAACCCGGAACCTGTGCATTTTTAGCATAATTAATCAGTTGTTTTTCAACTTTTTCCTTATAATCCGATTTATCTAAGGTAACTGTAAGTAACGCGCTTACTTCATCGTGATTGGTCGCTGTAACGTTCATTGTTATATATTGAAATTTTAGTTCGCAAAAATAGGAATTTTTTTTAGAATATTGGGTGGTTTATTGCTAAATTAAAAAACGGGAATGCACTACACACAGAGTTCTTCCCGCTGAAAATCAATCGTATCTGTTAATTGATGCCAATTACCGCGTTCACATCTGTCTCACCACCGGTGGTTTTCCCCTGCTGATTGGTTGCTGTAGGGAAATTTTGCTGGGCAGTAGCCGGCAGATGTACTAGTTTAATAACTGTATTTGCGTTGTTGGTGATGCTTTTTACATGCCATTCGGTGCGCAGACCTAGTTTCTGCCCGTCGGTTCTTACCACATCATTGTCGCGGCGCAAAATAGTGATGTCCGTTCCTGCAAACTCGTAGGTAATGAAATGCTCGTCTTTTTCTTGAGCAATTTCCTCATTCACACTGTCATAGTGGTCATTGTGTTTTACCAGGAAATCAAGTGATACATCATACGTTTGGCCTGCCAGAAGTGTAAGCTTTTTATCCGCAATCCCACCAATATAATTAATCGTTTGTCGGTCTTGCGGGTTGTTTTTATTCACCGCGGTCAACACTACTTTTTCAATTTCATCATGTTCATGGATATCTTCAGGAATATCGGCTGAATCGCGGCACGAAATCACCAGAACAACAGCAAAAAGCAATAGTAAGAGTTGGGTTACATTTTTCATTTTTAAATATTTTTATTGGTTAAATTAAAATTTGAACTGAAGTGTAGCGACGATATTCCTGCCCGGTTCTGGCATAAAATAGCGCAGGCGGTTAAGATATTCGCGGTAGTCTGTATTGAAGATATTATTGAACTTAAGGTGAACATTGATGTTTTTCAGCGGGCTGATCCCTACCCCGAAATGGAAGATATTATAACCCGGCGGCGGCGTACTGTAGTCAATTTCGCGGGAGACCATCATTCCGTTTTCAATGAAATCCACTGTTTGATTTCTCATAGGAAAACGCTTCTGCCGGGCTGTCGTTTCGTTTTCAAGCCTTATATAAAATTTGGACTCGGAAGTCGGTTTCCACTCGATCACATTGCGCCAGTGGGTTGGCATCATCAAAATCAATGGTTCATCATGTGAATAATCGTGCCCACGCAACAGGCTGAAAGAGGATGTCCAGCTCAACAGGTCCGAAACTTTCAGCGCCATATCCGCATCTATCCCTAAAATCTGTGCTTTGATCTGCTGATAGTTCCACACCACGAAAACGCCACGATTGGTGGTTTTCACACCTGTTGGCACCTGATTTATGAACGAATCTGAAAACATCAAGTAAGGATTAATCTCCACTGTAAACCCTTTCAATAAACTTGCTTTTGCCAATGCGGTAAAGTTCAGGCTGTACATCGTTTCTTTACCAATGCGCAGATCACCTTCTTCCATAATCGCCGCGGAATGATGCAGGCCGTCCGCGAAAAGTTCTGCCGCGTTGGGCGCACGATCGGTCTTTGCCGCATTAAATCTTAAAGTGAAATCTTTCCCTACCATATAGTTCATGCCAATATTACCCGATAAGTTGTGATAACCCAATACCGGCCTTGCCAGCACACGACTCCCGCTTTCCTTAATAAAAAACTGCGGATACAGTGTGGTGTAAGTATCCCAAGTTGATCGGTCGTAATATTTATACGCATCGAAACGGTTAAAATCATATCTGATGCCGGCTTCTACATCAACTTTGGGGTTAATCGCATATTTGAAAATCGAAAAGGCACCGGCGTCATAGCGGTAATAATCAGGGATCAAGCGGCGTGCTTCTGTAGCTGGATTGGGGTAATTATCTTGCATCCTGCCAGAAATGCCACTTTCCAAGCTCCATTTCCCTCTTTCTAAAAGATGACTGAGCGTGGCCTCATGCGTGGTTAACTGCAGGTCCATCGAAGGCACATCGCTGAGTTCTCCTTTACGGATATCAAATTCCTGCCGTTGGTTTAATTGAAAACTGTACTGAAAATCTAACCGTCCAAAGCCTGCAAACCTTTGATAAGCAGAAATCTTTGCAATATGATGTGTGACTTCTTGCCTCGGTGCGCCGATGTCGTAACTGAAGTCATCTAAAAAATAAGGCTGCCCGAAATTGATGGCCTGATAAAAATCCTGCGGCCCTCCTAAATGTGCTCCCTTAAAGATCCCAAACGTCTGCTGAATAGCGCTGTAACTAAGATCTATGCCATGCAAAAAACTGCGTTTCCCTATTGAAAAATTGAATGAGCCTATATCAGCACCCGTATTTTGAAGGGTATGATGAGACACATACTGGTCGCCGAGCTTCCGGTAACTACCCCCAGATTTCACAAACCACTGGTTTTCCCAGGTCTTTACAATTTCTGTCGACACTTCACCACCACGCCCGTTACTGATGGCAGAAAACTTCAGGTTTCCGTACAGCGAATCTTTTTTGGCGATTTCAGCTGGCTCTAACAACACTACACCGCCGGAGACTTCGTTACCATACCGCAGCGCAGAGGCACCTTTCACCACATCAATATGGCCGAACTGGTTCACATCCACATTCGGGGCGTGCTCTACTCCCCACTCCTGCTCAGCCATTTTCACACCATTATTCAGAATCGAGACACGTGTGCCATAAAGCCCATGGATAATAGGTTTCGAGATATTGTTACCCGTTTTCAAAGTGGTGACACCGGAAATATTCTTAAGTAAATTCCCAAGATTTTCTGGGGCACTTTTAGCGATTTCTTCTTCATTAAGCGTTCGCAGCACCACAGATCCCCCTTTTTTGTGGTTGGCGTGTATGGTAACTCCCTCAATGTCACCACTGTGATGCTCCAGACTTATGTTAATCATCAAATCCCTATCTACATTGATGAAATCGGTGAAATTATTACAGGCCGGGTGTGTGACCAAAAGTTTATGCGTTCCTTTCTTTACCCCGCTTAATTTGAAATTACCGTTGTTGTCAGAAGTGGTTTCAAGCGTCCCAAGTACGAGTCGCGCACCCGAGAGTACTGTTTTGTCATGAAAATCCTGTACGGTACCGGTTATTGTAAAATTTTTTTGCGCATGCATGAGTGTAATTCCAAACAGGAAAAACACTATTTTAAGAAGTGAATTCATTAAATAGATAAATTGCGCAGATGATTCTGTGAAAAATCTGCATAGTGACACATGATTTAAATTAAATTAAACAGCGTACACTGGGGGACCCCGAAGATAAAAAGCAGTAAAGGACTGGGAGTTGAAGCCATGAGCCACAAACCAATTGACCACCGATACAGCCTCTGCCTCGGAAAAAGCAAGAGGGAATTCCGCTGGAATCACAGAATGGCCGGTGCTTAAGAAATGACACCAGATACACGAAGCCGAATGCCCCGCCAAGGTTTCCTTGGAAAAGGTTTTCTCCGTATTCTTTTTCGCGAATTTCAGCAGAACCGGGCTGTTGTGCTGGTGCAGGCCCTGGGCGAATAACGCAACGAAAAGATAAACCCCCAAAAAGAGAGTTGATAAGAACTTTGCTATATCCTTATTCCTAAACATCCGGGCGAAAATAAGGATTTTATCCGAATCGGCGAAACAAAAACCGCGCATTTAAACAAGAATTAAAACAGCATCTTCCACTCTCAAAAACAAGGTTTATTTAAGGGAGTTTTTGTAAATTTGTAGTGAAAATTTTGAGTATGAAAGAAAGCGCTGTAAAAAAAATTGCAGTTTTTACGTCAGGTGGCGACGCACCTGGGATGAACGCCGCACTGCGGGCAGTTGTACGTACTGCCAGCCATTATAACATTGACTGTTATGGTGTAAGAGAAGGATATAATGGTCTTATAAATGATGATTTTACCAAAATGGGCCCGCGCTCGGTAAAAAATATCATCACCGAGGGAGGCACCATCCTGAAATCAGCCCGTTCCTTGGAATTCAAAACCAAACAAGGGCGCCAAAAAGCCTTCGATAACTGCCAGAAACATGACATTGATGCACTGGTTTGTATCGGTGGTGATGGCACTTTTACCGGCGCAAAAATTTTCAATGAAGAATTTGGTATTAAAGTAATTGGTGTGCCAGGTACCATTGATAATGATATTTTCGGTACTGATAACACCATAGGTTATGATACCGCACTGAATACCGCGATGGAAGCCATCGATAAAATACGTGATACCGCTACCTCCCACAACCGGGTATTCTTCGTGGAAGTGATGGGACGTGATGCCGGCTTCATCGCACTGAACAGCGGGTTGGCTACCGGCGCGATTGACATCCTGATCCCGGAACGCAAAGACAGCATCGAAGACCTCTTCAAAACCTTCGAACGTGCGGAAAAAGCCGGAAAGGCATCCAGCATCGTTGTAGTAGCAGAAGGTGAAAAGCTGGGCAGCATCTATGATCTGGCCAAAGCCACCAAAGCTGGTTTCCCGGATTATGATATTCGGGTGGCAGTTTTAGGACACATACAGCGCGGTGGTTCGCCAAGCTGTGCAGACCGTGTACTTGCCAGCCAACTTGGTTATGCAGCTGTAGTAGGACTTATGGAAGGCCGTACGAATGTGATGGCCGGTCTGAAATCTAATCAGATTGTTTATACGCCCATCGAGGAAGCCATTAAAAAACATAATGAAATTGACGCTAACCTGCTGAAAATTTCAGAAATTCTGGCCATCTAATTTAAATTAACATTATTAATCATTAAAAAAAACAAAATATTATGTCGACAATTAAAGTAGGAATTAACGGATTTGGTAGAATCGGACGTCTGGTTTTCCGCGTAATGACGGAAAGAGAAAATATCGAAGTTGTTGGAATCAACGACCTGATTGATGCTGATTACATGGCTTATATGCTAAAGTACGATTCCGTACACGGAAGATTCAACGGTGAAGTTTCCGTAGAAGGAAATGACCTAATCGTCAACGGAAAAAGAATTCGTGTAACTGCTGAAAAAGACCCTAACAACCTGAAATGGAATGAAGTAGGCGCAGAATATATTGTAGAATCTACCGGGCTTTTCCTTTCTAAAGAAACTGCGCAGGCACACATCAACGCTGGCGCTAAAAAAGTTGTACTTTCCGCTCCTTCAAAGGATGATACCCCAATGTTTGTAATGGGTGTAAACCACATGGATCTTACGGATGATATTAAAATCTTTTCAAACGCTTCTTGCACCACCAACTGCCTGGCCCCGCTTGCAAAAGTAGTGCATGATAATTTCGGTATCGTGGAAGGCTTGATGACTACTGTACACGCTACTACAGCCACACAGAAAACAGTTGACGGACCATCGATGAAAGACTGGCGAGGTGGTCGCTCTGCACTTAACAACATTATCCCGTCCTCTACCGGTGCCGCAAAAGCCGTAGGTAAAGTTATACCTTCCTTGAACGGCAAACTTACCGGCATGTCCTTCCGTGTACCGACTGCGGACGTATCTGTGGTAGATTTAACGGTTCGTTTAGAGAAAGCTACTTCTTACGAAGAGATCTGTGCTGCGATGAAAGCCGCTTCAGAAGGTGAACTTAAAGGTATTTTGGGATATACAGAGGATGCGGTGGTTTCTCAGGATTTCGTAGGCGAAAAAAGAACTTCTGTATTCGATAAAGACGCCGGAATCATGTTATCACCAAACTTTGTGAAATTGGTGTCATGGTATGATAACGAAATGGGTTACTCTAACAAATTAGCAGACCTTTTGGTACACTCCGCAAGTTTATAATAAGCAAGACATACCTCTTAAAAACCTTCCTTCCCGGAAGGTTTTTTCGTTCATAAACACCACGTCAAGATTTTATAGGCAAGATTTTTGTACAAACTCCAAATAAAAAATGCTTGCAAAACCGCAGTTTTATAACGCTCCACACTTCCGGAGTTTTTGGGAAAAAGGAAATGGAAAGGAACTTCTGGATTGGGCAAATATCACCATCGACATACAGGACTTTGATCAGTTTGCGCCACTTTACCATCAGTATGACGAGCTGGCCGATGATGTAGTGAAGGAAACCTATCTGAAGATGCCTTACAAACAAGCGAGCTCGCTGATCCATCATGGTGCCAGCAACAGGATCTCCGTTGATGATGACTATCCAGATATTCTTAAAGAATTCTTCATGCAAATGCAGCAAGTACCTGTATGGTTGAATAGAGACCTGGCAAATGCAGGCGCCCGTTTCTGTATGAGAAGCGGCACCAATGCCCTCATTATCCTTCGTGATTTTTCCCTTATGGGCGGTTACGATTATGCCTATCTGAATAAGCCTCTGATCTTTACCGGAATCTTGAAAAAAGGAGCCGTAAAAAGACTGAAGGACACCCTTGAATTCTGGATTGGCGTTACGCGTGAAAACGCGCTTGAAATTAATTCCGAAGCTTATCAACTCGTTGTCCGTACACGGTTGATGCACGCCTATGCACGCTTAAAAATAAAATCTGAAAGCACTAATTGGGATTACGAAAAATGGGGTGAACCTATTAATTATTGGGATATGATCGCCACGTATACCGGTTTCAGTCTGGTATTGATGCAGGGTTTACGGAAATTAGGGCTCGAAATTTCTGAACAGGAAGAACTCGGTGTTTTTCATCTTTGGAAGTACATTGGATATCTGCTCGGTATCCCAGCGGTATATTTGCCAGAGAACCGTCAAGAGGCGGTAAAACAATTATACCTCTGGAGTTCGGTACAGGACCAGGGCGATGAGGATTCTGTGCAACTCGCCCGTGCGCTGCTGGATGAAAATCTGGAAAATACCATCTACAAATATCCTTTCCAGCGGAAAATGCTGCTGAAGCTTCATCAAAGCATGAACTGGTTTCTGCTGGATGAAGACATTAATGAAAGACTACAAATTCCGAAGGTTGGGATAGCCACCGCTTTCCCGAAATTCATCATAACCGCCAACAAAATCGCACAAAGAATTTTCAGCCTTGATGATCCCGAGAAATATCAAAAACTTGTCATACGCGGTGATAAAGACCAAGTGCAGGTGCTGGAGGATTACATAAAACACTCCCCAAAAGATTTCAGGTATTAGAAATAAGAAAGGTCCGCAAAAATGCGGACCTTACTGGTTGTGTTTAACTAAAGTTTTATCTGACGATCATTTTGGTAACAGCTACCCCGTTTTCAGATTCCAGTTGCACCAGATACATACCGGATTTCAATACGTTCAGGGAAATGGTTTCCTCTCCGTTTTCCTTGTTAAGTTTCACTGTTTTAACGAGTGCACCAGATAAATCATACACGGAGACAGTGCCGTTTTTAGCATTGGTAAATCTTAGGTTGGCTAAACCGTTAGTAACCGGATTTTGCGCAAGCTTCAGTGAAACATTGTTTTTATTAGTACCTGTTTCATCTGTAGCTAGGGCTTGGGCGGCCGCGTTACCGAATATCCTGAAACCTCCCGGCTCTATCGTAATCGGCGCCGATGTACTGTTAACTGCTATTGTAGAATTATCCATGAGATTTACCCAGTTGCCGGTGTACGGAAAATCTGGAACTATGTTTTGTGGACTCAGCGTAAAGTTCGCCAAGATGACTACATTCTTCAATGCTGAAACAGCCGTTTCTTTCCAGATATAAATCCTAGGTGTCAGATTGCCGGACTCTACAGTGAAGGTTTTGGTATTAAATACTTCGTTAGACAATCTCAGTTCAAGGATTTTTGCCCAGGTATCAAATACCGATTTTCTGTCTGTATTGGTGTCATAGCCTAACCCGAAGGCGGTGGGTTTCGGGCTTAGCTTACAATCGCCCGGCAAAGAATCACCTTCCGTATTTACCGTTACACCATCTTCGCAGGTAAAGATACTTTTGTCATATCCAAGTTCTGCAAACTGCCAGATCATCTTTGGGCCTGGAACCGTAAGGAAAACTGCGCCATACGCTTTCTGGCGCTGCAATGCGTTGTTTAAATTCTTTGTGTCATAACCACCTGCCGCGTTACCGAAAGTGATATTCTTGTACATCAGCCTTTCTTCATCATGACTTTCACCATAACTCATGGCTCGTCTTTCGGTGAAACCGTGTGCTTCATAATCCACTCTGCTGAAATTGCTGGAAGCAGCGAACCCCATGGTATTCTGGTTATAGGCATTGGTATGTTTGTCCCACATCATAATTCCTTTACCTTCGCCGATGCGGTAATTTGCCCACTGCGTTTCCTCGGAATCGGTACCCAGGTGTTCAAAAATAATGTATGAAGACGCGTCATGGCTCCATTGGTTATCGGCATAGCCACGCAGGATGTTCACACGGTCAATTTGAAAACTGTTGGTACAGGCATCATCGCTGGCTGTGCAGTTTTGTGTAAAGCCTTTGGTTAAATCCCATCGGAAACCGTCTACTTTATATTCTTTAATCCAATGCTCGATGACACGGTTTACGTAATATTTTGTTTCCGGTTTTGAATGGTTAAAATCATTGAAAACATTGTAAGAATGCTTCGGTACCTGATTGAAATAAGGGTTATTGGCAGCGGTATCACCAAAGCCATCACCATCAGGATCATTCATCCATAACCTTTGTAACGGACTACGGCCAGTGGCGTGGTTCAGTGCGATATCTAAAATCACCGCAATACCATTCTGGTGGCAGAGATCAATAAATTCCTTGAATTTTTCGGGTGTTCCGTATGCTTTATCTAACGCATAGTGGAAGGAGGTGTTGTAGCCCCAGGAATTGTTGCCTTCAAATTCCATCACTGGCATCAGTTCAATAGCGTTGATCTTAAGTGATTTAAAATAAGCCATCTTATCAATCAGTGATTGCCAAGTCCTTTCAGTCGTAAAATCACGCACCAGCAATTCATAAACGATCAGGTTTTCTTTCGCTGGTTTCGCAAAGTTGGTAACCTTCCATGGATATTCAGATTGAGCGGTTTGGATAACCGAAACTTCAAACTGCTGTCCCGCCGGATATGCAGGCAGATTCGGGTAAACCATCGCATTTTGATTGATATACGGATCATCATATGGCGACAGCACGATTGGTGAATAAGGATCCGCGACCTTCACACCATCAGCGGCTCTGTACTGAAAAGTGTACACTTGCTGTGGCGTAAGCCCGGTAATCTCAATCCAATATAAATCAGGGTTTGTTGTGTCTCGCTTCATTAGATAGGCATCACTCACGGTCCAGTTATTAAAACTTCCAATAACGTGCAAGTGAAACTTATTTGGTGCGTAGATCGCCAGCCCCACTTTGGTAGGGTCCGCAGGATCATAATTAATCCCTTGTCTGATATAAGAAGGAATGGCTTGAGATACCACAGGTAATGCTAACGTGATATTAAAGGATTTGGTAACACTGCTGGTACCTGTGGTCGCAACAACATCAATCGTTGCAGTCTGGTTTGCGGTATAAGCATAGTTAAGTGTGGCAGATGCTGAAGGAGAAGTGTAAACAGTAGTCCCATTAGCTTTAACGGTATAAGTCGCTGCTTGAGAAGAAGTCCCCGTAATGTTAATCACCGCGCCTGGGTTTACCACCGTCGTGCTTCCGGAGAGTGGGTTGGTAAGATTAAACTGAAATTTCCCCACAGCCAGACTAATATCCTGGGATTGATAAGAACCATTCTGGGTTTTTACAAGAAAACTGACTTTTGAAAGCGGCTTTTCTCTGTTTCCGTAAAACGATTTCACCGTGTTCATCGTAAAAGTGTACGTCCCGGTAGATCCGGAGCTTGATACATGCGTGAGCTTATTGGCGGCGTTAGAGGCTCCCCAACTGCCGTTCGTAGGCGCGTCTGCCTGTACATTCGAAGAATCTGTGGACCAAGCCCAAAGATATAACGCCTTGGAGGCGGCCACACCAAAGGCCGTTTCGTTTACGGTAAACGTAATGGTGATAGATTCAGTTTCATCAAACTGTGACGGGTTAACCGAATACTGTATATTTTGTACTTGCTGCGCAAAAGCTACAGATGGTAACAGCACAGCCAAAATAAAGGCATAAAAATATTTCATCTGAATTTATTTAAGACAGTAAAAATAATAAAAATACCTGTCTTTAAATTCTTTATTTTATGATATTCAGCTGGTGATGTACTTTGGTAATTAAGATCCTGCTTCTTGCGGTTCCTGCGGCAGCATCTTACCCTGATCGCGGATGACCGATGTATTCTCTATGCTGAAGTTTTTGCCGGCAAGCAGTTCGGTAAGCAAAGTACGCATCTGTTCGGCGGCCACCTGTGGTAAATGCGATTTGCGGGCAGCTTCCATTACCTGCCGTTTTCCGTTTTGCTGAACTTTGGCCAAGTCATCTTTACTAAAAAGGTTAAAGAACTGCTCTTCGATGTTGTAATATTTGTAATCGGTTTCTGTAGAAAGAATTTCGGGTGGCGGAAAATGCACAAGCCTCACCGAACGGTTTTGCTCATCAATTTCCCATTTAAATTTCTCGAAATCATATCCTACCAACACTTTAGCCTGCACAATTACGAGCGCTTTTTTCTTCGATGGAATAAAATTAAATATCCGTGAAGTCTCTTCATAGTTATAAATCTCATTGAAATGTCCTTCCGCAGATACAATTTTGAAGACTTTGCGCATGCTTTCAGCAATGGTGTGCGAACTTTCGGTAATCACGGGTGGTGGCGAAACTGTTTTTTTTAAGGCTAAAAAAGTGATCAGCCCGCCCAGCATCAGCCCCAAAAGCAGCATCAGCAAAATCATCAAAGAGTTTACTGATTCGCTTTGTGTCATCTGATACATAAAAAATCCGAGGGATATTACCACGGCCAAGCCGATCAGCCAGATGATGGTTTTTGTATTTTTAGTATTCATGCACAATTATTTACACATCTGTATCAAATAAAGTGCAAATAGCGCATTGAAGGAAATTTATTGACCGGGATATTTCGGCGGTAGGATGAGTTCATCCCATTTCCCTTTGAGTTCAAGCTTTTTGAAGTAATAATTTCGGGCTATCATCCTTAGCATCAGGTCTTTGTCCACCAGATTCCAGAAACTTTCACCATGTACTTTTCGCGGCTTTCGGATTTCATGGAAAACGGTGGTCCAGTTATCGGGATTATGGTCAAACTCAATGATACCGCAGTGTTCTGGTATTTTATCATGATCTACCATCCCCATCGGAAGCAGGAAACTGAATTGATTGCACAAATAATCGCCACATGAGATTTTATCGTGTTTCAAGAATTTCTCTTTGGTTTTCGCATTCTGATAATGCTTCTTGAAATCGTTTTTGAAGTCGCTTTTAGAAAGTTTTATTTCAAATTCGTGGCTACAGCCGCCTTCATTCACCACCAGAATATCAGCTTCCCAGTCGGAATGGAAATGATTGGTGAGTACCAGATCTTTCTCAAAATCGCAGAACTGATTGATGAAATTATAGGTAAGTTCTTCTGCCTTAATCATTTAAACATATTTATGAAACCAGCAAGCTACAGCCTCGAATGTCCGAATGGTCTATCCGGCCTAAAACCTGAAAGGTGTGACCTGATTTTTTACCCAAATCCTGTGTCGCAATAAAACTGCAACTGTGTCGGTTTGCCAGGTCTATAATATTTATGGCACCGGTGCGGCCATCTTCCATATAAGAAAACGGGTCTTCGGTATTGCGGATTAACACGCGCATCCAGGCCGGGCTTTGGTAAATGTTTTCACCCATAGAATAAGCCTGCGATAACAGTTCAGTCATCGAATATTCCGAAAAAATACGGTCTGTACCAAATCCTTGCTGTAAAATCCTCAGCAGTTCATCCTTGGTCATCTCCTCTTTTCTACCTTTCATGCCGCCTGTTTCAATAACGGTGAAGTTTTCATTTGCATATAATTTCTGACCGTTTTTTTCAGTGGAATCTAAAAAATCCAGCAACGCAAAAGACACCCCGAATAACACCACCTTTTTGTTTTCTACAGAAAGGCGATGCAAAAGTTGCCAAAGTTCTTCATGATTATACAGAAAATAGCCGTTTTCTGGTTTGGTAGATTTCTTCATCAGGTAATCCACCATATAAATCAGCGATGAATGTTGCTTCTCGAGGTAACTGGGCAATAGGCCAAGAAAAACATACTCTTCCGGCGGGCCTATAAACTGGGTGAAACTGCGGTAAATACTTTGCTGATACAGTTTTTCATCAGCAATATGGTGTTTTGAAAGCGTCATTCTTGTCGTCCCTGAACTCTGGAAGAACAAACTGCTTTGTTTACCCGCATCAAGGATGGTATGGTTCTTAAACATCTCGATGGGCAGAAACGGTATCTTATGCACCTCATCCACAGATTCAGGAGAAATATGAAGGTAGTCCACAAATTTTCGGTACACTTCTACCTGTTTATACTGATGCAGAAAAGTCTCCAGACAGTGTTGGCGGAAAGCAGCTTCGGTGTTGATATTAAATATAGCGTTCATTGGAAAATGCCTGAAGTTAATTTTAAGACTCGAAAGTCCTGAGGTCGAATTGTTCACCGGTGAAGACACCATAAGTAAAATAGCTGATCCAGTCGCCTAAATTGATGTATTTCGCCTTCGCTTCAAGATCAAGTATCATAGGGAGATGGCGGTGTCCGTAGATGAAATAATCAATCTTTTCTGTTTTCAGTTTTTCTTTAGAGTAAATGATCAGATACTCTTTATCTTCTCCTAAAAACGCTTTGTCTTCCTCGCCCGAAATCATTTTATTTTTAGTAGAAAGGTACACGGCGATTTTCATTGCAATATCCGGATGAAGCCACCGGAATGCCCATTGCGCCAACGGATTGGTAAAAAGTTTTTTCATCCTTTTATACCCTTTATCTCCCGGTCCCAGTCCGTCACCATGTGCCAATAGAAAATGTTTTCCGTTGATATCGAAATATTGCTTTCCAAAAAAAACCGTACAGCCAATTTCTTCTTCAAAATAGTTTTTCATCCACAGATCATGGTTGCCTACGAACATAAAAAGCGCAATACCGGCATCTTTAAGCTCCGCAAGTTTCCCCAAAACCCGTACATATCCTTTGGGAATTACATGATGCCACTCGTGCCAGAAATCAAAAAGATCACCCATTAAAAACAACACCTGCGCGTCGTGCTTAATCTCCTCCAGCCAGCGAATGAATTTTTCTTCACGGATTTTGCTCCGTTTGGCGTCCGGCGCACCAAAATGCTGGTCTGACGCAAAATAAACTTTCTTATCTGGCTGTAAATGAATCTGTTTCATGGGCTAACAAGGCATTCCGATGGATTATGAATTAAGAGGGCAATTAATTTTCTTCAGCAAACCATTCTCCGTAAGAGTTTTCGGTTTCATGAAGTTTAAGGTAAGCGAGTTGCACATGTGACGGGAGTTGCCGTTTAATTTTATCAGCGATTTCATAGAGCATATTTTCGCACGTAGGCTGGTAGTTACAGAAAATCACTTTATGCCCTTTCTCCTCCAGCTCTTTCCCCAGTTGAAGATGCGGCGAAGCGCCATTTACTAACACCGCATGATCCCAAATATCTACAATCTCTGATTTTACAATGCTTTTTATATCACCAAAATCTACCACCATCCCATTCTTCGGATCGCCCAAATCGGCTATGGGTTTCCCTTTCACACTCACAAACAATTTATAAGAATGCCCATGCATGTTTTTGCATTTGCCATCGTAATTATACAGAACATGAGCGGTCTCAAAGGTGAAAATCTTGGTAATTCTTATCATGGTGCAAAGATAACGAAAGTTGATTTATCATCTTGCCAGATGAAAAGTTGCGTTTGCCTATGGTACAAAACAAAAAGTGCCACAAAGATTTCTCCCCATGGCACAAAAATATAACCAAAAAAATTACTGAAATTGCGCAGCTTCCGTGGAATCCTTCATAGCGGTAACCGAAGAATTGCCAGCGGTAATAATCGTTTGTAACGCATCAAAATAAGAAGTACCAACGAAGGTCTGATGCTTTACAGCCCTAAAACCTTCTTTCTGAAGGGCAAACTCTCGTTCCTGAAGTTCGCTGTAACCAGCCATACCCCGTTTTTTGTATGCTAAAGCCAGTTCAAACATCGAAGTATTCAGCGCATGGAAACCGGCAAGGGTGATGAACTGAAATTTATAGCCCATTTTTGCCAGTTCCTCACGGAAGGTCTCCATTTCAGCGACAGAGAGTTTCGCGGCCCAGTTGAAGGAGGGCGAGCAGTTGTAAGCAAGCATTTTACCGGGATATTTCGCGTGTATCCCTTCAGCGAATTTCCATGCATATTCTAAGTCAGGATTGCTGGTTTCCATCCAGATAAGGTCTGCGTACGGCGCATACGAAAGTCCACGGTCGATGCCCTGTTCCACCCCATTTCTCACATGATAAAAGCCTTCGGAAGTACGTTCCCCGGTAATGAACTTACGGTCGCGTCCATCAATATCAGAGGTTAGCAAATCAGCGGCATCAGCATCTGTACGGGCTACCAAAACAGTAGGCACACCGCAAACATCAGCAGCAAGCCGTGCCGCGATTAGTTTGTTTACCGCTTCCTGGGTGGGTACCAAAACTTTACCGCCAAGATGTCCGCATTTTTTGGCAGAAGAGAGCTGATCTTCAAAATGTACCCCGGCTGCACCTGCCTCGATCATCTGTTTCATAAGTTCATACGCATTGAGGTTTCCGCCAAAGCCTGCCTCAGCATCTGCAACAATAGGGACCAAATAGTTTTTGCGGTTGACTTCATCTACCCTATTAACGGACTGAATTTGGTCTGCGCGCAGTAGCGCATTATTGATTTTTTTAACAACACTTGGGACCGAATTGGCAGGGTAAAGGCTTTGATCAGGATACATTTCCCCGGATAAATTGGCATCTGCTGCCACTTGCCAACCAGAGAGATAAATCGCCTCCAGTCCTGCGTCAACCTCCTGTACTGCTTGGTTTCCGGTAAGTGCGCCAAGGCCGGCAACAAAATCCTGACGGTTAAGCTTCTCCCAAAGTTGCTGCGACATTAGCCGGGCAATGGTATGCTCGATGTTATAAGTCCCACGCAGTCTAAGGACTTCTTCGGCACTGTACGGTCTTTCAATGCCTTTCCAGCGGGGATTTTCTAGCCAGTCTTTTTCAAGTTGGGCTGTTTCGTTTTGATTTTTCATAATATTTAGATTTATTTTAATGATGGTGATTTCAGAGATATTTATAAGTTTCGAGGGTAAGGAATTCCGCGAAATAATCATTTAATACCAAATCGCTGAAAATCTCAGCTGCCAGCGAAAATTTTCCGTTTTCAAACCGTTCAGTCCCTATATATTGACGGATTTTCTGTAATTCTTCTTCCTGCCACTGTAAAATGAGTCCGGGTAAAAGCCGTCGCCCATCATCAAGTTTCACATCATTTTTAAGCCACTGCCAAAGCTGTGATCGGGATATTTCTGCTGTTGCCGCATCTTCCATCAAGTTATAAATTGCCGCAGCACCTACGCCCATCAACCACGATTCTATGTACAGAATCCCAACATTGATGTTCTTTCTAACCCCTGATTCCGTTACTTTTCCCTCAGGGACTTCAAGCAGGTCTTCGGCTGTAATTTGATATTCAAGAAACTTCTTATCTATTTGATTTGGTTGTGGCATATACGCATCAAAAATATCTTTTGCTATCGCTACCAGGCCAGGATGCGCCACCCATGTCCCGTCATGCCCATTCTTCACCTCACGCTCTTTGTCTGCCTTTATCTTTTTGAAAGCGGCTTCGTTTTCTTTCACATTATCTTTCACCGGTATATGTGCGGCCATACCACCAATTGCGTGTACATTTCTGCGATGACACGTCTGGATTACACTTTTAGAATAGGCTGCCATAAATGGTGATTCCATTGTGACCTGATCCCGGTCCGGAACCGTAAATTCAGGCAGATTCCTAAACTTTTTTATGTAAGAAAATATATAATCCCAACGTCCGCAGTTGAGGCCGGCACTATGTTCTCGCAGTTCATACAGGATCTCATGAAGCTGGAAGGATGCGGTGATGGTTTCAATTAAAACGGTGGCTTTGATGGTACCGTTGGGAATGTTCAGGTATTGTTGCGAGAACATGAAAACCTCGTTCCACCATCGCGCTTCGCGGTAATGTTCTAATTTTGGGAGATAGAAATAGGGCGCACTGCCTTTTTCAATTAGTTTCTGCGCATTCCGGAAGAAATAAATCCCGAAATCTATCAGCGACGCAGAAGCCTGGTCACCGTTAATGAGGATATGTTTTTCTTCCAGATGAAGACCGCGTGGCCGAACCTGTAATACGGCAGTACGCTCGTTCAGACGATATGCTTTGCCACTTTCATTCAAGAAACTGATGGTGCCAGTTACAGCATCGCTTAAGTTGATCTGCCCGTTCATACAGTTCTCCCAAGTGGGCGAATTGCTGTCCTCGAAATCTGCCATAAAAGTTGACGCACCCGAATTGAGTGCATTGATAATCATCTTACGCTCCACGGGCCCGGTAATTTCAACACGTCGGTCGAGCAAATCTGCGGGAAGCGGCGCGCATACCCAATCCGATGTGCGGATGTGTTCGGTATCCGGGAACAATCTAGGCATTTGGTGATGATCAAAATCTACCTGCTTCATGGCACGTGCAATGAGAAGTCGCTTTCTGGCTGAGTTAAATTTCTGATGCAACTGCACAAGAAACTCTTTCAATTCAGGTAAAAAGATTTCTGGATAAGCTTTTTGGGTAGTTATTCTAAAGTCTTCTGTAGATATCATAATTCAAATAATTATCAGTCCGCATAGCAAATCTACTTAAAATATTTTCACCATCAGCGAACGTTCGCTAAAATATCAGCAGAATAATTATGCAGAAAATATAGATTTTTCGTTAGCTTTGTATTCATCAGCAATTTAAAATACAAATCACGAATTATATAACAAATGGTACAGGACGGAGGATTGATAAAGTTAATTTTCGGACTGAAAGTGAAACAGTTGCGACAAAGGAAAAATCTGTCCTTACAAGAAGTAGCTGCCTTAACCGGAATCTCGAAATCTTATCTGAACGAGATTGAAAATGGTAAAAAATACCCAAAGCACGATAAAATCATCCCCATCGCGGCAGCGCTGGGCTGCACTTACAATGATTTGGTCTCTACCAAACTTGATAAAACGTTGGCACCTGTGATGGAAATGGTACAGTCGGATTTTTTTAAAGAAGTGCCACTTGAACTTTTTGGCATCAATAAGAATAACCTAATCGGCATCATCAGCGAGGCGCCTAAGCAAGTAACCGCTTTTGTAAATACGCTGATTGAAATCTCAAAAAATTATAACCTCAGCAAAGAGAATTTCTATTTTGCCGTCCTGCGAAGTTTCCAGGAACTTCATGACAATTATTTTGAAGAAATTGAAGAAAAGGCAGCGGCATATACCTCTAAAAACCATTTATCAGGCAACCCAAAAAGCGATGAGCTGGCTGCGTTGTTACAAAAAATTTCGGTTACGAAATTGAGACGGTGGACTTTGAAAGTTACGGCGCCGGCGGAAAACTGCGTTCACTGTTCATTCCTGAAAAAAACTGCTTCTACTGAACGCGCTGCTGAACGAAAACCAAAAGACATTTATATACGCAAAAGAAATCGGGTTTGAAGTATTGCAGCTAAATCCCCGCCCACACACCTATTCATGGCTTGATTTCAAAAGTTTCGAAGAGTTGTTGCATAATTACTACGCCTCTTATTTCGCGGGCTGTTTGTTAATCCCAAAAGAAGTCTTGAGTAAGAAAATCTGGCAGTTCTTTCAGTTACCGGTATGGCATCCCGCGTCTTTCGATCAGTTGATGTCGTCATTTACAGATTCTCCCGAGACTTTTTATTACCGGCTCACCAATATACTCCCGCAGGATTTGGGTATTAAGGATTTATTTTACCTCTGTCTTACCCGTAAAAAGCATAGTGACGATGTACATATCCTAAAAGAACTTCACCTGAATCAGCAACAGGCACCTTATGCAAATGCTACGAGCGAGCACTATTGCCGAAGATGGGTAGCCATTAAAAACCTGCAAAACCTATCTGAAAACCAAACCGTTACAGCAGCACAAATCTCCCATTACAAAGACAGCGGCCTCAGTTACTTGGTAATCTCTACCTCGCAGAAAAATCCGTTTTCGGACGGTACTAACCGCAGTTACTGCCTTGGGATTTTATTGAACAGTAGCATCATCAAGAAAATTAATTTCCTAAAAAACGGAAGTATACCGGCCATTAACGTAGGAATTACCTGCGAGTCCTGCAGTATATTGGATTGTGAGGTCCGGCAGGCCCCTCCTGTTCGGCTAGAAAAGGAAATCTTCAGCCAGCAGATGATTCGCTCGGTAGAAGCTATAAGACAACAGGTTCTTCAATCCTCCTAAATACTATGTCAGTCACCGATCTGCTATTCCCGAACCGCTGCCTGGAGTGTAACAGGATTATCGCCGCAGATGATCTTGTTTGCGCGTTGTGCTATAGCCTGATTAACTTCCGGCATTATGATTTTGAGGAAAAAAATCCATTACAGGAGAAATGTGGTCTGTTATTTCCGGTGAAATATGCATTTGGACTGATGCAATTTGAAGATGAAAGCCTGAGCCGGAAAATTGTACATCAACTTAAATATGCCAACCGGGAGAAAGTGGGCAGCATCCTTGCCGACTGGGTTGCGGAAAGAGTTAAATTCAACAAAGACAAACCGGACGTACTAATCACCATTCCGCTGCATCCAAAGAAAATGAAATCCCGAGGCTATAATCAGTTACATTTATTTGCAGAACGCTTATCACAAAGATTAGGCATCCCGTGTGACCACAGTCTGCTAAAAAGAAATTCGCACAAAACAGCACAGGCCAGAAAAGACCGTAAACACCGCGCAGAAACGGAAAACCAATTTTCGTGCACGCGAGAAGTATCAGGTCAGCATATACTGATCATTGATGATGTTTTCACGACCGGCAATACCATGAGTTCGGCCGCGTGGGAGTTGCTACAATCGGGTGACAACATGGTTTCTGTACTTGTAATGGCGGTGGATTAGCGCTGTAGCTTCTCGCCGTAACTTAGGTCGCCGGCATCGCCCAAACCTGGGGTTATATACCCTTTTGCCGTTAATTTTTCATCAATAACCCCTACCCAGACTTTGGCGTCGGGATATTCTTTCTCAATGGTTTCAACCCCTTGTCGCGAGGCAATAGCTGCGACTATATGTAATTGTGATGGCTTGCCGTGGCCCAGCAAATCCTTAATGGCTTCAATAAGACTTGCGCCTGTAGCCAACATAGGATCAGCTACAATCAAAGGTCGGCCATCAATATTGGGGCAGGTAAGATAATCCTGTTTTATAGAAAAATAATCATTGGCATCGTGTTTCCGGTAGGCAGCCACGAAACCGCAATCGGCTTTGTCGAGATAATTTAAAATACCCTGAAAAAGTGGCACACCTGCACGCAGAATGGTCGTGATAACCGGCTGAACCGCAATTTCTTTTACCTTAATCTTATCAAGCGGAGTGGTGATTTCTATTTCTTTCTGCACTAATCCTTTGCTGATTTCAAAAGCGGCAATTTCGCCGATGCGCTCCATATTTCTGCGGAACTTCATCCGGTCGTTCTGGATTTCGATGTTACGAAGTTCGTTAATCCAAGTATTTACAAGTGAAAACTGATCTGATAAAACAATGGCCATAATTGTATTTTGGGTTAAATTTCGGAAAAATAAAAATTAAAAAAAAAGCCTTCCAGAAAAAATTCTGAAAGGCGCATGTTATTTCTGTCGGAAATAAACTTCAATAGGAACACCGGTAAAACCGAAATGTTTCCGAAGTTGATTTTCGGTAAATCTCTTATAAGGCTCTTTCACATACTGTGGAAGGTTACAGAAAAATACGAACTGTGGGCTAGGCGTTGGCAACTGCACACAATATTTTATCTTCACATATTTCCCTTTGGTGGCAGGTGGTGGTGTGTGCTCGAAAACCGGTAGCATCACCTCATTCAACTTAGAAGTCTTTATTTTCTTCGCACGGTTTTCATAGACTTCCATAGCGACTTCCACTGCTTTCAGGATTCTCTGTTTCGTCAATGCAGAGATGAACAGAATAGGAATATCCGTAAACTGACCGATCCGTTCTTTAATTTTATTCTCGAAATCGCGGGTGGAATTGGTACTTTTATCCTCTACAAGGTCCCATTTGTTCACTAAGATGACAATGCCTTTGCGGTTTTTCTGTGCAAGGCCAAAGATGTTCATATCCTGGGATTCCCAACCAAGGGTAGCATCTACCATAATAATCACCACATCGGAATATTCAATAGAACGGATAGACCTCATCACCGAGTAGAACTCCAGATCTTCTTTTACTTTAGCTTTACGGCGCATTCCGGCGGTATCTACAAGCACAAACTCGTGGCCGAATTTATTATACAGCGTCTCGATAGAATCTCGTGTGGTACCCGCAACATCGGTAACAATATTACGCTCTACATCTAAAAGTGCGTTGGTAAGAGTAGATTTCCCTACGTTTGGGCGACCGGCAATGGTGATTTTCGGCAGGCCTTCGAAGGGATCTTTATATTCTGCGGTAGGAAATTCCTTCACGATATCATCAAGCAGTTCACCAGTACCGGATCCTGTTGAAGAAGAAAGTGTATAATATTTCTCAATGCCTAATTGATAAAATTCGGTCGCAGCAAGTTCTTCAGTGGCAGAATCCACTTTATTCACCACCACATAAACTGGTTTGGTTGAGCGGCGCAGCATTTCGAAAATTTCCTGGTCGGTATCAGTAAGACCTTCCTCCACATTCAGCATGAAGATGATAGAAGTCGCCTCATCAACGGCTAACTGCACTTGCTTGGAAATTTCTTCCTGAAATACATCGTCTGTATTTACCTCATAACCACCAGTGTCAATAACCGTAAATTCTACCCCATTCCAGTCAGATTTCCCGTAATGACGGTCGCGCGTAACACCCGCAACAGAATCTACAATCGCTTCCCGACGTTCCAGGAAACGGTTAAAAAGTGTGGACTTACCAACATTCGGCCGTCCTACGATCGCAACAATATTGCTCATAAAATTTGTTTAATAATAAGATTATTAATGGGTTACTTCAACTTTTGAAGCCCAAAAATTTTTGCAAAGATAGTTTATTAAAATTTGGCATGAAAACGCACGGTAAAAATGCTTGTCTAAGCAAAAAAAGACTGGCTATAGCCAATCTTTTATATTCTACACACGCTCAATCTCTGCACCTAAAGCGCGGAGGCGGCCATCAATATTCTCATAACCGCGGTCTATCTGTTCGATGTTATGGATGACTGAATTCCCTTCTGCCGAAAGCGCCGCGATCAGCAACGCGTTACCCGCCCTGATGTCTGGCGAAACCATGGTGGTACCACGCAGTGGCGATTCGTGATTAAGGCCCACGACTGTAGCTCTGTGGGGATCACAAAGGATGATTTGCGCACCCATATCAATGAGTTTATCGACAAAGAACAGCCTGGATTCAAACATTTTCTGATGAACCAGCACAGTACCTTTCGCCTGGGTCGCCACTACTAAAATAATCGAGAGCAAATCTGGGGTGAAACCCGGCCACGGCGCATCTGAAACCGTAAGAATTGATCCATCAATGAACTTTTGAATGGTATATTGCTCCTGAGAAGGGATAAATATATCATCCCCACGCTGCTCCAGCCGAATACCGAGTTTACGGAATGTGTTAGGGATCACGCCAAGCTCTTCCCAGCATACGTTTTTAATGGTAATTTCAGATTTTGTCATGGCAGCCAAACCAATCCATGAACCGATTTCCACCATATCCGGCAACATTGTGTGTTCTGTCCCGCTAAGTTTTTCCACACCTTCAATGACAAGCAAGTTGGAGCCGATACCTGAAATATTGGCGCCCATGCGGTTGAGCATTTTGCATAATTGCTGCAAATAAGGTTCGCAGGCAGCGTTGTAAATACTTGTTTTCCCTTTTGCAAGTACAGCGGCCATTATGATATTGGCTGTACCAGTGACGGAAGCTTCTTCTAAAAGAATGAACTTACCCGTAAGTTGCGCCGCTTTCAACGAATACAGATGAGCGTTCTCATCATATTTGAATTCAGCACCCAGTTCTACAAAACCCTGAAAATGGGTATCTAGACGGCGGCGACCAATTTTATCGCCTCCGGGTGTTGGCATATACGCTTCACCAAACCGAGCGAGCATTGGACCTAAAAGCATGATGGAACCGCGCAGTTTGGAGCCATCTTCTTTAAAATCATCTGATTTTATGTATCCGAAGTTTACCGCATCGGCTTTGAAGGTATAATCGCCGTGGCCATTCTTGGTAATTCTCACACTAAAGTCGCCTAGAATTTCGATGAGGCGATTAACGTCGTGGATATCGGGGATGTTCTTAATCCGTATTTCATCATCAGTCAGCAGTACGGCACACAGGATCTGCAATGCCTCGTTTTTAGCGCCTTGCGGCGTAATCTCTCCCTGAAGTTTTTTTCCTCCTTTAATCTTAAATGTTCCGCTCATTCCCTACTTCCTGTTTTTATTTTGATGAAAATTTCTTTTTTTGTTTTGGTTGTTTTGCTGGTTTTGGCTATTCTGCCCGTTTTTACCATTAGATTTCCCGTTGCTACGGTTGTTCGCGTAGTAGATCTTGCTTTTTTCAAGGGAATCAATACCGGTAAGATCCAGCCGGTTTTCTGAAAGATCCTTTAAATGACGGAAGATCACCTCATCCTGTACATGTTCTTTGTTATATACATTGTAGGATTTCTTCATATTGTTTGCGATCACTTGTATCAACGCGTCTTTTTCATCACCAGGCTCTAATTGTATCGCCTTTTCGATCAGTTGTAAGATGCTTTTCCCGTAAAATTTAAACTCACCCTGAAGTTTGGGATATTCCATACGTTTGGGCTTTTCCTTTATTTCTTCGATGGTAGGAAAAGGAAACGGCGAATCGACATCCAAGTCGTAACCGGAAAGTATAAAAAGGTGATCCCAGAGTTTATGTTTGTAATTATCTTCGTCGCGAAGTTGGGGATTGCGCTGTCCCATAAAATCGACAATAGCAAATGCCATCTCATTACGCTCTTCTTTAGTCGCAAGCTCTTTGCATCGGGTGACGAGCTGCTGTATGATTCTGCCATATTCAGGCATATGGAGCCGCGGCCTCGAGGTGTTATATTCCATGACTGCAAATATATGAATTAGTTTCAAGGTATTATGCGGCGTGCTACTACAGAAATCTTCGGATTAAATTAATTTCCGACAAATCTTTTGCGCTCTTCTGGTGTGGGAAGAAAGCATTTCTGTGAGGCCAGTTGCTGCCTGTGTTTGGAAATTCGGTCATAGAAAAAATCGGTGATCGCGGATGGTAAGAACCTTAAATAGCTTAGCAAGCGGTACTTGCCACCCAGGATTTTTGCGATGGCAAAAGCTGCCTGCGACTTCATATAATAAAACCCTCCGGGCCCGGGTTTCCAGAGGTACACCGTATCGAAATTTTCGGTGCGCAGGTTTCTTTCAGTGAGAAATTGCTGTCCAAAATCAGACTGCAGCGCCGCGAACATGATTTTCTTCTGATGATCATTCTCAAGAATCCATTGTACCCAGTGATTACAGAAGCCGCAATCGCCATCATAAAAAACGTAATATTTATTTTGATCAAGCATTTCAATTTATTTTTTCGGGGAGTAAATTATGTTTAAACCGAAGGTCTTTCTCTAAAGTCAGCAAATACTTTACCAGTTGCGTGCGTTGCTGGGTAGATAAATTTGACTGTGGATGTACCAAAAGGTAGGAATCCAGCGGCATTTCGTGATTTCCAACCATTTCAACGGCTTCTTTCAGTTTGTGCGCCTGCCGTTTAGGCTCATAAGTAGCGAATACCGAGAAGTTAAGGTGCTTCCTGCCTTCATCAATATGGCTTTTCATGAACCAGCCGACAGGTTGCAAACGTGTATACCAAGGGTAATTTGTTTCATTACTGTGGCAATCGTAACAACTGTTTCGGATAATGGCCGACATATATTCAGGTGCTTTTTTAATTCTTAAAAAATCCATATCGGGATTTGTCATCGGATTATTCCGTTCTACAGGAAAAAATTGTATCAAAATGAATGCTATAAACAGTACTGCTAATAACTTTTTCATATTTCATGGCATATTTAAAAAGGAAATTACGAATTATAATTTATTTCTTTACTTTCATTCGTAGCGATAGATATTATAAATTGAATCTTCTTTTTCAATTGATTGAAACTTATTATCTTTGCACTGTAAAAATTTAACAATACACATTATGTCATTAGTAGGAAAAAAATTCCCGAATATTGCGATTGACGCAATGAGCGAAATGGGAGATGATTTGAAAATCAACATCTTTGAAGAAGCAACTTCTAACCAACAAAAAGTGTTGCTGTTTTGGTATCCAAAAGACTTTACTTTCGTTTGCCCTACCGAATTACATGCATTCCAAGAAGCTTTAGGCGATTTCGAAAAAAGAAATACCAAAGTGATCGGTGCGTCTTGCGATACCAATGAAGTACACTTTGCATGGCTGAACACATCTAAAGATAACGGCGGTATTGAAGGCGTAACTTACCCAATCCTTGCAGATACGCACCGTCAATTGGCCAACATCCTTGGGATCGTTGACCAAGAGTTTGAATATGATGAAGAAGGAAACGAAATCTTCTCTGGCTCTAATGTAACTTATCGCGCCACTTATCTGATTGATGAAACCGGAAAAATCTTCCACGAGTCTGTAAACGATATGCCATTGGGAAGAAACGTAAAAGAATATCTAAGACTGATTGATGCCTATACCCACGTACAGAAGCACGGTGAAGTTTGCCCTGCAAACTGGGAAGAAGGGAAAGATGCGATGCAGGCTAACAGAAAATCCACAGCCGAGTATCTAGCTTCTAAGAACTAAAAAAAGCAATCACCTTATTTTCACTAAAAAATAATAATATGTACACAGAATTAGCTGAAGACACCCTGCAACAGTTGGTAGCGGATCACGATAAAGTAGTGGTTCAGTACGGTGCTACATGGTGCGGAAACTGCCGCATTATGAAACCGAAATTCAAAAAACTGGCTGCAGAGAATGAAGAGATCCCTTTCTATTATGTAGATGCGGAAAAACTGCCAGAAAGCCGCAAATTGGCAAAAGTGGACAACCTGCCTACATTTGCCATCTTTAAAAATGGTGAACTGATAAACCAGGTACAAACCAACCAGGCAGAGAGTCTTATTAATCTTTTTAATGAATTAAACTAATGAAACTACCCATCATCAGACAGTTTTATCAAACCCAAACCCCTGAGAAGCTAGAGGCTACGCTGGAGGTTCTGGAGGCATTCTGCGAATTTCGTGGTGCTACCGATGAAGACCTGAACGTTGCCGGAGAACTGATAACCAATATCTGTGGCGCATTAGAAGTTCATCAAAGTGTAAATAACGGGGTTGCGGAACGCGATGCGCTTAATGGATTTGCGCAGAAGGTACTGGGATCCATTGATAAATAAGACTTTTATAGTCGTTGAATAAAATAAGGCAGGAAAAATTGATTTTTTCCTGCCTTATTATTTATCGCTTGCCGGCTTTTTTGCCGTGCTCGTGTCTTTGGTGTTTATCGTGTTGCCGTTTGTCATCGAACTTTCGGTTCTGCTGCTTCCTCACATCTTTCTGGTAGGCATTATTTCGGCTTTTGTTATGCCCGGGCGTGTAATCCCTGGCATTTCCACCGTAGATTTTTTTCATTTGTCCCGGTGCGTTCCTTCTGGCAGTGTTGTTTTTAGAGTAAACAGTATTGCCTTTTCTGGCAACCACTCCCGGTCTGCCATAGACAGCGTCTCGCCGTACTACCCTGCCGTTTTGGTACACATTGCCGTTTCTGTCCCGGTAGATCTCTCCCTGGCGGTACACATTACCATCCGGCGCACGATAAACGCCATTATTGTTGGTTGGGTATCTGTTATTACCGTACACATCATTTGTGGTTCCACAAGAAGTTAAGGTAAGGGCAAGCCCAAGTACTGCGGATATTTTGATAAGATTTTTCATAATTAATATTTACAAAGACAATCGTTTCAATCATAATGCCAAAATCGCCTATTTATTGCCTGCTTATTGTAATAAAATATTAATTAACAACTTTGCTGCGGCGTTCCAATAATAGAATATCCCGCCACACACCATTCATCTTACCGATTTTTTCTCGAAAACCTACTTCGCGGAACCCGAACTTTTTATGTAACGATATACTGGCTATATTCTCACGGAAAATGCCCGCCTGAAGCATCCAGAAACCTTGCTTTTCACTGTCCTCAACCAATTTTCCGAGCAGTCGCGCGCCTAATCCCTGGCCGTGTACCGAATGGGCAAGATAGATACTCACCTCTGCCACACCACGGAAACAATCGCGCGGGCTCACCGCCTGTATTGCAGCCCAACCTACAACTTTACCATGTTCATCCACGGCAACAAAACGGCAGTTCTGCAGATACTTCAAATCCCAGGCTTCCCAACTTGGCGCATCGCGGTCGAAGGTGGCGTTACCGCCTGCGATCCCCTCTTTAAAAATCGAGATGATGGCAGCCCCGTCTTTAGGCTCTACAGGTCTTATCAGATAATCCATGACTATAATTGCATTAAGACAAATATCATTAAATGATTATGAGCGAAGTTCACGTTTCAGGAATTTGGCTGTAAGACTTTTCTTTGATCTCGCGACTTCTTCCGGGGTGCCTTTCGCGATGATCTCACCGCCTTTATTTCCGCCTTCCATCCCTACATCGATAATATGATCGGCAAGTTTTATCACATCTAGGTTATGCTCGATGATTACAAAGGAATTACCGAGGTCCACTAACTTATTGATGGCATCCATCAGTACCTTCACATCTTCAAAATGCAGTCCGGTAGTAGGTTCATCCAGAATATAGAGTGTATTTCCGGTTTGTTTTTTAGACAGTTCTGTGGCCAGTTTTATACGCTGTGCCTCGCCACCGGAAAGTGTGGTGGATTGTTGCCCCAACGTGATATATCCCAGACCGACATCATGTAAAGTCTTTACCTTGGCATAAATTTTCGGTAAGGGCTTAAAGAATTCAGTAGCTTCATCGATCGTCATCTCCAGCACATCGGAAATGGATTTACCTTTATACCTCACCTCTAGAGTTTCGCGGTTAAAGCGTTTTCCGTTACAGGTTTCGCAATGCACATATACATCAGGCAAGAAATTCATTTCGATCACTTTCAGTCCACCACCCTGGCAGGTTTCGCAGCGGCCGCCTTTTACATTAAAGGAAAACCGACCTGCTTTATAACCACGGATCTTAGATTCGGGGAGTTCGGCAAAGAGATTCCGGATATCGGTAAACATGCCGGTGTAAGTGGCGGGGTTTGAACGTGGTGTGCGCCCAATAGGTGCCTGATCCATGTCCACGATCTTATCGATATGCTCAATACCTTCAAATTTTTTATACGGCAATGGCTCCTGAACGGCACGGTAGAAATGTTTATTTAGAATAGGATAAAGCGTTCCGCTGATGAGTGAGGATTTGCCACTTCCTGAAATACCTGTTACCACCACGAGTTTACCCAGCGGAATTTCGAGCGTTACGTTCTTCAGGTTATTGCCGGTGGCGCCTTTCAGGATCAGGGATTTTCCGTTTCCTTCCCTGCGTTGCGCGGGTATCTCGATTTTCCGTTTTCCGGTCATATAATCCGCGGTCACGGTATCAGCTTTTAGCAGATCCTCAGGTTTTCCCTGCCACAGTACCTCCCCGCCGAATTTGCCGGCACGCGGGCCGATATCCAATACTTCATCGGCTTCCAGAATCATGTCTTTATCATGCTCCACCACCAAAACGGAGTTGCCGATGTCGCGCAGATTTTTCAGTGAGTTTATCAGTCTTTCATTATCTCTCTGGTGAAGACCAATGGAAGGCTCATCAAGGATATAAAGCACATTAACGAGCTGCGAACCAATCTGTGTCGCCAAGCGGATGCGTTGTGATTCGCCACCCGAAAGCGTCCGCGAACTGCGGCTGAGACTCAGGTAATCTAGCCCTACATCAAGCAGAAACTGCAGACGTGTTTTAATTTCCTTTAAGATTTCGTGTGCGATGACTTTATTTTTCTCACTGAATTTATCTTCTATTTCGTTCAGCCACTGCATGAGATCCAGCAAGGACAGCGCGTTGACTTCCGCAATGTTCTTACCGGCGATCCTAAAACTTAAACTGGTTGGCTGCAGGCGTGTCCCTTTACATTCGGGGCAGGTTTCTTCGGTGGTAAAATGTCTTTCAAGCAGGGTGGCGTCATAGCTTTCCTTATCATCAATCATCTCTGTAATGATCGGCACTAAACCATCGAAATTAACTTTTATTTTCTTTGTGATGCCCGCATATTTCAGGTCTTTGTTAAATTCTTTATGGCAGCCGTGATAGATGTAGTGCAAGGCTTCTTCGGGGATGTCTTTAATGGAGGTAGAAAGACTCAAACCAAAGATTTCCAGAATGTTTTTTATCTGCCCGACAATCCATTTATTCGACTTCATATCTTCCAATGGCAACATACCTCCCTGGTTTACGGAGAGTTTCGGATTCTCGACAAAATAATCGGTGTTTACCTTCTGTACGGTGCCAAGGCCTTTGCAAAACGGACAACTGCCTTTTGGGGAATTGAATGAAAAGGTATTCGGTTCGGGCAAGGCAAGCGATTGTCTCGACTCGGAATCCATCAGGTTCTTTGAGAAATACTCGATATCGTTGCTGCCTAATATCTGGATGCCGATGGTGCCATCACCCATTTGCATCGCTGTGCGGATGGATTTTTCCATGCGGTTTTCGGTGGCGCTTTCACCAATGATCCAGCGGTCGATCACGATATCAATATCGTGGGTTTTGTAACGGTCGAGTTTCAAGTCGTTTTCAATATCCTGAATTTCACCATCAATTCTGGCCTGCGAATAACCTTTTTTGGCCATCTGAATGAAAAGTTCATGATAATGCCCTTTTCTTGAACGAATGACGGGTGCCAGCAGCATTACTTTACTGCCACTGTAATTTTCTTTTATCACCTCTATTATCTGTTCTTCGGTATAGCTTACCAACTTTTTTCCTGTGGTAAGGGAATACGCATCTGATACGCGCGCGAAGAGCAGCCGTAGAAAGTCATATAACTCCGTTACGGTCCCTACGGTTGACCGCGGATTTTTGTTTGTGGTTTTCTGTTCAATCGCGATTACGGGTGAAAGTCCGTCAATTTTATCAACATCAGGTCGCTCCAGCCCACCCAGAAACTGTCTTGCATAAGCCGAAAAGGTTTCGATATACCTACGCTGTCCCTCAGCAAAAATGGTATCGAAAGCCAACGAAGATTTTCCGCTGCCCGACAGTCCGGTAATCACCACCAGTTCATTACGTGGGATTTTTACTGATATGTTTTTTAGGTTATGTTCGCGTGCGCCATAAACCTCTATATATTCTTTATTATTTTCCATGTAGGGTTTCCTGAAATTTTGTGTTTTAGGAGTCTGCAAAAATACGGATTTTTTGTGGGTTAGCCATTGCAGCAAAAGCATATACAAAAACCGTACGCAGCCGGTTACGCACATGGAGAGTGCTGTTTATTATCCTATAGCAAGACGCCGCAGGCGTGGCTTTTGTATCTTTGATTTATATAAAATCATACACTTATGAAAGTAGATATCTGGAGTGACATCCGCTGCCCATTCTGTTATGTAGGCAAAAAGAATTTCGAGAAGGCTTTGTCCGATTTTTCAGATGCGTCGGATATTGAGGTTGTTTGGCATAGCTTCCAGCTGGATCCGCAACTGAAAACACAACCCGAACGCGATCCTTATGACTTTTTCGCGGAAGCAAAACAAATCCCTCTCACACAGGTAAAAGCCATGCACCAACATGCGTTGCAAGCCGGAAAAATGGCTGGCATTGATTTTAATTTTGATGAATCAAAGGTTGCCAATTCCTATCGCGGACATCTTCTAATCCAATATGCAAAAACCAAAGGTCTTGGGGATGAGATGAAAGAATTGATGTTTAAAGCCCAATTCATTGAAGGGAAAAACATAGATGACCCTGCTACCCTGCTTGAAATAGGCAAACAGGCCGGTTTTACAGAAGAGGAGATCAATATCGCACTGGCTTCAGATGATCTGGCGCACGCTATATCTCAGGATGGTCTCATGGCGCGACAATTAGGCATCAATGCCGTACCTTTTTTTGTCTTCAATGATAAATATGGTGTTTCCGGGGCGCAGCAGCCCGCACTCTTTCTGGAGGTGCTCGAGAAATCCTGGGAAGAATTTTCCTCAGGTGACAAAGGGCTACAAATTATTAATGAAGGAGACGTATGTGATACCGACGGAAACTGTGATTAAAACCAATTCATTTTAGGTCTGAATATTGATGCAAAACTCATAAAAACTATATATGAGTCGTGGATTTGTAAAAGAAGATGACCAGGAGGAAATCCCCATCGTGCCACCCCGAGCGGATTTACCTGTCGGAACAGAAAACCTGGTGACACCGGGCGGATATAAGGAACTGCTAAGTGAACGCGAAAAACTGCTTGCTGAACAGGAACAGCTAGATGCCTCGAATGAAAAAGAGTATCGCATCGCCGTCAATTATCTGAACGCCCGCCTTCATCTGCTGAACGAAAGGATTAACAGCGCAAAAGTGGTTGACCCAACCAGATTTCCCCAACAAGAGGTTCATTTCGGTACTAAAGTGACGATAATGAACATCAATAATCAACAACAGCAGACTTTCGAGATTGTAGGTGTGGACGAAGCAAAGATCTCTAAAGGTAAAATTTCATTCATCACACCGTTGGCAAAAGCTTTAACCGGTAAGAAGGTGGGTGAAAGCGCTATCCTGAAATTACCCGGCAGGGAAACAGTGTTCAAGATTTTACACATCAGCTAAAGGCGGTTATTAACATACGTCAATGCACGCCTTTGTGGTCATCCGTATCTTTGCATTAGAAATTAACACCCAAAAATATATCATTATGAAAAAATTATTATCGGTACTTACCATGTTGCTGTTATCAGTCTCAACTTTTGCGCAGCTTACCCTTAAAAGTGACCCCGCACACTCCAGAATTCAGTTTACAGTGATGCATTTAGGCATCAATGACATCACAGGAAACCTTGAAAAAGCAAACCTGACAATAAACGCAAACGAGAAAAATTTTGTAAATTCTACAGTGAATTTCTCTGCCGACATCAACTCGATTAACACGCACATCGAAGCACGCGACAACCACTTGAAAAGCGCGGATTTCTTTGATGCAGCCAAATATCCGACACTACAGTTTACCAGTACATCGCTTAAAAAAGTACGCAACAATTATTATACACTAAAAGGTAACCTTACGATGCACGGCATTACCAAACCTGTAACACTAACGCTGGTATACCGCGGCTCCACCGTGAACGCCATGAATAAAAAAACAACCTATGGCTATCAGGTAATGGGAACTTTGAAAAGATCCGACTTCAAGGTTGGTTCTAATTTCCCCGAAGCAGTCATCAGTGATCTGGTAAGAATTAAAGGTGACTTCGAGTTGACTTCAGAATAAAAAATGATGATTAAAGATTCTTTAGAGGAAATCCAAATTCGGGTTTCCTTTTTTATTTAAAAGCGTGGAAGCGCTTAATGACAGTCGGTGAGAAAGTATATCGGCTCGTTTTGGTGGTGGCAGCCTTCACATCAAGCTCATACCAAGGTGAAATACCTGTGTTAAAAGGATTCTGAAGGATATGGATGTCTTGTGCAGGCATAAAACTTTCGGCAAGTAAGTACAGTCTTTTCCCTGCAGTATTCTCAGCCACGCCGACAATCATCACCAGATGGCCGGGGCTTCCGGGTTTTATAATAAAGTCACCGGGTTGGATGTCGGTATTTCTTTCAACTTCAAATGATTCGCGATCCAGGGAAATCGTCCCCGCATACTGAAAAATAATACTCAGGTAATCGCGGAACGCCAAATAATCATCCCGCAGGTCCTCCGTTTCAATAAACTGTACCTTTTTATTTCTTTCCACAGTCCTCAAACCCTTGCGGTAATCTGCCCAGGAATAGAATTGCCTGCTAGTGAACTGAAAACCAATCTCTTCAAAACGTTGCCGCGACCAAAGATACTCCGCATACAGGCGCATCCACGCATCGGCGCACTGCTGCAAATCGCGGTTTCCTACATCAATTTTTAAGACAGCAGCATGATTGGCCTGATTTTCTATGGGGACAGCGCGGAAATCGCGTACCGGAAAACCCGGTGGCAATAAGGGGAAATTCACAAGATACTCGCCAAAGCTTCCAGGCTGTGTTTTCACCCACTGGTAGCCGCCAGGCGGGCTGAAACGGGTGTTGATCTTATTTTTGGTTTGGTCAAACTTCAGTTCCTGTGTTATTTCAGTCACTTGCGAAGCCATTGGCTGAAAAACAAATGATAAAAACAGAAAAAAAAGCCGCGTGGTTGCCACTAAAGGTTATTTTACCAAATTTAACCATTATTTTGAAATATCCACTGATGTAAGAGTTATAAAAAAACATCATTATATTTGCTTCTATCGAAATGAAAAATCTGCTTTGGGGATTAATGCTGTTCACTAATTTCGCTGCTGTTTCTGCACAGCAGGACAGCATTTATATACATGTTGCACTGCACGAGAGCAGTAACCTTATCACCGTAAACCAAGAAATTGCCTATACCAACCGTACGGCGACACCGCTACATAATATTAAACTGCTTAACTGGGTGGCCGCCTACAAACCGCAAACTACCGAACTGGCGCACCGCAAACTAGAAGACCGGAAGAATGACCTTTATTTTGCTAAAAACAGTGCGCTTGGTAAATTACAACAACTGGATGCCACTATCGGGAATAACAAAGTACCAGTTCAGCACCTAAATGATGAGAACATTTATTTTCCGCTTACCGAACCGCTGGATCCCGGTGAAAAGATAACAGTAAAACTGCAATACCAACTGCTGCTGCCTTCAACGGATTTCACCGGTTATGGCTTCGCGCCCGGCACTTGGGCCTTAAAATACTTCTTCCTAGCGCCTGACAGTTTCGAGACGCATGAACAGACGCCGAGATTCTATACCGACACTGAGGAGAACCAAAGTCCCGGAAATTACTGGAAAATCATCCTGGATGTACCGGCAAATCATTTCTCGCAGAGCAATTTGCCCGCAAAAGCGTCCAACTATTTTGAAGGAACCCTTAGCGGAGATCCGGAAATACTAATCTCAGCAAATAAAAATCCCGTCATCATCGCACAAGTCGGTAACCAGCAGGTCTCTGTAGCGTTCGGCTATGCACTTACCGAGTCGGAAAAGGAACATCTGGAGTTTTATCTACCGCTTCATCTAAAATATATTCAGGAAAAAACGGGTTTCCTACCACAGAAAATTTTCATCTCGTCAAAATTCCGGAAGAATGAAAGTTTCATTGGGATAGATGACATTGATTTCTGGAAGTTCCATTATCAGCTTTTCAGTGAGAAAGAACAGGTTGACCTTACTTACTTCAGCATCATTTCAAAGAACGTCATCGAACAGGCGGCGATCACTGAAAAAAACACGAATCACTGGATCATTAACGGACTGAAGACCCATCTCGAAATTCAATACATCGACGAAAATTACCCTGACCGTAAATTGCTTGGCGACCTTCCCGAAAACGTGAAGATTTTCGGCATGAAACCACTGAAATTCTTCTACGCCTCAAAACTGCGTTTGGCAGAGCGCTACGGATTGGCGTACCAATATATGATCACGCAAAACCTTGATCAGGCGATTAATGAACCTTTCCAAAACCTAAGTAACTTCAACGCGACTGCTATCAGTCATTTCGAAACCGGCACTTTGTTTTCTTTCCTTGCCGAGAAAATGGGGCAGGAAAAATTCGATGCGTTTTTAAAGAACTTCTTAGCACAGAAAAAAGAACAACAGATTACGCAAGAGGATTTTCTGGATCAGTTGACGGTCGCTTCGGGCTATTCGGCAGAATTCCTAGAGACGTTCATCAACCACAAGAACCGTGTGAATTTTAAACTTAAAAGATACTATAAAAAGTCAGACGCGCTTGAACTTAAAATTTCAAAGAATACGGCGCTAAGCATCCCATTTGTTATTGAGACTGAAAATGCCGAGGGTAAAACCGAAACCTTCTGGTTTGATACTGACCACAATAAAGGCAACAAACTCTACAAAATTCCGCTGACTGAAGCTGAAAAAATCGTCATAAACGATGATTACACCTTCCCAGAGTCGAACTTCAGAGATAATTACCTGTACACCAAAGGACTATTCGCGAATACGAAACGGATAAAACTGAGACTTTTCAATGATATTCCCAACCCCGAATACAATGAAATATATCTGAATCCTAGGATCAACTTCAATGCGTATGATAAAGTATTGGTGGGGGTGAATCTTCGAAACACCTCTTTCTTCAACAGAAAGTTTGTGTATTCGTTAACACCTTATTTTAGTTCCGGAACGGGCAAACTCACCGGATCAGGCGGCATTGCCTACTCTTTTCAGCCCGCAGAAAGTTTTTACCGTTCGCTTGATATAGGATTTTCGGCCTCACATTTCCATTACGACTATGATTTGACCTATCAAAAGTTTTCAACTTTTGCCAACATCAATTTCTCTAAAGATCCGCGGAGCGCTATCGGGCGCAGTTTAGCTTTTTCCTATAATTATTTCGAGAAAGACCTCAACCCGTTACTTGACCCGGAGAAAGAATATGGCAAATATAACCTGTGGAGCTTGGGATACAGCTACGCTGACCGCCGGGCCATCCATGAAAAGTACTTTGGGACTAACCTACAGTGGATGGAGGATTTCCAGAAAATCATGGCGGAGGCATCTTACCGTTGGGAATTCGCAAAAGACAAGAAGATTTTCTTCCGGTTTTTTGGGGGGTATTTCCTTACCAATAAGACCAAGAACAACCTGTTCGATTATGGTATTTCCCGTGTCAGCAATTATTCATTCTCCTACGGACTTTTAGGGCAAAGCGCCACTTCCGGCCTGTTATCGCAACAGCTCATCCTCGCAGAAGGCGGTTTTAAATCTAATGTTGGCAACACAGCCAACCAATGGATCACATCGGTCAATGTAGATTCGCACGTCTGGAGATGGTTCAACATCTATGCGGATGCTGGTATGTATAAAAGCAAGCACCGCAAAGCGGAATTCATTTGGGATTCGGGTATCAAGGTAAAGGTGATCCCGGATTTCTTGGAAGTGTACTTCCCCATCCAAAGTTCATTAGGTTTTGAGCCTTCCTATAAAGACTATGCACAGCGTATACGCTTCACCTTGATGCTGAATTTTTCGGCTATAACCGATTATTTCAGACGAGGCTGGTTCTAAGGAGACTTTACAGGGGAATTTTTGTAAATCACTTTAAATGAAAGCACAGAAAAAAAGCCGCCTAGCAGAAAACCCATTGCCGCACCCATCAGAATATCCATAGGGAAGTGAACGCCCAGATAAATTCGGCTATACGATACCATACCTGCCCAGAAATAAAGGAGATACGGCAGATACCTGTGTTTATGACGTAAAAGCATACTCATTAAAGTGCTGATAAAAAAAGTATTGGAAGCGTGACTGGAATAGAAACCATATTTCCCGCCGCATTTTACTTCGCGCATCAATGCATCTAAAGTAGGATCGTGGCACGGCCGTAATCTGCCGATTCCGCTTTTAAAAATACCGGCAAGCTGATCCGAAATGGTTACCCCTAACGCTATGAAGATCAGGATAAAAACCACATGACGCACGGCATAGCTTTTCACCAATAGATAAAGGAAAATTACGTAAAGCGGCACCCAGATCCAGGTGGCGGAAACCATGATCCAAAACTGATCAAACGTGTTGCTGCCTAGATTATTAAAGAACAGAAAAACCTCTTTATCCCACTGTATAACTTCGTGCATATCAACGGCTTACTGGTCCTGTATAATCGTCATTATCTGCCAAGTTCACTTTAGGAGGTTCATTGTCCAAAGCGGTTTTCTGAGCAGATTCGGCTAACGGATTATAATCCTGCGCAGCCTGTTTCACCTTATCGATCTCACGCTTTATCTCGGAGACTGGGTTGTCAGTTTCTTTAAGGATTTCAGTCTTCACATCTTCCATGGCACCGCGCATTTTGCGTACACCCTGTCCCAGGTCACGGGCAATCTGCGGAAGTTTATCGGGCCCAAAGAGGACCACAATCGCCACCGCTATTAACAACATTTCGCCTATACTTAATTCCATCCCGTAAAATTACAAAAGTTTATCAAACTGATTAAGTGAAGTTTTAATGCGTACGCTTGTTTCGGAAAACGTAATACACAATGACCGCACTGGCCGACATCAGAACAAACCCAAGGAAAAACGGTGCCCCCGGAAATATAAACGGTGCCGAATCGTGCGTAAAGTAATAAAAAGTGTTCGTCATTAAAGGCGGACCAATAATGGCGGTAAGGCTTACCAAACTCGCCAGCGCGCCCTGTAGTTCGCCCTGCTCATTCCGTGGGACTTCCACCGAAATTACCGACTGTAAAGCTGGGCCGGCGATCCCGCCAAGACCATATGGGATAAGAAACGCAAACATCATCCAGCTTTGTGTGGCAAATGCAAACAATAGCATCCCGAGAGCATATAAAGTAAGTCCGTAGAAAATACTTTTTTCGTTCCCAATTTTGGGTTGTATGTATCGGATTAGATATCCCTGAACCAAGGCAGCCATAAACCCTGAGATCCCAAGGGAGATGCCTACCAAGGTTTCTGTCCAGTTAAATTTGTACATTGTATAGAAAGTCCAGTTGGTTTGCACCGCATGTCCTGCGATATATACGAAAATAAGCGCAGCGATAAGACCTAAAATCTGTGGATATTTTCGCAGTTGTAACAGCGAGCCGACTGGGTTTGCACGTCTCCAGTTGAATGGTCGCCGGTTTTCCTTCTCTAAACTTTCGGGGAGTATAAACCAACCGTAAAGGAAATTCACAAGACATAGTACAGAAGCCGCATAAAAAGGGATACGGGCACCGTACTGCCCCAGCACACCGCCAATCACCGGCCCAATGATAAAGCCCAGACCAAAAGCGGCGCCTATCATCCCAAAATTCTTCGCACGGTCTTCATCAGTGGAAATATCGGCAATGTAGGCACTTGCCGTAGTAATGCTGGCACCGGTGACGCCGGAGAACAGCCTGCCGACAAATAACCAAAAGATTGTCGGAGCCAATGCCTGTATCATGAAATTAATTGAAAAGCCGAGCAATGAAAATAAAATAACCGGTCGGCGCCCATATTTGTCACTCAATCCACCTAAAACCGAGGCAAAGATGAACTGCATGCCGGCGTACGCAAAACTCAGCCAGCCACCATATTGTGAGGCTACACTAAGATCGGGGTTGTTTATTAGCTCCTGGATCAGCTTTGGGACGACAGGTATGACAATGCCCCACCCCGTAATATCAATTAGCAGGGTGATGAATATGAAGCCAATGGCAGCTGATTTCTGTTTCTTTTTCATTCCAATATGCAAAGATAGTTTTTGTAACAATACCCCATCTTTATGAAAACAAAAAATCCTTCTTGCGAAGGACTTTTTGAGGAGTGTATCTTTTTATTTTCTTTTATCTTCTGTCACCTTATCTGCTGCCAGTTTATTCGATGTACCTGCAGGATTTTTCTTCTTCAGCAAGTCATACGAAACCGCAGATGCAATGAACCAGGTAGAATAGGTACCGAAGCCTACCCCAATCAGGAGCGCAAACATAAAGCCCCGAAGATTTTCCCCACCGAAAATAAAGATGGCCAAAATTACAAGGAAGGTCATGAAAGCTGTGTTAAAGGTTCTTCCCAAGGTACTGGAGATGGAATCATTAAACAATCCTTCAAGAGTAAGTGATTTTTTCTCGGCTAAATATTCACGGATGCGGTCGAAAATAATTACAGTATCATTAATTGAATAACCAAGAACCGTAAGAATCGCCGCAATAAAATCCTGATTGATCTCCATATTAAACGGCATCACGTTTTTCAGGAGTGAATAAACCCCAAGAATTACGATAGCATCGTGCACCAGTGAAGCGATTGCCCCGGTAGAGAACTGCCATTTCTTGAAACGTACAAGGATGTAAAGGAAGATCCCCGCCAACGCGATCAGCATGGCGATTGCACCACCACTCTTAATATCATCAGCCACGGTTGGTCCTACTTTTACAGAACTTACAATACCATAATTGCTGGCACCAGAATCTTTAAACCCGCTAATCTGCGCGTCCTCCGGAAGATATGGCTGTAGGCCTGTGAAGAGTTTGTTCTCAACATCCAAATCTGCTTCAAGGCTTTCTTCATCAACCCTGTAATCGGTTGTAATTTTCAACTGGTCGCTGCTTCCGAAAGTCTTTACATCAACTGCATTTTTTTGTCCTTCTTTATTTACGAACTGCTTTTCCAAACTCTCCGCAGCTTCATCGGCTACAACCGGATTTGCAAAACGTACGACATAGCTTCGGCCTCCTTTAAAGTCTACCCCATATTTAAAACCTGAAGTAAAAATGGATGCAAGACAGATTAAGGTAATAATCCCAGAGAAAATATAAGCAAGTTTTCTTTTGCCGATAAAGTTAATCCAAGTATTTCTGAAAATATTCTTACTAAATTTCGTCCAAACTGACAGGGATTTCCCTTTCTCGAGTCTGCTGAAGATCAATACTCTGGTCAATACCACACACGTGAACATCGAAAGCAGGATACCGATACCCAATGTTACAGCAAAGCCCTGAATAGGCCCGGTACCGAAAATATACAGTACAATGGCAGTAAGCAAGGAGGTAATGTTACCATCAATAATCGCTGAAAGCGAGAATTTGAAGCCTTCGTTATACGCCTCGCGGATGTTTTTACCAGCGAAGAGTTCTTCCTTGGTTCGTTCATATACAATTACGTTGGCATCAATAGACATCGCCATAGATAATACGATACCCGCAATACCAGGCAATGTAAGCGTAGCATCCACCGAGTCCATGATTCCTAGCAGATAGAAAAGGTTGATACTAATGGCGATGATGGCGTAAACACCGGCTCCGCCGTAATAGAACAACATGTATAAAATAATGATTACAAACGCGATGATGAAGGAATACATACCGGCCTGTACAGATTCTGCGCCCAGCGATGGCCCAACGACCTCAGCCTGAACGATCTTCGCACCGGCTGGCAATTTACCCGCTCCCAGTACGTTTACCAAATCCTGCGCTTCTTCCTGTGAGAAACTGCCCGAGATTTGGGTACGCCCGTTCGGGATTTCATTTACGACATTCGGTGCGGTATATACCACATTATCAAGCGTTACCGCTACTGGTTTGTTTACATTGCGACTGGTAAGCGTTTTCCAGTCTTTGGATCCTTTGGAGTCCATCTGCATATCCACCACAATTCTACCAAGGTCATCATAATTTACCCTTGCAGATTCTACAGCGCCATCTACTGGTGCTTTCTGGTTGATATTGCCACGGATGGCATACAGCACCAAATTATTCGGATCGTTGACTTCCGGCTTATATCCCCACATAAATTGAGAATATTTCAAGTTTTGTGGTCTTAAATTTTTCGCAGCTTCGCTGTTGAGGATTTTATTTACAACCGCTGTATCAGAAAGTTTTACATTGGCTACACCATTAGACCTCAGCGTACCCAATTGCATCAGCGCTACCAAGTTTGTATTGGCAGGCACCCCGATAGAATCCGCTTTTGCGTTAACGATCGTGTTTAACTGCTCAAAATAAGGTAATACTTCCTGAACCTGCTGTACTTCCCAGAACTGAAGTTTGGCAGAAGTCTGAAGCATTTTCTTCACGCGGTCGATATCTTTTACGCCTGGCATTTCTACGGAGATACGTCCGGTACGTGGTACACGCTGAACGTTTGGTTGGGTAACGCCCATTTTATCGATACGTGTACGGATGACTTCATAGGCGGTACCTGTAGAAAGTTCGATGCGGTTTTCTATGATATTCCTAACTTTATCGTCGGGTGTGTTGAATTTGATTTCAGAAAGGTTGGTATTCCCGAAGATTTCAGGGTCGGCAAGTTTCAGGTTGGTTCCCTTTTCTTTATTTACCTGCTCGAATTGGGTAAAGAAATCTTTAATGTAAGTATTGGTAGAGTTTTTCTGTTGCTGATCTGTCCTGTCCAATGCCTCGATGAGTACAGGGTTGGTGGAGTAATTGGTAAGGTTGTTCACCAAATCTCTCTGGTTAATTTCCAATAGAACGTTGATGCCGCCTTTAAGGTCTAGCCCAAGTTTCATCTCTTTCTCTTTGGACTTTGAGTAATATAGTTTTGTAAAACCGAGATTCAGGGTGTCTTTTGAAAGTCTGGCCAGTTCTTTCTGGTATTTCTCCGGATTATCACCGGCTATTTCAGTGGCCTGCTTCTCCAACTTGCTGGCATACCAGGTAGGCAACAATTCGTTAAGGCAAATAAGCCCAAGAATGACTGCAACCAGCGTAATAAGTCCTTTTCCTTGCATTGTTAATAGTTTACAACATTAAAATTATAGTCGGCAAATATAATGATTTTCACTACAATTAAGAATTTTTAACAGAATAATTTGGAAGGCCGAACAATCATCAATCACAGGTATTATTTGCCCTTTAGAGAATGCTAATACGGCACAAAAAAAGGAGAAACTTTCAATTTCTCCCTTAAACCGCCGCATTTTGCCAATACGATGTTGTGTACTTTATTTTTTCTAGAAGAAATTAACAGCAACAAATCCTCCGAAGTTGTTTTGATTGGTTTTCATAGGGCCATACCAGTCAAAATTTGATGCCGCTCCGAAAGTAATATCTCTATAAGTCAATCCGGCACGAAGCATTATATAACTTCTCGTATGAAAGTCATATCCTAGATTATGGGTATATAATCCTTGTAATCTTGTATAAATATTTAATTTTTCGGTTAGTTTTGGTTTGTATTCCACTAATGCAAGAGCATCAAAATTTGCGTTTTTTGATAAATCAACTCTTGGATTTATTATTGCTAATAATATAGTTACCCCCGAAAATCGGACAGTAAGTTTAGTTGAAAAAAAACAATTAAATTTACGATATGTCACAGCGAAGAAAATTCAATTCAGGATTTAAATTTAAAGTAGTGGTGGAAGCTTTGAGCGAGCGATACACTATGCAGGAACTCGGCCGAAAGCACGATCTGCACCCCAACCAGATTTCTTCATGGAAGAAAGAGTTCCTGCAAAAAGGCGCCGATGTTTTTGGTAAGGAGACCGCTGCAGAAGATAAAAAAGAGGATGTCGACAAGCTTTATAAGGTTATCGGTCAGCAGAAAATGGAGATTGATTTTTTAAAAAAAGCCTTGTCATGAAACAGTGCCGCCGAGCCCGTAAAGCTCATATTGACAAGGCCAATGCGCTCAGCGTTAAAAAGCAGTGTGAGGTGTTGCAGATATCGCGCAGCTCCCATTATTACAGGAAAGTTCCGCAAAGCAGTCTGAACCTGAATCTGATGCGGCTGATCGATGAAGAGTTCCTGAACCGTCCCTGGAAAGGAGTTCCCAGGATGACCAACTGGCTCCAAAAGGACATGGGGTATACCATCAACAAAAAGCGTGTGGAAAGGCTTTACCGGGTGATGGGTCTGAGTGCTTCGGCACCTGGCCCTGCCACCTCCAAAAAAGGCAAAGGCAAGAAACACAAGATCTTCCCATATCTTTTGAGAAATTTAAACATTACGGCTTCCAATCAAGTTTGGGCAATGGATATCACCTATATTCCTGTGCAGGGCGGCTATCTTTATCTTTGTGCGGTAATCGATCTGTACAGCAGGTTTGTGGTAGGCTGGAGCCTGAGCAACACGATGACTTCCGAATGGTGCCGCGATACCGTGGAGACGGCCATTGGAAAATACGGCAAGCCTGAAATCTTCAATACCGATCAGGGCAGTCAGTTCACTGCAGATCTCTTCACCGAATTTATCACCAAACAGGGAATAGCCCTAAGCATGGATGGCAAAGGACGGGCGTTGGATAATATTTTTATTGAAAGACTCTGGCGAAGTGTGAAATACGAGAATGTTTATCTGTATGCTTATCAGGATGGACGAGCGTGCTATGACGGCCTGAAACAGTATTTTCAATATTACAACAACGAGAGAAGGCATCAAAGTCTTGCATACGAAGTACCTGCGGAAGTCTACGACCGTACAAAGAAGGAGGCGGCATAAATGAACTTTCACACAGTTTTACACATTCCCACACTACACGGAAAAATCTTTGAAGGGATTTTTCCTATGTGGAAATTTGCAAAACTGCTACCCTTAAAAACAAATAAAATCAAACTTAACTTTTAAGATTTACTGTCCAAACTTTGGGGGTAACTATAGATACGGTATTGTTTCTACGGCCCACCGAAAGTTTAACGATCTTTCTTCAGCAATTAGGAAGAGGTTTGCGCTTATCGGATGATAAAGATGTCCTAACGGTTTTAGATTTTGTTGGACAAGCCAGGGACGAGTACGACTTCGAAAATAAATTTCGTGCGCTTATTGGCAAAACAAATACTACAGTTCTCAAGGAAATCGAGCAGGATTTTCCTCATTTACCTTTAGGATGTTCGATCGTATTAGAGAAAAAAGCGAAAGATTTTATCCTTGAAAATATAAGGAAAGCGACCTCTATTAATAAACGACAATTGGTCTCTAAAATCCAGAAATTTCAACATGATACCCATTTAGAACTCACCTTAAGCAACTTCCTTGCGTTTTATAATTTACGACTCCAACAGGTGTATAAAAACCATACTTTTAACGAACTCTTAGAAGAAGCAGTAAGAAAGCCTTTTAATAAAGTTAATTATGCCAGCTATAAATCGATGATTTCCAATAAGCTTATGGCTACGGAATCGCTGAGTTATTTCAAATTCATTTTAGAATTAATTGATCAAAATTTCGAGCTCGCCAACTTGGAGTGGTCAGAGAATAATAAAATATTAGCAACTATGGTTTTTTATGATTTCTATCAAAGCGCCTCCAAAGAGATGTCGCTTGAAGACGGCATTAGAAGAATAGGCGAGAACAAAGACATGGTAAAGGAGCTTCACGATTTCATTTCCTTCAAGATAGCGCAGATCAATTATGAGGAATTCCCACTCGAAGATTTTGCATTTCCTTTTCCACTGAAACTACATTCAAGGTATACAAGAGATCAAATTTTAGTGGCGATGCAATTAAGCACAATAGAAAGTAAAAGTTCAAGCAGGGAAGGGGTTGCAGAAAATAAGCTTCTTAACTGCGAGGCCCTTTTCGTGAACTTAAAAAAGTCGGAAGAAGATTTTTCACCTACTACAATGTATGACGACTATGCCATTAATGAATCCTTATTTCATTGGCAATCTCAAAATAAAACCGCCGATACTTCAGTGAAAGGAAAATCCTATATTAACCAGTTGAAAAGTAAGAAGATCATTCTTTTATTTATACGAGAATCAAAAACAGACGCTGACAGTTTTACGCGGGGCTACGTATTTGTTGGCCCAGTTAGTTTCGTTGAATTTACGGGCTCAAAACCAATGTCCATCACTTGGCAACTAAGCAAAGAAATGCCACATTTCCTGTGGCGAGATTCCGCAAAACTACAAGTAGGTTAAAATTAATTATTACATTAGATGCTATTGCAACAAAAAACCATGTTGCCTCTTATATAATACTTAGTATTGAATCTGTTCAACTAGAAATTAATACAACCCACAAAAAAACCGCTCCGCAGCATGCGGAACGGTTGTGGCCCAGCTTGGGCTCGAACCAAGGACTTGCTGATTATGAGTCACTTTTTTTATGTTTTATTATATTTTTAGTTTAATTTATAATACTTTATTTCTCTCTGATTATCAATATTTTACACCGTTTTAATTTTCAGATTATTTTATTTTATCTTACTTTTACAACATAAATGTTCGTCAAATGTTCGTCAAATGTTCGTCAAAAATTTAAGATAAAATCATGACTACTTTTCAATTTACTCTCAAAAATGGTTCAAAAGCCAATGGTGAAAAAAGTATCGTTGCGCTGTTTATTAAAGACCGCAAAAATACCAGCTTATCAATTCAGAAATCGTGTAAAGAAGAACAATGGAGTTTTGAGACAGAACGGGTAAAAAAGAGCCATCCGGAATACCAAAAAATCAACACTTTTATTGAAAAATATAAAATGATTATCCAAAAAATCATCGATGATTTGGAGGATGAGAATATCCAGTACACCCTACCTGATTTAATTGACCGCATAAAAAACTTTAAGGGAAAAGGAAAGACAAAAACTTTTACCGAATTTATTTCTGAAAACACCGAAAATCTTAAATCTCTGGACAAATTAGGTTCTGCTAAAATTGAAAAGCAGACGCTGCAATCGCTACAAACTTTTCTTGGCAAAAAAGATATTGGGTTTAATGAGCTATCTTTCCAATGTCTAAAGAAATATGAGAATTATTGCGTTTTGAAGGGAAACAAACCAGCTACGATTGGAATGAGACTTCGCACGATCCGCTATATTTTCAACATGGCGATAAAGTCTAAAATTATTAAGGAATCTCAATACCCGTTTAAAGAATATAAAATATCAAGTGTAAAAAGCACGAGCAAAAAGGAATTTTTGACACAAGATGAAATCAGCAAACTTATCAATTACGAACCTGCAAATGAGTACGAACAATTTGCCAAGGACATGTTTCTCTTCAGCTATTACGGGCGCGGAATCAATTTTATAGATGTGTTAAAATTAGAAAAGAATGGCATATACAATGATACGGTTAGTTATCTGCGCACTAAAACCGGCGTTGCTGTACGATTTAAACTTACCGAGATTTCCAAGGAAATTATTGAACGGTACCAATCGGATCCTGAATCTAAATTGATATTTAGAATTCTGAAGGACAACAACACGGAAGTAACCTATGTAAAAAACAAGTCCGCCAAATATTTACAGGTGTATGTAAATCCTTATCTGAAGACGATGATGTCGAAACTAAAAATCAGCAAAAACATTACATACTATTGCGCAAGGCATTCCTTTGCAACTGCTCTCAAGTTTAATAATGTTTCAATTGAAATCATCCGTGAAGCATTGGGACATAAGGACATTAATTCTACCATGTCTTATCTCAATTCTTTACCTGATGCAAAACTGGATAAGATTATTGAGGATGTTATTAAATAGGGATTTTACTTTCTGTTCAACGAAACTGGTATTCAATGACATTGAAGTTGTGATTTTATCGAACATTCCTCGTCCTATAATCTAATCATTATTTAATATCTTCATAATTTCTTCCATTGTTTGAATTAAAATTTCAAAGCTTGGACTTTCCCCTACAATCATATTGCTTTGCATAATTTTATAATCGTTTCCCCATTCTTTAATCACTTCTTTGGGAGGAATAATATTGATAAATCCCTTTTTGTGATTTTCATAATTAATCCATTTGGAACGATTCATTTTCTCTCTAAATACCACAATCTTCTCAAAAAGCTCATCATCTACTAAAGCATTTTTACCATAATCGCTATAATAAAGTTGATACAAATCGAACAAATGACGACTCATCCTCTCACCTCTAATTCGATCTTTCGGTTTTGAAAACTCTTCATGAAGCAAAAGAATTTTTTCCAAAAAAGTTTTTGTCGGCACGGTAACCAATACTTCAAATGGCGGTAGTGAAAATGGAGCTTCTTCGTAATAATCTTCAATAAATGATTGAACCATTTTTCTCTCGGAAGGTTCGGTCATTGCTCTTGCGCCCATTTCAATTAATACCTTTTGTTGAACATAACTTTCTTGAGGCATTACACTTTTATAAACCAACTCTAAGTGATTAGGATCACTTAAATCGTCCACAATTTCTGAATATTTGATTTCGTAATCGTTTGGAGAAATACCCAAGTTCTTCAACTGGCATTCTAATTCTTCTCTAAAATCCGATATCACAAACTTCCCCGCAGTTTTACGCAGTTTCTTCATTTGTGTTATTGTGTCGGGCTCTGCAGAAAACCCCAATAAATTTCTATCAATAATCAAATCAACATCTTCGGAAAAGCGTTCGATAATTTGATACGCTTTGCTTAAAGAAGTTCCACCCTTAAAAATAATCTGATCCTTATATTTTGACTGAAAAACGGCGCGTAACACCATACAAACCCACCAATCCTTTTCTATTGCAAATGGCGCATAACCTGTAGATAAACCTAACTGATTTAAAGTTTCAACCCGCTGTTCCTTAGTAAGTTGTTGATGCCACATTTTATGATAGGTTTATATTTTTAATTCTTTTCTGAATCCAAACTGGTGCAAATTTCAGCTGAGAATTCAAGATATTTTCGTCTAATTTCTTAATATATGGGATAAGTTTTTCTTCAAAAGCTTGTGAAATATTTTTCTCGCCAGTAATTTTATACGCCTGAATGATAAGTTGCAGCAGGCCATCTTTTACAGCCAAATTTCTCGGAGAAGTTTTCTTGAACTTAATTTTGCTTTTCCCTATGTTGATTTCCCGTTGCGCACCATCGGTTAAATATACAGCGTGCAAAGGAATTTGAGTGGAAAGTCCGAGAAGATACATTGCCATAACCCCCGTAGGTGCAATCCTGGCTTTATCTCGTTTGGCAATCTCTTTAGCAATCTGTTCTATACTTGGATAAACAATTCCTAAAAGCTCATCCTTTTTTGGGTTTAAATAAATTCCATGAGCCAAGCGAACGACAACCCCTTGCTCTTCCAATCGACGAAGGACTTGGCGGATATTTTCTGGAGTGCCAAATTTTTGAAAATCTTCTGCGAAAAATATTTTTCCCTTTGAAGACTTCCTTATCTTGTTTTCTATTTGACTATGAGTATTTTGCATCACTTTTTGAAAATTATTTGTCACAAATTTAGTAAATATTTGTGACAAAAGATAGAGAGGCTACAATCGCTTTTGCAACAATCTAAATTAAAATTTTCAATTTCCTATTCCCTAAACCTCCTGAAATTTTCTGCCTGCTCAAAAATTTCTTTGTACACTTCGTCGCGGGTTACGGGTGGATAGCCGTGTTCGGCAAGCTTCAAAATTAAATCTACTTTCAGTTCGGCTTTGATGTCTTCTCTTTCGCTCCAGTCGGTATATTTGGCTTTGTCATCCACGATGATTTTGATGTCTTTGGCGAGGGCAATGAGTTTTTCTTCAGGATACTCAAATTTGTATTTGTCCCGGATTTCTTTCAGGATATCATAGAAAGATTTCTCCTCGAAGTCGATTCCTAATTGCTCGAAAGAATATTTCTCCGTTTTTAGATCGCGTAGCAAGTCCGCCATTTGTCCGGCAAGATCATCCAAAACATCGTTGGCCAAAACCATATCTTCACTTCTTTCATTGTATTTGTCTACAATCGTTTGAAGCCTTTTAGTGAAATCAACCCCTTTTACTTTATTCACTTTCTTGAAATCATCAATTGCCATTTTCAAAAGCCGTTGCAGAATCTTAATTTTCGTATTCGGAAGTTTAATGCGGTCGATTCTTTCCAGATACTCTTCACCGAAAATATCTATTTTTTCTCCTGCGTTTTCATCCATTTTGAAAACTTCTTCCACACCGTCACTTTGTACGGCTTCTTCCACCATTTTAGCAACGCGGGCGTTCATCTGCGCAATATCCGGTGCTTCTTTTTTCGTAAGTTTATAAATGATGGAACGAATTGCCACAAAATAATGGATCTCCTCTTTCTCAGAATAAGTAAACGCTTCCGATGAACAGCAGATGTTATACGCCTCCTTCATCTTCCGCACGATTCGCATAAAGCGCTTTTCCAAATCTTCAGTCGTTTGGACAAATTCTGCTGCTAAATTGAGGTTTTCCAATTGCTGAACCGGGCTGCCTTCAAAGTAGGGTTTAGTATTGAAGTTGTGGAATATTTTCCGCAGCAAATCCAACTGGTCTTTTACAATGGTAATGGCTTTATCAATGTCTTCAAACTCGTTTTGGTCTTCTTTATTGAATTTCGCCAAAGCATAATTCATATTGTTTTTGATGCCGATATAATCTACAACCAAACCTTTATCCTTCCCTTTAAATTTTCGGTTGACCCGTGAAATCGTTTGAATCAGAGAATGCTCCTGAATGGGTTTATCAATATAAATACTGTCCAGAAACGGTACATCAAAACCTGTAAGCCACATATCTACCACAATGGCGATTTTGAAATTGGATTTTTCCTGCTTAAACTGCCGGTCCAGTTCCTTGCGGTCGTCTTTCGTTCCGAGCAGTTCATACAAATCCTTTTCATCATCTTTATCCCTCGTCATCACCATATTGACTTTGGCAATCGGTTTTAACTCCTTCATTTCCTTTTCAGAAAGTTCTATGCCGTCCTCATGCGTTTTGATGATGCCCCATTCCGGGCGGAGTTCTAACAGTTCTTTATAAAAATTGTACGCAATCTCCCTGCTCGAAGAAACAAACATCGCCTTTCCGCATACCGTTGCACCTTCGTTTACCCGATTTTCATAGTGTTTTACAAAATCTTCTGCAACGGCTTTCAGCCGGTCTTTGTCGCCAAGAATGGCATTCATTCCGGTAGTCGCTTTTTTGCTTTCTTCCACCTGATATTCGCTGGAACCTTCTGCCACGCACTGGGCATAGTATTCTTCTATCTCTTTTAGTTTTTCCGTTTTCAGGATTACTTTTGAGGCACGGCCTTCATACACAATCCGTACGGTGATTTCATCCTGAACAGATTCGTTCATCGTATAGGCATCTACCACATCGCCGAAAACTTCAAAAGTTTTGTCGATCGGTGTTCCGGTGAACCCTACATAAGTGGCGTTGGGCAAGGACTGATGCAGATAATAGGCGAAACCGAAACTGGTCTTCACCTCCTTATCGGTGATTTTAAGATTTTTATCGAGGTTAATTTGCGAACGGTGCGCCTCATCCGAAATACAGATGATGTTGTTCCGCTCGGAAAGCAGTTCGGTATCTTCCGCAAATTTGTGGATGGTGGTGAGAAAAACTCCGCCACTTTCTCTGTTTCGCAACTGGTTTCTCAGGTCTTCGCGAGATTCTACGCTTACGATATGATTATCACCAATGAAGTTTTTGGCGTTGGTAAAAGTTCCGGACAGTTGCTCGTCCAAATCGGTACGGTCGGTGATGAGGATGATGGTAGGACTTGCCATTTCTGTACTCCGCATCAGCAAGCGAGAAAGATATAGCATGGTGTAGCTTTTCCCGCATCCGGTGGCTCCGAAATAGGTTCCGCCCTTGCCGTCGCCCAAAGGTTTCCGGTGGGCTAAAATATTTTCGTACAGTTTTCTGCTGGCGTAATATTGCGGATACCGGCAGACAATTTTCTCCTGCTTCTTGCCGGTGTCCGGGAAAAAGATAAAATTGTGAATCACATCACGAAGTCGGTCTTTATTGAATAGCCCTTTGATCATCGTGTAAAGCGAGGCAATTCCGTCTTTGGAAATCTTTTCGTGGCTTTCGGCTTTTCGCCAACCGTAGAAAAATTCGTACGGCGCAAAAAGCGAACCCGCCTTATTATTCACTCCATCGCTGAGCACCAGAAACGCATTGTATTTCAGCAGTTCGGGGATGTCCCTTTTGTAGCGGATGGTGAGTTGCTTGTAGGCATCGTGGATGGTGGTATTTTCCTGAATGGCAGTTTTAAATTCAAACACCACCAAAGGAATTCCGTTGATGTACAGAATACCGTCCGGAATTCTTTTTTCCGAACCCTTTATCTCCAACTGATTCACAAAGTGGTAGATGTTTTGGTCTTTGTCGGAATAATCGATGAGCTGGATGAACAAATCTTTTTTAGAGGCGTCTTCGCGTTTCAGCGTGAAACCATCGGCAATGAGTCGCAGAATATCACGGTTGCTCTCGTAGAGCGCCGAAGAGGAAAAATATTCCAGTTTCAGGATGATTTGCTGCACCTCGCCCGGCGAAATATCCGCATAAATCTGATAGAGGAAATTTTTTAAATCCTCTTTCAGCAGTACCTCTTCCAGCGTTTTGTGGATGTGCAACCCAGAAGTATGCGGTATGCCCTGCTCTGCCAACAAGGATATAACGCTTTGCTCTAATTGGGATTCGGTGAATTTCATTAAAAAATGTTAAAATATTAATTTCTAATAACAAAAATAAGTATTTTAGCAGAGAATTTATGGAAAATAATCAAAACACTTTTATTGCGCCAAAGTTAACAGGTTCTCGTTTTGATGACCATTCTATACCCGTAGATCTATTAGAAAATTTTGCAGTTCTTCAAGATTTGATTTTCGACATTGCAAAAGACATTTATTTAGAACAAAATCCCGAAAGACAGCGCGTTCCTAAAGGTTTTACAGATGATGTTTATTTAAAACTAGTGGATGTAGATCCGGGAAGTGCAATTGCTAAATTTATTTTGGCAAGCACTATCGGCTTATCGTCCGGTCTTTTCCCAAAAAACATTGAATATTTCGAACAGGCAAAAGATAAATTAATACAATTTGTTGAGCAATCAGAAAAAAAAGAAATTACACCCGAATTCAAAGACAAGTATAAATTTTATTTCAATAGATTAGGTAAAAACTTATTAGAAAACGAAGAATTGATATTAAATCCTAATTCTACTTCCCAGTATAAATCAGCAATCAATATCACTACCAGGAAACAAATTATACTTTCATCGAATAATAACCGCGAATACAGCAGTTCTATTACAATTAATGCTCTGGTTCACGAACTGGATCAGGACAAAAAAACTTTTGGTATTACTTTCGGCGAAACGAAATTGCAAAACATACCCTGCGGAGATTTTTTCCATGAAATTCTTTCTGCATTTGTAGAGTTTAAAAACAATGCACTTATATCTATAAAAGCCACCGGTATTTACAATAGCAATGATAAACTGGTTAAGATTGATGAGATAGAGTCTGCCAATATTCTCGATCCGCTGGATGTCTCCGTAAGACTTAAAAATCTTTCCGAATTGAAAGACGGTTGGTATCATGGTGAAGGTAAGGGATTGAATTCTGAAAATCTGAAAAAATTTGAGAATGCTTTTTCATCTTTTTATGATTCACACCTTCCACTTCCTGCAATTTTTCCTACCATTGATGGCCATATACAATTAGAATGGTCTATTAACCAGTCTGAAATATCCCTCGAAGTAAATACAGATGACTTTACAGCAGAATATTTTGCTTCTGATATTAACAGTGATGATTTTGAAGAAGTTCACTTATCATCATTATTACAGGAACACGCCTGGGAAACCATTAATAAAGACATTTCATTAAAAATGATAAAAGTTTAATGAAAGAGGAAACACTATTACACAGACAAATACACCCCACATTTATTTTGGGAAAAATTATATCTGCACAAGTATTTGAGATTTCATCCCAAGTCTTTACTCCTACGCCGAAAGATGATTTTAAATTATCGGTTTATAATGGTGAAAAATTTACTCCAAAAGAATCTTATGAACATTATACCAAAGAATTAGTTTCTGCCGGAACTGCTTCTGTAACGATACGCGAATGTAAATCTCAGGTACTAAATGTTACAGAAGATAATGATCCTTTTGATGGACATAGTTACATTGATTATACAGGATTATCAAACGGTGAAATAAAAGCAAAAGCAAAAAAACTTAAGGCTATAGCCATAACCCGTGGTTTAACCTATATTCCTGAAGAATATTAAAACCGCGAGATTCTCGTTAAATCTCGCGGTTTTTAAATAGTTTATTGGGTAGGCGGTAGGCCCTGCTCTGCCAACAGGGATATAACGCTTTGCTCTAATTGGGATTCGGTGAATTTCATTGGTTATTTATTTGAAAATCTTCTAAATTTAATTTCTGTTTTTTATCATATGAACCTTTCCAAACAGTTTTGGTTAGTTTTTCCAAGGAAATGTTTTCGACCAAAAATTTCACCCATGCTTCTTGAAATACATAATCGTCGTGAACTTCATCATAATGGCAAAAATTTGTATTACAGTCAAAAGGATCGTTTTGCCCTTCATCTTGTGCAGTCGGCCTAATTGAAAATGCATAGTACAAACATTTCAAATCAAAATGATTAATTTTTTTTGAAAGCTCAATTTCGTCGTTAACAAGCCTTATTACTTCGCCAGGTTTTAATTTTCCAGGATTTAATACTTCTTTATGAACTACCTTATCTTTAATAATCGTAGTAATTTTTTCATAATTAAATCTATCTTCTTCAGAAAGATTATTCCAATTAACAAATTCTATTGCTAAATCACTCCTATTTGTGTTAGAAATCTTGGGAACTTGAATTAATTTAATACTGTACTCCTGTGAATCAAAAACATCATTAGGTAGTGCATTTTTATATCTATCAATAAATTCCCTCAAATCTTTAACCTCTTTGGAAAGTAACGTTTTACTGGCAATACTTTGCCCGCTAGTTCTAATTCGGGAAAACTGCAATGCAAACGATAGTGATTCATTCAAAGCATATTCTTCACCAAAAAAATCTATTAGCTTGCTTTCGAAATTATAAAGTAAAGATTGGCATTCTCCAAAAATCGTGATACCAATTTCATCTTTTTCAATATGTCTATGCTCAATTTTATTTCTCAGTTTTATAAAGAAATCTAGATTAGCTTTTTGTGAAAGGCTTAGTTGTCCATATTTAGTAATGCATGTTTTCAGTTCCCATGCTTTTTTTTCTCCTTCAATTAATTCATATCGTCCACTTTTATTTTTATAATAGAATTTATCACCAATGGTGTAGTGGAAATGCGCTTGAAACAATTTAGTCCATGCCATAATCATATTTGTAATATAGCCTTCGACTCTATAATTAGTCCGGGGCTTATTATAAATCTCTACTGCTAAAAGCGCACATTCAATCGCATTTTCGAGAATAACCTTTGTCTTTCCTTTTCGTAGTTGCATTTTTATATTTTAATCAGGCATCTCTTCCAAAATTTGACGTGTTGTCTCTTCTGTTTCGATCCAAGAAATTGTAAGGTCGATAAGTTTTTTTAAACTTTGAACATCCTTCCCTTCCCATTTTCTTTCATAGTGAGTTTCGTCATTTCCCAACCAAACTGCTCTTTTTGCAACATTTTTTATATTATCACTTTTAATGTAATCATTTATAACTGGCATTAACATTTTGGCTTTAATTTCACTTTCTTTTTCGGGATATAATTTGCAGGAATAATCCTTTATTAAAAATTCTAAAGCTTTTCGGAAGCCTACACCCGAAATCTGGTCAAGATTGTAGTGTTCTGCAGTTTCAGCTTGATTGTATATGGTTATAAAATTTGGTGAAATACTAGAAATTATTTCACTAAATTTTTTAACTTCAAGAAACCCTCCAATAGCATTTTTATAAAAATAAGTGTTCGATTGTAACTTTTCGTAAACAGTTACAAAAGCCTTTCCACAAGCCAAATTTGTGCATATTATAAAAAAACTTAATTCAGAATTTTTTAATGAATGTGAATTAGTTTTTGGAATTATGTGTTTATGGCAGTAAGGACAAAAATCTATAATTCTGCCAATATCGAATACCCGACTATCCAAATGTATTTGCATAATTTTATTGTTTTTATTTCGCCATCGCGATTTTCCTCAGCAGCCGTTTTTTTATTACTTTACATTTTAAATCATAAAATGTCCTTTACTTTTAACTAAGTCTTTGCTCTAATTGGGATTCAGTGAATTTCATGGTTTTTATTTTTTAGACAATTTCGTCGTCATCAGTTTCGGTAGATAAATCATCAATTGCTTTATCTATAATATCTTCCTTTTCAGCTATTTTTTTCTTTGCTCTATTTTCTAAAATTGCTACAATTTTACTCATACCTGGGATTCCATCCAATTTATCAATGGCGATTTGGAATTTATAGCTTTGCTCTAGAGCCTCCATTAATGGGTGATCAGAAGCCTCATAATTTGAAATTAACTTTCCTGGATTTTCTGACGAAACTTGTAGAAAAGCAGAAAGTAACCGATATCTTAATTCTTCACTCTCTTCATGATCATTAAGATTATTTATTTGCTTGGATAGTCCTTCGTATGTTTTACTTAAAACCTCTTTATGAGAATACTCTTCGATTAATCTTTTTGAAAGATTAAGTTTTTTATTTGCCGAATACGTAAACCAAAGTACTGGTATATAGATAGGAATTATTGCCAAAACTAGCCGTGGCAATTTGAGAATGGTTTCCTCAAGTTGATGACCACTAAATATATAATAAATACTCACGCACACAGGTAATAAACTGACAGCGATCATCATATATATACCTCTATTAAAACTTTTTCGTAAATCACTTGATTGTTGCATTTCTTCCGTTCTTTTTGCTGAAAATGCCGAGGACAAACCAGCTGTCATTGCATTGGGCAATAAACTTTGTATTTCATCTATATTAGCTTTATATCGATCTTTATGATCTGACTCAAAAAGCGAGAATTTTTCTTTATATTCTATATTAATACTATTAACTCTATTAGTAGCCACATTAATTGCAGTATCTAACTCAGAATATATTTCTTCAAGTTGTTCTTTCTTTCCTGGAATATGCATTGCAGACCCATCTTCCTCTTCATCATCATATCCAAAAATATCTTGATATAACTCATCAATGTCTTTTACTCTATTATTAATTAGAGAGAGTGAAGTTTTAGATTTGTTAGCATTATTTTCTACAGAATTAATAAAACCTTCAATTCAGCTAGTTTTTCATCTAAATTTGGATAATTTTCAGTAAATGAATCGATTTTATCAATTCTTTCGCTTAATTCCGAAAAATTATTTTTTGCTTTCTCGTCAATTTGTTCAATTTGTGTTTTAAGAACTGTAATTTCATCCTTCTTACTTACTATCTCGTTGAAAAAACTCTCCGCATCCTTCAATTTTTGCTCAATATTAGAAACAAAAGTAGTTGCTTCATTAAATCTCTGCTCACTTCTATTCTTATATTCTGCTGCTTTTCGCGAACTTTGAAATGCTTCAGATTGAGATTCAGATGTTTTGGAAACGATTTCTTTTCTAATTTCATTATCCTGCGCTTCAAGTTTAGTTATTCTTTCCCATAACTTCTTTCTCTCGTCTTCCAGATACTGAACTTTCTTTTTCAAATCTTTATCTTCAAAAAATGCCATAGTTAATGTTTTTAATTTTCCACCGCCATTTTACCCAGCAGCAGGCTTTTTAGTTCTTCGAATTTTTGGGTTTGTCTGGTAATTAGTTTTATTTTTTTTATTAAATTACCTATTATTCCATCATATTTTTTAACTATTTCATTTTGGGGTATTAAAATCTTGAATGCTGTTAATTGCGGAACAGTTAATTGATTTTGAACAGAACCTGAATCGTCGAATTCAAATTTATTAATGTAATCAAAAAGATATTTTGCAAAAAAATCTTCATTCGGTATTACTACAATTAATCTTACAATAGGAACAAAAGGCTCATCTCTTAAAACACAAAATCCAATTGTACCTCTTGCGGAAATAGAAATGCTTTTTTTGAAAATTTTTGCCTCGTTTGTAAATCCATAAAGACCTTCATCGGTAACACCATTTGAATAAATGGGAATTCTACACTCAGTAGACTTAATGTTTGAAAATACATTGGGTCTGTCACCTCCCGCTGATAGCGTTGCAATTTCTTTAATCGGTTGCAAATTCCACCCCTCCGGAATTTCCTTGCCCAGTTCTTCGTTGTATACCATTTTTCCTCCGGAAGATTTGTAAGTTGGGTGGGTGGTTGATGGTTGATGGTTGTGGGATTCTTTGCTCTTTGTTCTTTCTTCTTTGTTCTCAACCGGAAATTCAAAATCCTCAAACCAATGCTTATAAATGGTTTGTGCGGTTTCCTCTAATTTCCAGCAAAGTTTTTTGTTCAACAGGATGCGCTGCTCCACGGCTTGGTATTCCGCAACGATCTCTTTTTGCTTTTCGAGGGAGGGCAAAGGAAATTTCATATTCAAAAAATCTTCCCACTCCAAACTTCCTCTTACACCACCAACGGCCAAAAAACATGCTTCGCGGTCAAACTCGCTTCGCGTAAACCACATCATAAGATAATCTGGAGAAAGACTGCCTTCATCTACAATTTCAAATATTGGATAAGCTTGCGATATAATACCGGGCTCGTTCTTTTTCCATAACGCAACGGGCATCTTTTTATCTCTGCGCACTTGCATAACGCTACACGCAAACTGATTTTTGCGAATAATCTTGTAAGTGGACATATCTGTTCCCACCACATTTGCAACAGAAGTAATGAAGTTTTTATTAATGGTCAAACCTGCCAAATTGCTTATTTCCAAATTCCGGTTACGCTCGTCCACCAATCGGATATAGTCGCCCAGTCTTTTATAATTCGAATGCATACCCCAATTTTTCAAAAACTTTCTTTAAATCCTCATTGCTCTGCTGCTCTTCTTTCAGCAAGCCTACGATGTCCTGTTGAAGCTCCGTCATTTTCTCATGATAATCCACATTCTCATCGCGGTTTACAAACTCGATGTATTTGCTGGGCACCAATGAATAATCTTTGTTTTTAATTTCTTCTTTCGTGGCAGAATAGCAATATTCTGGGATGTTCTGGTAGGAAATACCCTCAACAATATCTTCATTGGGCGTCCACTGTTTTGTGGTTTCATCGTAGTTGTTCGCAGTCTGCCAGCGATGGTAGGTATGGGCGATATTGTAAATGTCGAGTTCCGAAAACTGCGTGAATTTTTTCTCAAAAGGAATCCCCTTTTCCCGCAAATCCATAAACAGGACTTCATCCACACGGTGGCGATAGCGGCGTATTTGGTCGCCTTTTTCCACGGTGTGTTGCTTTTTATTTTTGTTCAATATCCAGAGCGTTACGCTGATATTGGTAGTATAAAACATATTCTGCGGTAGAATGATGATGGCTTCCACGAGGCCGTTTTCTACGAGTGTTTTTCGGATGGCTTTTTCCGTGCCGTCGCCACTCAGCGCACCGTTGGCAAGGATGAAGCCCGCCACGCCGTTCTCGGAAAGTTTGGAAACCATGTGCAAAATCCAGCCGTAATTGGCATTGCTGGTAGGCGGAACTTCGTAGCCGTTCCATCGTGGATCGTCCACCAGTTCATTCGCAGCACGCCAGTCCTTTTGATTAAAAGGCGGATTGGCCATAATGAAATCGGCTTTCAAATCCTTATGCTGGTCGTTGGAAAAAGTGTCTGCCGCCACCTCGCCAAGATTTGCGGAAATCCCGCGGATAGCGAGGTTCATTTTTGCCAGTTTGTAGGTGGCATTAGTGTACTCCTGCCCATAGACGGAGATTTGCTTCTTGTTGCCGCTGTGCTCGTTTACAAACTTTACCGACTGCACGAACATTCCACCGGAACCGCAGCAAGGATCATAGATTTTGCCCTCGAAAGGTTCTATCATCTCAGCAATCAAGTTTACAATGGATTTTGGGGTGTAGAATTCGCCTTTGCCCTTTCCTTCCGCCAAAGCAAAATTGGAGAGGAAATATTCGTACACGCGACCTACCAAATCGTGCTCCTTATCCGCAATGGTATTTATTTGATTAATGGTATCCAGCAATGCCGAAAGTTTACTCACATCCAGCCCCAGTCGGGAAAAATAATTATCAGGAAGTGCACCTTTCAGCGCAGGATTGTTTTGCTCTATCGTAAAAAGCGCGGTATCTATTTTCAGGGCGATGTCGGATTGCTTCGCCTGCTGCATCATGTAGCTCCAACGCGCTTGCTCGGGTAGATAGAAAACATTTTTCATGGTGTAGAATTCCACCATGTCGGTAAACTGTTCTTTGCCTTCGGCAATGAGTTCCTGTTTTCTTTCTTCGAAGGTATCTCCTGCAAATTTCAGGAAGATGAGACTGAGGACAATGTGTTTATATTCAGCAGATTCCACAGAACCCCGCAATTTGTTTGCGGAATCCCAAAGTGTTTCTTCAATGGATTTGGACTTGGTAATTTTTTTGGCCATTCAAATTATCGTTATTCTTCAAAAATAAGAAAAAATAACTTTACTATATTTTCTTTTAATTTGATTCTCTGAACATCTCGGTTCTTTTTCTTCAGGTAGAATCTCGGTTAGATAGTCGTTCCTTAACAAAACCCACTATTTAATTTATTTTTAAAAACAGGATTAGAAAACAGCATAATTTGTATCTTATAAAATAAGAAAATAATTTTCTGTTTCAGTAGTTCCATCATTTTCTTCATGTTCCAAGCGGTTGCAGCTAGTAATGCATTGATTTGTGGTCCCGTTTCTCCCATGAAGTAATTTTTTGCCAGCCTAAAATCGGTTTTTAAATGTCCGATGATAGGTTCTATTGCCGCTCTGGTTCTAAATTTTTTGCGCTTTGTCTGCTTTTGATAAGCAGTGTCTTTTTTTCTTGGAGTGCTTGGGATGGAGATTTTCACGCCCTTTATTTCTGATTTTCCTCTGCCACCTCTATCGTAAAGGAGTTCTTTTGGGAGCTTTTGACCACCGGTTTCCATCTGTTCCAAAAGTGGTTCTATGGTGTGACCATCGTAAGGAGTTTGCAAAAATGCTTTAATCCCGAGAATGATTTTCTTGCCTTTGTTGGCGGTGGTTATCAAACCTACCTTATTCCCAAATTCATACTGGCTATGCGCTTTTCCTTTGGCAATACATCGGGTAAAAGGCTTGTGAATGCTGTAAATTTTATCGGCATCGTTTCTTTTTTGTGTGACAACCTTGGTGTATAATGTCATTAAATCTTTATAAAATTCTTGCTGTTCTGCATTAAAATTCCGTTGCAATTCACGAATCAGTCTCATGGCGATGGTTTTGAGCTGTCTTTGAGATTTCCTTGCCGCTTTTGCCCGCTTGGGATGTTTTCCGTTGTAGGTGTTGCGCACCATTTGTTTGCTGACTTTTGTGTAGCGTTGTCTTTGTTTTATGCCTTCATTTCCGGCTATTTTGTTGCAATAATCAATCACTTTTTTGCACAATTTTGCATCGGTAGGAAAAGAGGTATTATTCTCCTGAACGGTAGTATCGGACAAAACAAAATTTGAGGTGTTCGTCTTGGCATCGTGCATTCTTACGCTGTAGGCAAAGATTTTTTCGATACCTTTTTCGCCAATTCTTTTTCGGAAATGAACAAAATTACTCGGGTCACAAGGAAATTCGTGTTCAAAGAAAACACTGCCACAAAAATGCTGCATATAAGGATTCATGATCCAGGCTTTTTCCAACGTCTCATCGCCCAAATTATACAAATGTTTCAGTAGCAAACAACCCACCATAAACCGAATCGGATGGCTCGGATTGCCCACTTTGGAATACAAGGGCGAAAATTCTTTCTCAAAATAATTCCAATCTATTTTTTCTGAAAGTAGAACAAGTTCATGCTCGTGGTCAATAAAATCCACCAACATTGGGCGGAATAATTCTGGCTTCTTTTCTGGATTTTTCCCCAACATATTTGCAAGGTTTTAATGCTCTAAGATACAAATTCTTGCAATAAAAAACAAGCTATTCTAAACCCAAAATACTAATAATCAGTAAATTATAGGTGGTTTAAGGAGAGACTAGATAATATTAGCCAAGATTCTACAATTTTTTCATTTTTCAAGTAAAACCTTCACTACCTATGATTTTTCGAGAATTTAAATTCCAAATGCAGAATCCTCTAGCTCATAAAATTTTATGATGTTACCCCCTTAAATTGATAATATTTTTAATGCTTTTATAATAATGTTCTTATTTTTCACCTGCTTATTAAAATCTTCATATGTGAAAACAAAATCTTTAGGCATAGTTTACTGTATTTAATATATAATCAGGCATCTACAAGGTTTTTAGCCTTGAAAATTTATAATAAAATGTCCAGTTTTTTAATAAAAAAACTGGACAAACAACACTTGATTCACCTACTCTCATACCCCTCCTTAAACTTCAAGAACTTTTCTGCGTCCTTTGGATTTTTCTGCATCCATTTGTTCATCAGCATGGTGTTATGTTCCAGCTGCTTTACTTGCGCTGTTTCATAAATCGCCTTGTTTTCATTCTTGATCTCCTTGAGGATTTCCTCTCGAACCTCGGTCTTGGTGCGGATGCTCTCTCGGTACCAAGTTTTTCCGAGATAAACAGTTGCTGATAAAATAAAAAATGTAACCAGCAATATAGCCAGGATTCCGAAAAACCAATATTTAACTGTATCTGATTTCTGATGGAATTTTTCCAGATGCTTTATAACGTCCGGAGATAATTCTGCGATAATATTGTTGGGGATGGATTTAAGCAATTCCTGCCGTTTTAGATTTTCTTCATGTGCCAGTGCTTGGATTTTCTTCACATCCTCCTTGATGTCGCAGTACATGTGGAAAATCGCCTTCCCCGAAATTTCTACCGCCTTATTACTTTCTATGACGCGGTGCAAAAGTTCGATGCCTGCATCTTGTGAAGAATAATTTTCTGTATTCTCTTGGTTGTTAAATTCGTTGTTATTCATTTTCTTTTTTTTATTGATGTTTTTTTTAAAGACCTATCGCCTCCTTTTTCTCTTCCTCAGCAATTCGTCGTCAGCCGCCGGTGTGTAGCTCGGTTTGAGCAGTTCCTTCACGGCATTCTCAATCTCCTTGAGGGCTGATTTTTCCGGATGCTTTATTTCGTTCGTTTGCGGATTACTCTGACTGAAAATCGCCGAATGGTGGTTTTCCGCATTCCGGTTTAGGATTTCTTTGATGTCCTTAATCTTCAGTTTACTGGTGATCTCCGAAAGTTTGTAACCGGGATGGTACTGCCTCTGGGTTTGGTCGTTTATGTCCTTTAATCTAACAATCCGCATCCCCGAAATACCGTCCTTCACATTCTGCGAGAGCGTCACTCTGTAACCACATCTCCGCATATAATCCACCAAGTCGTCAAAATTTCTTGAGACCTTCAGACAGTTTTGCAGAACTTTCAGCATCTGCTGCTTTTTCTCTTTCCCTATTTCCACATCTGTTTTCAGGTTCATCTCTTTGCAGACATTTCGAACCGATTCACCAAAGCGTTTCCCGATATTGGCAGATTTTACCGTGCATTTACCATAAACATCTATGCGGTTCACGATGAAGTGGATATGTTTCTGCTTCGTGGAATGGTGGACATCCAAGACGATCTGGTTATTTTCTGTAAGTCCCACATCCTTCAATGATTTTAAAGCCAGTTCCTTCAACTCTTCGTTCGTCAGACTGTCGCCAATTTCCTTTGGTGGAGAAATGTAACCCGTCAAAGCCCATTTCTTTACATTCGGATTTCTCTCGGCGACAATCTTCATCTCTTCAAATCTTTCCTCCGGCATTGTTGAAAGCAGGTTGTTGGAATAAACACATTCCGCCGTGCCTTTGTCATTACCGTTGTATTCAATCGCAATCTTACTGATCCTCCTCGTCGTTGCCGAATTGTTCATGCTTGATGATTTGTTGGTAGAGGTATTCCCGGATCAACCTCGTTGTGGTTTGAATTTCCTCAAGAATCTCTTTCTTGTTTTCAAACTCATTCCATTCTCTGTTCCGGAGCAGATTGGATATCCTTATAAAATTGTTGCCGTAATTCAACAGAACCGCGTCGGTTTGAAACTCGTTTATTTTGAGTTCTTTTTCGGTTGAAACCAGTCTTAAATATTTTGATATTTTGAGTTTGTAGAAGTCAGCCTCCTTTTGAATTTTCTCAAACTCCTTTTCGGTAAAACGAACTGAGACTACCTTCGAAAATTGGTTCGCCGTCTTCTTTTTCAAACCTCCCTCTCTACCGATTTCGCGAAAGCGGTTCCTTCTTTTTTCTTCTGCAACCTTTGCAATTTGCTGCTCGGAAATCTGTCTTACAAACTGTTTTAAAAAGTCATTTTTCATATTGTGTTTATGTGGTGTTTAATTTTTTTATAATTTTAAACTATGGGCTTGAATCGTAGTTCCAGACATGCGTTTCCGACGATAGGAGGAAACCAAAATGTTCCAATTTTACGATGAGCGGATACGCTTATTGTAAACATTGGGTACTTTTTGCACTAAGTACATGGCAAGTTTTTACCCAGCTTTTTTAGAGCATTCCACCTGTGCTTATTTTGCGCAGGCCGGCTTGTATGAATCTTCATCTTTTTCTCCTGTAAATATTCCGGTTTCCCTCGGACTCGTGTATGGCTGTTTGATTTTTTTCAAGCTTATTTTCAAGTGTCTTTTCTTCCTGTGATATCAGGAAATCATTCAGATCTTGATGACGGAAATATTCATTCGACCGGTCATCTGCCTCCGGGAATATTTTCAAAATTGAATCCCTGCACTGTTCGCCGGCGCGGTCGTTATCCAAGTACATTTCGACAGATTTATAATTTCCAAAAAGCCCGGATGCCTTGTGAACCATGGCGACAGAGTTCAGAATTAGATAGTCGGAAGGTGTCTTTTCTGGTTCTAAAATTTTATGGGAGAGGTAATCGGTAAAGCCCTCGAAAACCTTGAGGTTTTCAGAATTATTTTTTATCGTGGTGATATCCTTTTTTCCAAGACAGATTTTGGAAAAACTGCTGCGGATTTCGTAGCCTCCCGAATCGTTTTTAAAACCGAGCCCAAAATATCTCTTGTCGTTAATCCGGTAGTGGACTTCGCTCAATGCCGATTTTTGTGACTCGAGTTTTCTTGATTTCAAATAGTCTAACAATGCCGGGTGAATAACTTCCTTTACTTCGAGAATTTGATTTGTATTTTCAGTAGTAATTGCTTCCGTCACACTCGGCTTTTTATAAGAAAAATCGAAACGAGAAAGATATTCAAGAGCATCGGATACAGTGCATTGTTTGAGCTCCTGAACTATCGACACGACATCGTATTGTTTTCCAGTGCCAAAATCAAAGGCAATATTTTTCACATAATTCATTAATAAACTTGGCGTTCGTTCTTGTCGATTGATAGCATAATAATAGGCTGTTTTCGGATGTTCTTTGCTTGGGAATAGAGAAAAACTTTCCATTACTTCTTTGATGCTGATATTCTCGTTCGCTTGTTTGCAGTTCATTTTTTGTGTTTTTTAAAGTTTATCTTTTTATATCCAGTTATGTTTTTACCGTTTTTCCATACCTGCCTACTTAAATATTGAATATCAGTTAGTTATATTAATTAATGACTTACCTTGTTGTTACCTGTTAATTGGATCCCTTCTTTAACTATGGTAGTTTTTAGGTAAAGTCTTATCTATTTGATTACCTTCATAAAAATTTGAAAATGAGTTCTGTAAGTCCACTTAGGTAAGTAGGTAGGATAAATTGAATGTCAAGGATTTAAACTTTCTTTCAGTCAATCTTTCTTCGGATCAGGTAGCCGTAAACCTGCAGTTTCGGATGCTTGATTCTTTCATACTTGAGCCTGGTGAGCGCCTTTCCGACCTTGATGTTGTTCAATCTTAAATTCAGGGCGTTGTTCATTGCCACAACGATGTCCGTCGCCGTAAGAAAATCCTTGATGTCCTTCGATTTCTCGAAGTGTGCGGAAACGATTTCCTGCTCAAGTGAAAGCTGGGAAAACTGCTCGTTCCTCAGCTCATTAGCCTCTATGTCCGAGAGCGTCATTTCCGGTTGGTAAATTTTTCTTTCAAAAGCATTGTGGTACGCCTGCGCCCATACCTTGTCTATGTCTATTTCCTTGGAATAATTGAAGTTAATGCTTAAAACTTCGAAAACCAGCCACCTTACGCTTCCTGTCTCGTCGGTAAGGAAATCTGTTCTGTTGGTGGAGGCAACAAAGGAACATATCCTATCCATGTTCTCCGGCTTCCGTCCGTAAGGCACCCTTACTTTTGCGCCGCCCATCGAGATGAAGGATTTCAGGGTGTTGACATCCGATTTGGACAGCACGGCCAGCTCGTCCGCATTGAGGATGAAATTTTTGCAGATGGCAATGATGCCGTCCTTGTCCACTGTGACATTTTCGGAATAATAATCCCTGAGCCCGTCCGGGATGAGGAACCGCAGGAAGGTGGTTTTGCCCGTGTTCTGTTTGGAGCTTGCCAGCACGAGGCACTGCTTGTTGACATAGTCTTTCTTCAGGGCGCAGAGCACGGCGCGGGTCAGCCACTTCTCGAGGTGGTAGCGGAACGCTTCGCTGTCGTTGGTCCGGACAAATCCCGCCAGCTTCCGGATATGGTCTTCGCCGTCCCAGCCCGCGAGTTTTTTAAAGTATTCCGCTATCGGGTTGTATCTCTTTATCAAGTGGCTCCGTACGAGGATCTCCAACTTCTGCATGGTGATCTGCATCCCGGCCTGTACGAGTTCTATCAGCAGGGAGTTGATGTTTAGCTCCGTCCAGCTGTCCTTTCCCTTGAGCGATATTTCTATCTCCAGGGCGATGGCGTTAAAGCGAAGGTCATACTTGCTTTCAAGATACTTCATCACCATATCGAAAATGGTAGTGGTCTCGGAAGCGGTTTGGTACAGAACAGGGATTTTTTGCTCCTCAGCCGGCTTGTTGGTTATTTCTTCCATCGCTCCAGAATTTCCTGCTCGAATGCGTCATAGTCATCATTTTGTATTTCCTCCACATTATCCCCCAGAAGATAAGCTTCGAGGTCCTCTTTGCGAAAGTAGATTTTCTTTTGCCCCTTCTTTTTGTAGGCCTTCAATTTGCCGTGGTGTTTGAGTTGGTAGAGATAGTCCGGATCCAGGTTGAGGAACAGCGCAGCCTCTTCCTTAGAATAGATGTTCTTGGTTCCGAGGGCGAGCATCTGTAGCGCCTTCGAGGTAAACTCTTTTTGCGAGTTTACCAAAGTGGACATTTGGCTTTCTAGCGCAGCTAGTCTTTCTTGGTCTTTCATTTCGTTGAATTTTGTTGAGGCCAAGATATTTCCCAAAGAAAAAGCCGCCTAAAAGCGACTTAAAAAGTTTTTTGTAAAATAAAACAACCTAAAGAAATGTGCATTTCGCAGGAGGTTTTGTTTTATAATATATTATGAAATTTAATTTTAAAAACGATAAAAAATCGCATTTAAATAATTGATTTACAATAAAATGATTAATCTAAAATATTTATCTGACAAATTGAAAATACCCATATTCCTACTAAAAAAGACATCAAGAAAGATATTTCGACAAATTTTTAGAATTTATGGGCTGGTTTTCTAGTTCTCCCTTCCGTGTCAGGGCGGAAGCTGTTTCGTTTATGATTTCGGCAGTCTCCGCCTGAGAATATTTTTCCGCCTTACATTTTTCAATCAGGTCGGTATATCGGGAGAAGAAGTCAAGGATAGGTTGAATACTCACGCCGTTTCGTGGAATTTTTGTAAAAATAATCTTGCCATTCTTTCTTTTTCTTAGCAGAAAATCCTCTAGCGGCTGTCTAGATTCCTCACTTATAAAATACTCCGTCATAAGGTTAGATATATTCAAATTTGTCGTGTTCCTTAACTCAAATGGAAAGTCCGAGGTTTTCAGCAATCGGTTATTTTCGTCAGCCAATAAATGAATCTCGGTGCTGATATCCTTATGAATCTGTATCTCTCCTGCTAGGCTTTCCTTAGTATGCTGAATTTCTTTTTTCAATTCGGCAGCATGATGGGTAACCGTATCGGCAGCATTTTGCTTCTCCAAGAAAACAAAGCGTTCGTCATATCTCTTCCTTTGAAATTCTCGAAACGCTTTCAGAGGTTTTCCGGGGTGATCCATTTTTGCCTCAAGCAATACCAAAATAATGATCTGTATAACGATATAGAAAAAGACTTCAACAAAGTCCGGCTCCATCTCCTGTATCTGCATCAGTATCTTTACGCCCCAGAAAAATGAAAGTACAACGGATATGGCCAATCCCGACACCACTATTAAAAAACGGTCTGTGTTCCAACTGTTATACCAACTGGCTTTCTCTGAACGATAATAATTGATAGCAAATGGGCTTACAGCGAACCAGATCCGGCCAAGAAGAAAGCTCGGAATGAGTATTGTGAAAATTAGTATCGTGGTATAAGCGACAAGATATATACTATCCATTTAGTTTCTATACAAAATAACAGCACTAATATAGCAATAAAATAAATTTAAAATGTTCGTCAAATGTTCGTCAAAAATAAAAAAAAGACACTTACAAAATTTCGTAAGTGTCTGATTTTTAGAGTGGCCCAGCTTGGGCTCGAACCAAGGACTTGCTGATTATGAGTCAGCTACTCTAACCAACTGAGTTACAAGGCCAGAAAACAGATTCATGGCATTCCTCTGTTTTGCGAGTGTGCAAATGTAAAAATTTTTCCTATATCATGAAAATTTTTATGCTTTTTCCTGACATAATTCTACCAAAACCCCATTCGTAGATTTCGGATGCAGAAACACTACCAGTTTATTATCAGCGCCATCTTTGGGCTCTTCAGAGATAAATTCAAAACCTTCATTCTTCAGACGCGCGATTTCTTCCACGATATTTTCCACCCCAAAAGCTATATGATGGATGCCCTCCCCTTTTTTACCAAGAAAACGGGCAATCGGGCTGTCAGCATTGCTGGCTTCTAGCAGTTCTACCTTACTGTCGCCCACTTCATAAAAAGAGGTGGTAACGCCTTCGCGCGCTACCTTTTCCTGTTTATAGGATGATTTCCCTAAAAGTCTCTCAAAAAGCCGGTCGGAGGTTTCCAATGATTTCACGGCGATGCCTATATGTTCAATTTTCATGATTCACAAGTTTAAAAAAATCCAGTGACAGTAACAAATCATGCAGAACAAGCACTGCATTTCATCGATATTCCGTCTCTGAAAGTATCAAACAAAAATACTAAATTTGCACTATGAACGAAAGTAACAGACAAAGAAAAGTAGCACAGATTATACAGGAAGACCTGGCAGAACTCTTCCGTAAGCAAGCCTCGGAAAGCGCACAGAATTTTCTGGTGACCGTTTCTGATGTTAAAATAACAGCAGACCTTAGTATTGCCAAAGTGTACCTGAGCATCTTCCCGACTCATTTCCGCAAGCAGATTATGAAGGAGATTGAGGACAACAAATCTGCTTACCGAAACTTCATGGGTCAGAAAATGGGCAAGCAGGTAAGGATCATCCCTGACCTTCATTTTTACCTCGACACCACGCTCGATGATGTGGAAAAAATAGAAAAAGAACTGAAAGGCGAAGGCGACAACCCTATTCTGTAACTCCTGATTTTGCTGTAGGTTTTGAAGAATACGCCGATTTACATTGCTACACGCTACCTTTTGGCCAAAAAAGGCAGCACCGCCGTTACGTTTATTACGTGGCTCGCGGCCATTGCCATGATGGTGGCTGTTACGGCGATGTTTATCATTATCTCGGTATTCTCCGGTTTAGAAGATTTGAACAGAGATCTTATCGCCAATCTTCATGCAGACGTTACAGTGAAAAGCGCTTCGGGAAAGACGCTGCGCAACCTCGGCGAAACCGAGAAAATATTGCTTGCTGAACCCGAAATAGCACATTTCTCGAAAGTGATTGAAGAGAAAGTGTACCTCAATTTCCGAGGTAACGGTGATATTGCCAACCTGCGCGGCGTAGATTCGGCGTATATTTTTGTAAACCCCATCGATCAGAATATTTTTTACGGTTCTTATCCAAGTTTTAAATATTCTAACGAAGTATTGCTCGAAAACAAACTCGACAACCGCCTCAGGATCCCTGTTGGGGAGAGTTCGGAAGTCGCCAGCCTCATGATGCCCAAACGCGGTACCGGCATCATCAGCAAAGAGGAAGATATCTTTAATAAACGAGACATCTATGTTTCCGGTGTTTTCCCCGGGAACGATCAGCTTGATAACACCATCATTTCTCCCATCGAACTTACCTGGGAACTTTTAGAACTTCCGAAGAAATCTGCCTACCAGATTGTCATCAAACTTAAAAATCCTGAAGCAGCGGATACGGTTAAAGCAAAACTGGCAAAAAAACTGGGCACAGACTATCTACTTACCACAAAATCTGAAGAGAATGCCGCCTTCTGGAAGATGATAAACACCGAGAAACTTTTTATCTATCTCATTTTCGCGCTGGTAATTTTCATCACCACCTTTAATCTGGCGGGGGCCATCATCATCCTTCAGCTTGATAAAAAGGAGCAGGCGAAATCGCTTATTTCCCTTGGGCTTAGTCTAAAATCGCTTCGTTACATATACTTTTATACCGGTATCTTAATCGTAATTTTCGGGTTGCTGAGCGGTTTGGTTTTAGGCACAACCATCAGTTATTTCCAGATTGAAACAGGTTTTTTTAAAGCCGGCGCGGGATCTGACCTGCCTTTCCCGGTACGGATCCGGGCCGTGAATTATTTGGTTGTCGCGGCTACCGCAGCAGTATTCGGACTTGTGGTCTCCTGGTTCTTTTCAAAAATCAACAGGGTTTATTTCACCAAATAAACTTCACCTTTCAGTAATTTTAATCTTTAATGAAAGTTGGTAAGATTTATTAACTTTGTTTCCTATATTGAACATCCATGAAAAAAATCGCCTCATTTCTGCTGGCTTTCATCGTTTCCGCAGTTTTTGCACAGCCAGCGAACTATTATAATGGGACTGCCGGATTGACCGGTTATGCCCTGAAGACCAAACTTTTCGAAATTATCTCGAACGGGCACATTGACCGAGGCTATGGCAGCCTGTGGGATGGCTACAAAGTTGGTGATTTAGATAAATATTACGAAAATGACAATTCGATCCTAGATATTTATTCTGAAAAACCTGCCGGTCCCGATGCGTATAGATATACCCCTGGCACCAACCAATGCGGTGGCACTACCCCATCATCAGAAGGTGGTTGCTATAACCGCGAACACCTTTTCCCGCAAGGATTTTTCAATGAAGGTGCTCCCATGAAAAACGACTACCACCATGTGAGGCCTACTGATAACGTGGTAAATGGTAAGAGAAATAATTACCCTTTCGGCACGGTAGGTACAGCGAGTTGGACTTCTACCAACGGCTCGAAACTCGGTACCAGTAATTTCCCCGGCTATGGAGGGACGGTGTTTGAACCTATTGATGAGTTTAAAGGAGATGTGGCGCGCAGCCTGCTCTACTTCATTACCCGATATGAGGATAAGGTGCAGGGCTTCGATACCAGCAACGTGCACAACCCACAGGATGGGAGCAGAACCCGCGTTTTCGAGCAGTGGTACATTAATCTGTTGATCAGTTGGCATTTGAAAGATCCTGTTTCGGCATTTGAAATCGCAAGAAATAATTATGCATACACCTTCCAGGGAAACCGGAACCCTTATGTGGACCGTCCTGAATTCGTAACGATGATCTGGACTTCTACACTCTCCACCACCGAAACATCCGAAGCGGTAAGCACCCTGCGAATTATCCAAAATCCGATAAGCAATGGAGAACTGAGGGTTGAGGGGAAAAACCTTTCAAAGATACCTTCAGCACAAATCATCTCTGCCACCGGACAGGTTGTTCAGCAAATTCCCCAACCTTTCAAGAACGGGAATAGTATCAAGCTTCAGCACAGAAACAAAGGCGTTTATTTCCTGAAGATACAGCAAAGGACTTTTAAATTTATCATTCCATAGAATACTTTGAGCCGACTAAAAGTCGGTTTTTTCATGTTTAACAGAATCATGGTTAAATATCATTATATATAGCATTCACTACAATAATTGTTTGTGTAACTTTGTGCTCCAATTTATTTTAAAATGAAGAAACTAACTATTCTTTTCCTGAGTTTCGTATTTTCGATAACACTGGCACAGGCACCAGCAAATTATTACACCGGAACTGATGGCCTTACCGGCGCACAATTAAAAACCAGACTCTACCAGATTATTTCTTCCGGTGCTTCGGACATGGGCTATGATGGCCTTTATAGCGCTTACCCAAGTACTGATACAGATAAATATTACGAAAATGACGGTAGTGTATTGGACATTTATTCTGAAAAACCTACCGGTACAGACCCTTATACATACCGCCACGGACAGAAAAAATGCGGAAACTACGGTGCAGAAGGCGACTGCTATAACCGCGAACACATTGTGCCACAGAGTCTTTTTAATTCTAAGCGTCCAATGGTTTCGGACCTTCATCATGTAAGGCCAACGGATGGTAAAGTGAATGGCATGCGCAGCAACTACCCGTTCGGTATGGTAAACAATCCGTCTTTCACTTCAAAGAACGGTACCAAGGTAGGCCCCAGTGCCTCACCCGGATACAGCGGCACAGTTTGTGAACCCATTGATGAGTTTAAAGGAGATGTGGCCCGGATGATACTCTATTTTGTCACAAGATACGAAACACAACTAAGCAGTTTCTCTACTGGTAATATTCTTGGAGGATCGGCTTATCCAGGATTACAGACCTGGGAACGCGATGTCTTGCTGGCGTGGCATGCACAAGATCCGGTTTCACCATTAGAAATCGACCGGAATAACGCAACGTTTGCTATCCAGAAAAACAGAAATCCCTTTATTGACAGACCAGATTGGGTACAGCAGATTTGGGGAGGAACACCCATTATTGACAATCAGGCCCCAACAGCTCCTTCAAATCTTCAGGTAACCAGTACAAGTACTGCGTTTGCAACCCTATCCTGGAGTGCCTCTACAGACAATGTAGCGGTGACTTACTACAAAATTTATGTGAACGGAGTCTTTCACAGCAATTCAGTTAATACAACGGCTACAGTATCCGGTTTATCCCAGGGGACGACCTATAGCTTCTACGTCACCGCCGTGGATGCCGCTGGCAATACATCTGCAGCGAGTAATACGGTAACTACAACTACACTTACGGATAATCAGGCACCTACAGCGCCAACCAATCTCGCCGTAACCTCTGTAGGAAGTAACAGTATTTCTATACAATGGAGTGCCGCAACAGATAATTACGAAGTGACTTCCTATGATATTTATGTAAACGGGGAACTTCAGGGTTCCACCAATACAACAAGCACCAACGTTTCTAACCTTAATCCCGCTACCACTTATACTATATATGTTTTAGCAAAAGATGCAGCAGGTAATGTATCACCTGCAAGTAACACCATCACGGCGACTACCAATGCTATCGGTATTAACTGTGGTGATGAAAACTTCGATAACATACCCGCAGCTTCCTCTAACTACTCCACTTATAACTGGACCAGCAAAGGAATCTCTTGGACTTCAGAAGACTCGCGCACCGACCAAACGATAAACGGACCTGCAATTACGATCCGCAACGGCTTCCTCACCGCACTTTCAGTTCCCAATGGAATCGGTAATCTAACGGTGACAACACAACTTAAATATTCTGGCTCCCCAGGCACGCTAAAAATCTTAGTGAATGGTGAAGATACAGGCAAAACAGTTCCTTATTCTAGTCAAGTGACAACAACCACAGTAACAGGCATTAACATCTCCGGCACCGTCGAAATCACGCTACAGAATACCAGCACAGACAACCGCGTAGCCATTGATGATATGAAGTGGACCTGCTATGCAACCGCTAGCGTGAAAGAAAATGGTGACTCAACAACATTTACCATATATCCGAACCCAGTAAAAAATGGCGAACTGTATGTACGTGGCGCCAGACTTGCCGATATGGAATCTGCACAGATTTTCGACTTCAGTGGCAAAATGGTTCAGTCGGTTTCAAAACCTTTCAAAAACGGTTCGGTTATCAAACTCAATAACTTACCGAAAGGCATTTACATCCTGAAAGTTGGGCAGCAAAACGCTAAATTTATCGTACAGTAATCCACCTTTTGATTACAAAAAAAACCGGTTCCAAGAGCCGGTTTTTTCATGCAAAATTTTTAAAGTAGCATGAAATATTCACGTTAAAACTGCCTGCATTCACGCCGTAATTGCTAATTTTGAATCATGGAACACACCAAGCTAGGCCTTATTGGCCGAAATATCTCCTACTCTTTTTCAAAAAAATATTTCGAGAACAAATTCCGGCAACTGATGCTGCAAGACTTTGATTATCATATCTATGATTGTGAAGACCTTGCACAGGCCCAAACGTTGCTGAATAATTCGCAGATCTTAGGATTAAATGTAACCATTCCGTACAAAGAAAAAATCCTCCCTTACCTTGATGAACTCAGTGAGGAAGCGCGCGAGACTGGCGCGGTAAACTGTATTTTACTGAAAGATGGTTTAAAAAAAGGCTTCAATACCGATGTGTATGGCTTCGAAAAGACGCTCGCACTTCATCGGAAAGCGCATCACCAAAGCGCCATCATCCTCGGTGATGGCGGCGCGGCGAAAGCCGTGCAGTATGTATGTAGAAAGTTACAGATTCCATTCAGCACCTATTCGCGGCGCGGCGATTTGCGACTTCAGGATCTTGATGCACACTCTGTAGCGTCCCACGAGATCATCATCCAATGTACGCCGGTAGGCACTTTCCCAAATGTGGATGACTGCCTGGAGTTTGCGTTCGATGCGCTTACCTGTAACCATCTGGTTATTGACCTGATCTATAACCCCAGCGAAACAAAATTCCTACGGAAAGCAGCCGAAAAAGGCGCTAAAACCGTAAACGGACTGTATATGCTAGAGCAGCAGGCAGAAAAAGCCTGGGAAATTTGGAATTTTCAAAAAAAATAAATTAAATTAGTGCGCTATAAACACACTTGATAAAAAAAATGGCCATTAATCTAATAAAAGTTTGCTATGATTACAGAAGATCCAATCTCTGACCAGAATGGGGAGAAACCACTAGAAAAAGTTTCGCACAATCCCGCAGAAAACACCCAAAGTTCCGCTGAAGCCGCTTTCGACGGGCAAGGCGCCTATACTACCGGCAACGAACCAACAGAAACTGATGCGCAGGACAACGGAAATACAGGTCCTGATACTTCAGAAAGTACTGAGAGTAATTCAGTTGAAGTAAACGATACCGCCACAGAAGAACAACTGCCGACGGAAGACTTTGCAGTAATAGATCAGCACGAGGACACACCGGAACACGAAGACGATGCTTCTGATAAAATAGCCACACTTACCCTCCCGGAACTGCTGAACGAGATGGAAGACATCAGCCGGAAAGATGATGCCGGCAGCTTTCAAAAACGTTTTTCCCAACTCAAGGAGCAAGCCACGAAACTCATTCACGCGGATACTGAAGAGCAGAAAAGCAAATTTTTAGCAGAAGGAAATGCTGCTGAAGACTTCAGTTACCAGCATCCGGAACAAGCCAGATTTTCGACAACATCCAACCTCTTCCGCGAAAAAAACGAGGCCTATACCAAAAAACAGGAAGAAATTCAGCAGAAAAACCTCGAAGAGCGACAAAACATCATTGAAAGACTTAAGAACCTCTATACAAATACCGAAGCCGGCACCAATCTTTTCAAAGCCATCCGCGAGATAAAAGAAGCCTGGAAAAATGCGGGACAGGTGGCAAAATCTGAATTCAAGTTGTTAAACAACAACTATTTTCATCACCTGAACCAGTTCTATCAAATGCTCGACATGAACAAAGAGTACATGGAGCAGGAATATGCACACAATCTGGAAAAACGCCAGCATATTATCGAACGCGCCAAAGAACTTGAAACCGAGCCGGCCGTACAAAAGGCATTGAATGAACTTCAATACCTCCATAAACTCTGGAAAGAAGAAGCCGAGCCTGTGGCAGAAGAATTCCGTGAGAAAACCTGGGAAGAATTCAAGGAAATCTCTAACAGAATACATGACAGAAAAGCAGAGCTTTCCGCACAGATTGATGTAGAACAGCAGGAAAACCTCGAAAAGAAAAATAAAATCATCGAGGAAATCAAAAAAATTGCTGCGCCTGAAAAAGAGGCCAACCATTCTTACTGGCAAAACGCCATCCGCCGCATCGAAGAACTCAGAAGTGATTTCCTGAAAATCGGCAGCGTCCCACGTCGTGTCTCTAACCAGAACTGGAATGATTTTAAACTGCATCTAAAGAACTTCAATACCGCTAAAAACGAATTTTATAAAAGTTTAAAGAATTCTCAGCAGGCCAATTTAGAGCAAAAACTAAAACTCATACAAACCGCGAAAGACAACAGCACTTCCGAAGACTGGGATGTTACAGTGCCACTCTTTAAAAAACTACAGGAAGACTGGAAGAAAGTTGGCCACGTACCAAAGAACATGACCAACAGGGTGTGGGATGAGTTTCGGGATGCCTGCAATACGTTTTTCAACAACTACCGCGAAAAAAACAATACCAGTGGCGATAACTGGAAAGAAAACTACAAGCAGAAAAAAGCGCTGCTTGATGAACTTAAAGAAATCACCAACGAAGAAGGCAGCGTAGAACGCATCGAACAGATCAAAAACAACTGGAACAGCATCGGGAAAGTACCGCGCGAAAAACTCAGCATCAATACTGAGTTCAACAAAACGCTCCGTGAAAAACTGAAGCTGAACAAAATCCATGAATACGACCTGAAAGAAGAAGGCCTCTCTGAAAATCAGCTTACCGATAAAGCAAGGAAGATCAAAAACCAGATTGCGGATATCGAAGCAGAAATCGTAAAAATGGAGAACAACCTCGGCTTCTTCACCAATCCTACCCGCGAAAACCCACTGTTGAAGGAGACTTACGAAAAAATAGACGAGAAGAAGGCACAGCTTGAAAGTATGAGGCAGAGTCTGCACAACATACTGGTTGGCGAAAACCAGTAGTCACATACCGGTATCCCGGAAAAACCAAAACACCCGGCAGCAGTTGGGTGTTTTTATTTTAAATGAAGCTATACGAAAATGACAGACGAATTATACATGACACGCTGCCTGGAACTGGCAAAAATGGCACATGGCAATTGCTATCCCAATCCCATGGTGGGCAGTATTATTGTACACAACGGAATCATCATCGGTGAAGGATACCACCAAAAAGCAGGATGTGGCCACGCAGAAATCAATGCCATAAATTCAGTTGAAAACCCAGCGCTTTTACCCGAATCTACCATGTATGTCACTTTAGAGCCGTGCGCACATTACGGCAAAACCCCGCCATGCGCTGAAAAACTCGCGGAGATTGGTTTCAAAAAAGTAGTGATTGGCGCTATGGATAGTCACGAAAAAGTGAATGGTAAAGGAAAACAGATCCTCGAGAACGCAGGCATCGAAGTCAAGACTGGCGTGCTAGAAACCGCGTGCCGCGAGATCAATAAAAGATTTTTCACGTTCCACCAAAAGAAAAGGCCCTATATTATCTTAAAATGGGCACAGTCGGCAGATGGTTTCATGGATCAGGACTACAAACCTGTGCAGATAGGCAACGAACTCACCAAACAATTCGTCCACCAACTCCGCTGCCAAGAACACGCTATCTTGGTCGGCGCAAACACAGCCCTGCACGACAACCCAAGCCTTACTACACGCGAAATCGAAGGGCGCAATCCCATCAGAATCCTAATTGATCCGGGACTTAAAGTGCCCGATGACTTTAAAATTTACAATGACGAAGCACCAACCCTGGTACTCAATACGAAAACAGAAGCAGAAGTGAGCGGAAATAAATTTCTGAAGGTCTGCAAAGAACATTTATTGGAAGACTGCATGAAAATCCTGCATGCGCAACAAATACAGTCGGTGCTAGTGGAAGGAGGCAGTTTTACGCTGCAAAACTTCATTAACGCGGGCCTGTGGGATGAAGCCTACATAATTAAAAATGAAAACCTTTTGCTTCACAACGGTACCAAGGCTCCGGTTTCTCAGGCGGCACCTTCTGAAACCGCTGTATTTCGCGATAATATCATTGAATATTACAAAAATACCTGAGTTTGGACTTTTCATTCAAAACCATAAAATCCTCTGTAGAAAATGTACTGCTTCGTGAAAAAGGCAGTAAGTTTATAGGATTTGTATTTCCTGTTCGTGATGAGGGTGAGATAAAATCAGCCCTTCAGAAAATACATGCCGAACATCCGAAAGCCACTCATCACTGTTATGCTTTCCGCCTAGGACTGCGCGGCGAGCAGTATCGCGCAAACGATGACGGCGAACCAACCGGCAGCGCAGGACTGCCAATCTATAATCAACTTCTCGCACATGACATCACCAATATCCTCCTTATTGTCGTAAGATATTACGGTGGTACAAAACTGGGGGTTTCAGGATTGGTGAAAACTTATAAGGAAACCGCAAAGCTAACTTTAGAAGCCTCCGAAATTATCATAAAAGAACTTGAAAGTCAACTTGAAATCAGTTTCAGTTTTGAAAAGCAAAACCAAATATTCACTCTGTTAAATAAATTTGACGCGAAAATCAGCGATTTCATCAGTCACGACCAATGTACCATAACCGCTTCTGTAAAAACAGCGTTAAAAGAAAACATCTCGGAACAATTGTCCGAGATGCAAAATATTGAATATTCCTTTTCTGATTAATCTCTGCGTCCCATTAGCATGGATGCCCAGTAAAGCAATTGTGCCAGAGAGCCCAATGCTGCCACTAAATAAGTTCTTGCGGCCCATTTCAGACTATCCTGCACGCCTACATATTCTTCTGCGGTCACCGTCCCGGTTTCCTTCAGCCATTTCATGGCGCGGTTACTGGCGTCATACTCCACCGGCAATGTCACGAAGGCAAAAAGTGTTGTAACAGCAAACATCAGTACGCCTACCCCAAGCACGGTGGTATTACCATTTGGGTTTTCGATGGTTTGTGTCGCAGCCATCAGCATGATCCCCGCGATCAGTACGAATTGCATTAAATTTGAACTGATGTTTACAAGCGGTACAAGTTTCGAACGAAGTTGCAGCATTGAATATCCCACCGCATGTTGCACAGCATGTCCACATTCATGCGCGGCCACTGCCGCCGCCGCTGCGTTACGCTGCATATAAACTCCCTCGGAAAGATTCACCGTCTTATCCATAGGATTATAGTGATCGGTCAACTGCCCGGGGACTGAAATTACTTTTACATCATGAATATTGTTGTCGCGTAGCATTTTTTCTGCCACCTCTTTGCCAGACATCCCGTTTCTGAGGTGAACTTGTGAATAATATTCGAATTTCGATTTCAATCTTGATGAAACAAGCCAGCTCACCAGCATCGAGATCCCAATAATTACATAATAACCTGTCATTTTATCTTACTTTTATATTTAAAATTACCATCACTTAAGTTGTAAAAAACATGCCAAACTTTTAAAATCTGTTTTAATCATCTATCTTTGTTTCATTAAATAAAAACCATGTCGGAAGTTACAGTAATTGAGGTAAAAACCAAAGACGATCTACAGCGTTTCATCCGTTTTCCGATGGAACTTTACAAAAATAACAAAAATTATGTTCCGGCCTTAATCAACGAAGAAAAAAACACGTGGGATCCTAAGGAAAACCCGGCGCTGGACTACTCAGAAGCCAAACAGTATCTGGCCCTTAAAAAGGGTAAAGTGGCGGGCAGAATCGCCGTCATCATCAACCATAAGGAAGCTCAGGAACTGGGGATCAACAAAGTACGTTTCGGTTGGCTCGACTTCATTGATGATATAGAAGTTTCAAAGATGCTTATCAATACCGCGGTGGCCTTCGCAAAACAAAATAACATCAAAAAAATTGAAGGTCCGATGGGTTTTACCAACCTCGACAAAAGTGGCATGCTGACCATGGGGTTTGACAAATTGGCCACGATGATCGGGCTTTACAATCACGCCTATTATCCGCAACACCTCGAACGGCTGGGCCTTGTAAAGGAAAAGGAATGGGTAGAGTTCGAGATGGAATTCCCCACGGTTCTGCCGGAAAAAGTGGACCGTTTCAGCAACCTGATCGCAGAGAAATACAAACTGCGCGTCATTCATTTCAAAAGTAAGAAAGAAATCTTGCCGCTGGTGGAACCGATGTTTAAACTGCTTGACCAAACCTACAGCGCACTCTCTACTTACACCCCAATCTCCGATGAACAGATAAAAACCTACCGAGAAAAGTATTTTCCGTACATCGATAAAAATTATGTGATTTGTGTGGAAGATGAAAACCATGAGCTTATTGCTTTTGCTGTTACCATGCCTTCCTACTCGCACGCTTTGCAAAAAGCCAAAGGCAAGCTGTGGCCCTTTGGTTGGTGGCATTTCCTACAGGCCGGCCGCCGGAATGAGCGTGCCAACTTCTACCTAATTGGTATTCACCCAGAATATCAGCGGCGCGGCGTTACCGCCATCATCTTTAAGGAGATTTTCATCAGGTTCAGAAAAATGGGTATAAAATTTGCCGAAACCAACCCGGAGCTGGAAGAGAACAAGAGCGTACAACTGCTGTGGCAGGACTACAATCCTGTCAACCATAAACGTCGCCGTACCTATTCACTGGAAGTCTAAAGAACCGGATTATGAAAAAACAATTGTACATTTACATGGGTATGGTGCTGGCATTCATCATTTACAACCAGTTTTTCCAGCTGCCGGATGAACGTTTGAACGCCTTGATCAATATACTTTTTGCCAGCTTCCTGTTCCTATATATCGGTTATATGGCGTTCTTGGTCCTTAAAAGACTAAAGCGGAACCGGTAATCATTTAGATTCATTCTAAATACCATTTTAGCCAGATTTGTAACGGATTTCAGCGGCTATTTTTTTTCTCTGTCGCACATATTCCGTAAATTTGTTGATTCAAAAAATCGATGTAGATATGAATATTCCAGAAAATTATATCCCAATACTTATTCAAATCGCCGTAGGCTTTGGTTTCGTGCTTCTTTGTATTTTGGGTACACACTTCCTGGGTCCGCGCCAACGAGAAGATTCCGTTAAAAAGAATGAAAACTTCGAATGTGGCATTGATGTAGAAGGTAACGCCAGAACGCCGTTTTCGGTAAAATACTTCCTTACTGCCGTACTGTTCGTTCTGTTCGATATTGAGATTGTGTTCTTCTATCCTTACGCTGTAAACCTGCGTGAATTTGGGGTAGAAGGTTTTCTAGCCGTGCTTACTTTTATTTCTGTGTTTTTCATTGCGTTCATTTACGTATGGAAGCGCGGTGCCCTCAATTGGGATAAGTAAGTGCTATTATTAACTTTTTAAAGAAACTAAACATGTCAGATACTAAACCAGTAATCAGAATGGATGCCGAACCTCCTGAGGGGTTCGAGGGCGAAGGATTCTTCGCTACCAAGCTCAGCAGTGTGATAGGTATGGCCCGAAAATATTCTTTATGGCCGCTGCCGTTTGCCACCTCTTGTTGTGGTATTGAGTTTATGGCGGTACTGAACCCTACTTACGACGCCTCACGTTTCGGTATGGAACGGAACTCGTTTTCACCACGTCAGGCAGACATGCTGATGGTATGTGGTACCATATCAAAAAAATTAGGCCCTGTGCTTAAGCAGGTGTACACCCAAATGGCAGAGCCACGTTGGGTAGTGGCCGTAGGTGCTTGCGCCACCAGTGGCGGGATCTTCGATACCTATTCCGTACTGCAGGGGATTGATAAAATCATCCCAGTAGACGTATATGTACCGGGCTGCCCACCAAGACCAGAGCAAATCATTGAAGGGGTGATGCAGGTGCAGGCGCTTTGCGAAAGCGAAAGCATCCGCCGCAGAGATATGCCCGAATACAAACATTTATTGGAATCCTACGGAATAAAATAAGAAAGATGACCAACGAATTTGTATTAGAAGCCATCAGCCGGGAGTTTCCGGATTCTGTGATTTCACACGCCGAACCTTACGATTTTTTAACCCTCGAAATCAAAAAAGAAGACATCAAAAAGGTAATTCATTACCTGCGGGATTCTTCGCTACAGATAAACTTCCTGACCGATATTTGCGGCATCCACTATCCGAACGATCCTGCAAAAGAAATCGGTGTCATCTATCATTTACATAACATGATGACGAATTTCCGTATTCGCCTCAAAGCCTTCATGCCCCGTGAAAATGCAGAAGTTGATACCCTTACCGACCTGTATGCAGGTGCCAACTGGATGGAGCGCGAAACGTTTGAATTCTTTGGGATTAAATTTAAAGGTCACCCGGATCTGCGTGTGATTCTTAATATGGAAGATATCGGCTATCACCCGCTTCTGAAGGAATACCGCTTAGAAGACGGCACCCGTACCGATAAAGATGATAAAATGTTCGGAAGATAAAACAGCAACAGTATCCTGGTTTGCCAGGATGCTTAAAGCCATCTCAATATGAAAGACAACGCGTTATCAAATATACTGAACCAGCACGAAGCCAAAGAACAGATCGATGGACAACTGTACACCCTCAATCTAGGGCCTACACACCCTGCTACCCACGGGATCTTCCAGAATGTTCTTACGATGGATGGGGAGCGTATTTTACACTCTGAGCAAACCATTGGCTACATACACCGTGCTTACGAAAAAATCTGTGAGCGTAGAAACTTCGCTCAGATCACCACCCTTACCGACCGTATGAACTATTGCTCAGCGCCTATCAACAACATTGGCTGGCACCTGACAGTAGAGAAACTCATCGGTTGTGAAGTTCCGAAACGTGTAGATTATATGCGCGTGATCATGATGGAACTTGCCCGTATCGCCGACCATATGGTTTGCAATGGCGTTATCGCGATGGATGCCGGGGCTATTACCGGTCTTACCTATCTCTTCCAGGAAAGAGAAAAGATCTACGAACTTTATGAACAGGTTTGTGGCGCCAGAATGACAACCAATATGGGACGGATTGGCGGCTTTGAAAGAGATTTCAGCCCTAAATTCCATGAACTGTTACAAACCTGGCTGAAGAATTTCCCAAAAATCTGGGGCGAATTCTGTACCCTGAACGAGAGAAACCGAATCTTTATGGACCGTACCATCAATGTAGGTCCTATTTCTGCTGAACGTGCGCTTAGCTATGGCTTTACCGGGCCTAACCTGCGTGCGACCGGTGTAGATTATGATGTACGGGTGGCCGATCCATATTCCTCTTATAACGATTTCGATTTCATCATCCCTGTAGGTACCAGCGGCGATACTTATGATCGTTTCATGGTGCGCCAGCAGGAAGTTTGGGAAAGTTTAAAAATCATTGAACAAGCCTACAAAAACCTGCCGGAAGGTAATTTCCATGCAGATGTACCTGAATTTTATCTGCCGGAAAAAGCAGATGTGTACAACAACATGGAAGCCCTCATCTATCACTTCAAAATTGTAATGGGCGAAACCGATGTCCCTAAAGGAGAAGTGTATAATTGTGTAGAAGGAGGTAACGGCGAATTAGGTTTCTATCTCGTGAGCGATGGTGGCCGAAGCCCTTACCGTCTGCATTTCCGCCGTCCATGTTTCATCTATTACCAGGCCTATCCTGAGATGATCAAAGGTGGCATGATCTCCGACGCGGTGGTTACCATGTGTTCGATGAACGTAATTGCCGGTGAATTAGACGCTTAGCAGAATTATAAAATTTAGATTATTATTAGATTAATCTAACTATCAAACAAAAAAAATTAGATCAGCGATAAGATTTTCAGGATGCGATTTCGTGTAAAATCTACAATCTAAAATCTAAAATCTTTAATATGAGCGAAACCATAGCTTTTCAGCCTGAAACCTTGAAGCAGGTACAAAAAATTATCGCCAGATATCCGGAAGGCCGACAAAAATCTGCACTCATCCCGGTACTCCATCTAGCACAGAAAGAATTTGGTGGCTGGCTAGATGTTCCCGTGATGGATTATGTGGCCGGCATCCTGAATATCAAACCTATTGAAGTGTATGAAGTTGCTACTTTCTACACCATGTTCAATATGCAGCCGGTAGGCAAATACGTACTCGAAGTCTGCCAAACAGGCCCTTGTATGGTAAGGGGCAGCGATCAGATCCTAAGCCATATCCGTGAAAAACTAAACATTAAGAATGGTGAAACTACTGCCGACGGTCTATTTACATTAAAACCAGCGGAATGTCTCGGCGCTTGTGGATACGCACCCATGATGCAGCTTGGCAAATTTTACCACGAAAATCTAACCATAGAAAAAGTAGATGAAATCCTTGAACTTTGCAGACAGGGAGCCATTGCTTTAGACTAACTTTATAAGAAATGAGTAAAAAACTTTTACTTAAAGACGCACATATCGAAGGCATACGTTTTTTCGACGTATACCGGAAGCAGGGTGGCTACGAAGCGGCAGAAAAAGCGCTAAAAATGACTCCCGATGCCATCGTGGAAGAAGTGAAAACCTCTGGCCTCAGAGGTCGTGGTGGCGCAGGATTTCCTACCGGGATGAAATGGAGCTTCCTCGCAAAGCCAGAAGGCATCCCACGGTATCTGGTAGTAAATGCCGATGAATCCGAGCCAGGTACTTTCAAAGACCGCTATCTGATGGAGTTTATTCCACATCTGCTGATTGAGGGGATGCTGATCTCTTCATTCGCGCTAGGTGCAAACACCGCTTACATCTACATCCGTGGTGAATACTCCTGGATACCGGACATTCTTGAACAGGCGATTGATGAAGCCAAAACAGCCGGTTTCCTAGGTAAAAACATTCTAGGAACAGGCTATGACCTTGAAATATACGTGCACCGCGGAGCTGGCGCCTATATCTGTGGTGAAGAAACCGCTTTGTTAGAGTCACTCGAAGGTAAACGTGGTAATCCGAGACTGAAACCGCCGTTCCCGGCTGTGAAAGGTCTTTGGGAATCCCCAACGGTGGTGAACAACGTGGAAACCATTGCCGCAGTTGTTCCTATCATCGATATCACTGGTGCCGAATATGCGAAGATTGGTGTAGGACGCTCGACAGGTACAAAATTAATCTCTGCTTGCGGAAACATCAACAAACCTGGCGTGTATGAGATTGACATGACCATCACGGTAGAAGAATTCATTTATTCAGATGAATATTGCGGAGGCATACCAAACGGCAAAAGATTGAAAGCCTGTATCCCTGGCGGAAGCTCGGTACCCGTTGTGCCAGCGAATCTGCTGTTGAAAACCATCAATGGCGAACCCAGATACATGAACTACGAATCATTGGCTGACGGTGGTTTTGCAACCGGTACCATGATGGGTTCCGGTGGCTTTATTGTTTTGGATGAAGACCAGTGTATCGTAAAACATACCATGACACTTGCGCACTTCTACGCACATGAAAGTTGTGGACAATGTACACCATGCCGCGAAGGCACACCGTGGATGTACAGAATTCTTAAAAAAATTGAAAACGGTGAAGGAACAATGGCAGATATTGATCTGCTTTGGGATATCCAGCGAAAGATTGAAGGGAACACCATCTGTCCGCTTGGCGATGCAGCCGCGTGGCCTGTTGCAGCAGCAATCAGACATTTCCGGGATGAATTCGAGTGGCACATCAACAATCCGGAAGCTTTGACCCGAAACTACGGCCTGGCACATTACGCAGACCCTATACCTGTACCGGCAAACTAATAAATCCCGAAAGGGGCGGTTTAACAAGGCAATTTAACACTGCCAAAAGCGATCATTATGAGCGAAGAAACTAAAAAATTTAAAATTACCATCGACGGGCAAACCACCGAAGTATTGCCGGGCACTTCTATCCTTGAAGCCGCCCGCCAGATCGGCGGCCGCTCTGTACCACCCGCGATGTGCTACTATAAACCACTTGAAAACAGCGGAGGCCGATGCCGCACCTGTCTGGTAGAAGTATCAAAGGGATCTGAAGCAGATCCCCGACCTATGCCTAAACTTGTGGCAAGTTGCCGAACCGGTGTAATGGACGGGATGGAAGTAAAAAACCTTACCTCCGAAAAAACACAGGAGGCACGCCATGCAGTTACCGAGTTTTTACTCATCAATCACCCATTGGATTGCCCTGTGTGTGACCAGGCTGGGGAATGCCACCTACAAGATTTGGGTTACGAACACGGTTTAGAGCGTACCCGTACCGAATTCGACCGCAGAACGTTCGATTCTGAAGACATCGGGCCTTATATAAAATTACACATGAACCGCTGCATCCTGTGTGCACGATGTGTACTTACCGCAAATCAACTTACCGAGGAGCGCGAGCACGGAATCCTTTTCCGTGGTGAAAAAGCAGAAATCTCTACTTATCTGAACAAAGCCCTGGATAATGATTTCATAGGAAATGTGATTGATGTTTGCCCTGTTGGCGCCTTGACTGACAGAACTGCACGATTCGCACAGCGTGTATGGTTTACCAAACCTGTAAATGCGTCTTGCAGCTGCGAAAAATGTTCCGGTAAAGTGGTATTGTGGATGAAAGGAGAAGAGATCATCCGTGTAACTGCCAGAAAGGACCAGTACGATGAAGTAGAGGAATGGATCTGTAACGAATGCCGGTTTGAGCGCAAAGACCTTAAATATTGGTCTATCGAAGGGCCAAGAAACATCGACCGTCATTCGGTGATCTCACTCAACCATTACGAAAAGCCTAAGAACATGATTAATTTGCTGAACAATGCAGACGCAAAGGAAATCAGTGTAAAAGACGAAAATAAATAATTTAGTTATCATATAACCCTTGCGTTATCATAGCAAAGAAGAGATATTATGGATTTAATTACCTTTAAGATCATTTTGGTGGTTTCACTTTTCGCACTCTCCATGGGAGTTGCCGCCTACTCTACTTGGGGCGAAAGAAAAGTGGCAGCCGCACTTCAGGACAGGATCGGACCAAACCGTGCAGGGCCATTCGGTATCTTGCAACCATTGGCTGATGGCGGAAAACTGTTCTTTAAAGAGGGTTTTATTCCTCAGAATGCCGACCGTTTTCTATTCTACCTCGGGCCGGCGATTACGATGTTTGTTTCACTTATTACCGGCGCGGTAATCCCATGGGGTAAAAGTCTGAATATCGGCGGGACTTCGTTTGATATTCAGGTAGCCAATATTGATATTGGTGTACTGTATCTTATCGGGATGGTATCCATCGGTGTTTACGGAATGATGATTGGTGGCTGGGCTTCCAACAACAAGTATTCATTAATCGGCGCGATCCGTGCTTCTTCGCAGATGATTTCTTATGAACTGGCGATGGGACTTTCACTGTTATCCATCATTCTGATGGCGGGCAGTTTAGACCTTTACGCGATTACATCTTCCCAAGGGGAAGGCAAAATCTGGGGTTTGATACCAATCGATGGCATGAACTGGAACATCTTCTATCAACCATTGGCTTTTATCATTTTCCTTGTAGCGGCACTTGCGGAAACCAACCGTCACCCATTCGATTTGCCCGAATGTGAATCGGAGCTTGTAAATGGTTATATGACAGAATATTCATCCATGAACTTCGGGCAATATATGTTTGGGGAATATGTGAACATGTTTATTTCTAACGCTTTAATCGCTACGCTGTTCTTCGGTGGCTTCAATTATCCAGGTATCAACTGGGTATCTGAAAACTGGGGCGAAAATACCGCGGGTATCCTGAGTATTCTGGCGATGCTGTTTAAAGTGATCATTGGAATCCTGATCTTTATGTGGATCCGATGGACGATCCCGAGATTCCGTTACGACCAGTTGATGCATTTAGGATGGAAAAGTTTGATCCCGCTTGCCCTGCTGAACTTAATTGTAACTGCCGCGGTCATCATCTTTTTTGCACAATAAAAAAATAAAGTTTTCTTGCTAAAGTAAAGTTTTAGCTTAAAACCAGAAAAATATGAAACTTACCAACCGATCTAAAGTAGTCTCGAACAAAGAGATGACTTTTATGGAAAAAATATACCTCCCAGGAATTATAAAAGGGATGGGCATTACGCTGAAACATGCCTTGCAAGGCTCTAAAGGAAAAGTGTATTCTTATCCTGAAGTACAAAAGCCACGCGCTAAGGTATGGCGCGGCCTGCATGTACTGAAACGTGATGAGGAAGGTCGCGAGCGTTGTACGGCCTGCGGACTTTGTGCCGTGGTATGTCCTGCTGAAGCCATTACGATGACTGCTGCAGAACGTACGAAAGAGGAAAAGCACCTTTATCGCGAAGAAAAATACGCTTCTGTATATGAAATTAATATGCTGCGCTGTATTTTCTGTGGTCTTTGTGAAGAAGCTTGCCCGAAATCTGCGGTTTACCTTACCGATCGTTTGGTAGATGTGGAACTGAACCGTGGCAGCTTTGTGTACGGCAAAGATAAACTTGTGGAAAAAATCAACGCGCGGATTGATGTATCAGACCGCCAAAGCGAAAGACAAAAAAAAGCAGTTAAATAGATGGAACAGATTATATTTTTCCTTGTAGCATTGTTGGCTGTTGCCAGCGCATTCTATTTTGTTTTCGCACGTAATCCGCTGTATGCTATTTTATCGTTAATCGTTACGTTTTTCTCGATTGCGGCCATGTATATTCTGCTGAACGCCCAGTTCCTCGGGATTGTACAGATTATCGTGTATGCCGGTGCCATCATGGTGCTCTTCCTTTACATCCTGATGATGCTGAACCTGAATAAAGCTGACGAAAGCAAAAAGCAAAACATCAGCAAGTTTATCGGTGTATTTGCGGCGGGGATTCTCCTAATCGGGATTTTAGGGGCTTTCAAAGGTCTTAACGCCACTACATATGGTGCAGATGCGCATACATCTGTAGGTTTAACCAAAGATCTGGGTCGTTTGTTATTCAACGAATATGTGTTGCCGTTTGAACTGGCCTCTATCCTCATTCTGGCAGGTATCGTAGGCTCTGTTCTTATCGGTAAAAAAGATCTGTAAAACATTATTCCTAAAATTTAGTAAAAATCTTAGGTCATAAAAAATATTATGGGAGAAGTAAATTCATTTATACAGGCTGTGCCGCTGGAGTATTTTATAATTCTCAGCGCACTACTTTTCTGCCTGGGCGTTTTGGGCGTGTTAATCCGCAAGAACGCAATCATCATTCTGGGTTGTGTGGAACTGATGCTGAACTCTGTCAACCTGATGCTGGCCGCATTCTCCAGCTATAAAGGAGATGGTAACGGGCAGATCCTCGTGTTTTTCATTATGGTAGTGGCGGCTGCCGAAGTGGCCATTGGCCTGGCCATTATCGCTATGATGTACCGCAACACCAAATCTGTGGACATCAGTATTTTTAATAAATTAAGAGGATAAGGAGAGTATGGAAAATTTAATTTACGCATTAATACTTTTGCCACTTGCCGGGTTTCTTGTGAACGGACTTTTCGGGAAGAAGATGCCAAAAATGGTGGTCGGCACTATCGCGACACTGGTGGTATTCGCAGCTTTTTGTATCGCTGTAAGCCTTTTCGCCCAGTTTGAAGCAGATTCTCAGCCTGTTATTGTACGTGCTTTCGAATGGTTTCGGGTAAATGGTGTACAAGTGAACTTCAGTTTTCAGGTTGACCAGCTATCACTGATGATGACGATGATTATTACGGGCATCGGTTCGCTTATCCATCTTTATTCTATCGGTTATATGAGCCATGACAAAGGTTTTTATAAATTCTTTGCTTATCTTAACTTATTCATCTTCTCGATGTTACTGCTTGTACTTGGCAGCAACTATCTTATTTTATTCATCGGTTGGGAAGGGGTTGGCTTATGCTCTTACCTGTTAATTGGTTTCTGGTACACTAACCAAGAATATGGCGCGGCCGCCAGAAAGGCTTTTATCATGAACCGAATTGGTGATCTTGGGATGATTATGGGTATTCTGATGATTGCCTACCAAACCAACGCGGTAGATTTCCTTTCTGTAGCACAGAATTCATCAAAATTTGAGCTTGACTCACCGATCATTATCTTCATTACCATCAGTTTATTTATCGGTGCGGTAGGTAAATCCGCCCAGGTTCCTTTATTCACGTGGCTTCCAGATGCGATGGCTGGCCCAACACCGGTGTCTGCATTAATTCACGCGGCAACAATGGTGACCGCCGGTATTTATTTGGTGGTACGTTCCAACTTTTTATTCTCGCTGGCGCCATCCACTATGGAGGTGATCCTTTTCATCGGGTTGTTAACGGCTTTAGTAGCGGCATTTATCGGTCTTCGACAGAATGATATTAAGAAAGTGCTGGCCTACTCTACTGTTTCGCAGCTTGGCTTCATGTTCGTGGCATTGGGTGTTGGCGCTTATACTACTGCCATGTTCCATCTGATGACGCATGCTTTCTTCAAGGCATTGCTGTTCCTTGGTTCCGGCTCGGTGATCCATGCCATGAGTGGTGAACAGGATATGCGTTTCATGGGAGGTTTAAAAAAGATTATTCCTGTAACTCATATTACCTTCCTTATCGGTACGTTGGCGATTTCGGGCTTCCCGTTCCTTTCGGGGATGATCTCAAAAGATGAAATCTTAACCAGCGTGTATGGCAACAACCCCTTGCTTTGGGGTGTACTGTTCATCGTAGCTACTTTAACGGCTATCTATATGTTCCGTGCGTACTACCTTACTTTCCATGGGGAATTTCGCGGTACTGAAGCGCAGAAAGCTCACCTGCATGAAAGTCCTAAAACCATGACAATCCCGCTCATCATTCTTGCAGCCTTGTCAATCATCGGTGGTTTCATCAACCTTCCACATTTCATTGGCCATGGTGAATATGCCTTCCTTGGTGAATGGCTGAACAATATTTATGTGTACGATACAGATTTGCCTACTGTACCTTTCGGAACAGAGATGATTTTGCTGAGCCTTACCGTCATCATGTTCTTTACGGTTTGGTTTGTGGTGAAAAACATCTATGTGAATAAGAAAAAAATGGCTTTGCCTGATGAAAAATATACCGGCTGGGAAAGACTCTCGAACCGAAAACTATATCTTGATGAATTGAATAACGCGATCATCGTGCGTTTTATTGAAGGATTGGGTGTTGGTGGCAACATGTTCGACAAAGGTGTCCTAAACAGATTTGTTGATTTCATCGGTAGTGGTGCCGAAGATTCCGGGCGAGCGGCGAAACGTCTTCAGAACGGAAATGTAGAGAACTATGTGCTCATCATGTCTCTGGCTATCGGAATTATCTTAATTGTTAACTTTTTATTACAATAGTAAATGTCGTATCTCTTATTAACATTCCTTCTATTGCCTCTGGTAGGTTCTGCAGTAGTGTTCGCGTGGAAGAATCCCGCAAGTAAACTGGTGGCGCTGGGATTTGCATTTGCACAAATGTTCCTCACCTTTTATATGCTTTCCGGGTTTGATTTTAAGCCTACTGTAGATGGTGTTCTTCAGTATGAGATTAATTACCCGTGGTCTCAGTTTATAAAAAGTAACCTGCATTTCGGTATTGATGGCATGAGTATGGTGCTTTTGCTGCTTACGAACATCCTTACCCCATTAATCATTTTGTCTTCATTTAATGAGAAGCCTGGGTACAGAAACACGTTTTATGGTCTTATCCTGCTGATGCAGTTTGGCCTTATCGGAGTTTTCACTGCGTTGGATGGGCTTCTATTCTATATCTTCTGGGAAGTAACGCTGATACCGATTTGGTTAATCGCCGGAATTTGGGGGCAGGAGAATAAAAAAATACAGTTTACCACGAAGTTCTTCGTCTACACCTTTGTAGGGTCGCTGTTTATGTTGTTGGGTTTTATCTACGTTTACACCAACTCCGCCTCGTTTGCACTTACAGATATGTACAATGCTGAGTTGAACGCTACCGAACAGACGGTTGTTTTCTGGTTTATCTTCTTTGCGTTTGCTGTTAAACTCCCGATTTTCCCATTCCACTCCTGGCAGTCCGATACATATACTTACTCGCCGACACAAGGTACGATGCTCTTATCGGGTATCATGCTGAAGATGGCAGTATATGGCGTCTTAAGATATTTGCTTCCGGTGGCACCAGAACCTGTGTTGGGCATTTCAGGTAAAATCGTCCTCGTACTTGCGATTGTAGGGATTGTACACGGTGCGCTGATTGCCATCGCACAAAACGATTCCAAACGAATCCTCGCTTATTCTTCGCTCTCCCACGTAGGATTGATGGTGGCAGGTATTATGGCTTCCGCAATCCTTACCATGGAAGGTACACTAATGATTGAAGGGGGCGAAGGCGCTTTGATACAGGCATTTGCCCACGGTATCAATGTGACGGGACTTTTCTACTGTGCCGATATTCTATATAAAAGATTTAAAACCCGCGACATCCGTCAGATGGGTGGTTTAGCGAAAGTAGCTCCTAAATTTGCGGTACTTTTCATGATTATATTGCTGGGTTCGGTTGGTTTACCTTTAACAAATGGTTTCATTGGAGAATTTATCCTTATTAAATCCATTTTTGATCTTAACAAACTAGCCGCTGTCATCGCAGGTTTAACCATGATTTTCTCGGCGGTGTATCTGTTCCGTTTCTATGGCAAAGCCATGTTTGGGGAAGGTGACGAGCGCGTGTTGGCTTCCGCTGAAGACCTTTCTGCGGTAGAATTTTCGGTGCTTGCCTCTTTAGCGGTATTCGTTATTCTGCTGGGACTTTTCCCACAGCCGGTGATCGAAATGGTGGGCAGCCCACTGAAGTTTATTTTTACTTCTATGCTGAATTAAAAAATTAAATAATTAAGAAAAACAAAGCTCGGGACTTCATGTAATTGACTTTTCGGCTTAAATCTCAAATCTAAATTAAATGAGCGTTCTAATAATTATATTCCTTACCGCAGTGGCAGCGCTTTTTGCTGGGGTGTATGAACAAGGAAGATTCTCTAGATACATCAGCATCCTGGGACTTTTAGTGGCATTCTATGTAAGTTTCTTACCAGAGGCTGATTTTTTTGCCCAGTACAAATCGATGTTTGAATATACTGCCAACGCAGCCCTTTTCACGAAAGTTGCATTGGTGGTAACATTGCTGATTTTTTTCCTGGGCGGCTTTGCGTTCAGTAATCACCGCAGCCATCAGTCGGAACTGTATGCACTGATGCTTTTCGCTTTGTGCGGAGGGATTGTACTGTTTGGTTTTCAAAATTTGGTGACGTTATTTCTTGGTGTAGAAATTCTTTCTATCCCGTTATATGTACTGGCAGGAAGTAACAAGACCGACCTGCGTTCCAATGAAGCCTCCATCAAATATTTTCTGATGGGCGCGTTTGCAACAGGATTCCTGCTTTTTGGTATCGCGTTGGTTTATGGAAGCTCCAGCAGTTTTGATCTGTACCAAATCCATGAATATTCGGTAAATAACCCTAAAGATTTCATTTTTGCCGCGGGTGCAGTGCTGATGTTGGCTGCCTTGGCGTTTAAAGTTTCGATGGCGCCGTTCCATATGTGGAGCCCGGATGTTTACCAGGGGTCACCTTCATTAATCACCACTTTCATGATGTCTGTGGTAAAGATTTCCGCGTTCTTTGCTTTCTTTAAAGTGATGACAATAGGATTTTCAGGCATTACCAGTGCTTGGGTTAATATTATCGGGGTATTGATTATTATTACGTTATTCCTAGCGAATACCATGGGACTTGCCCAAAGTAACGCTAAAAGAATGCTGGCTTACTCCTCTGTATCACACGTAGGTTATCTTGCGCTTATTTTCTTCGGTCTCAACAGCCTTTCTGCCTATAATTTAGCATTCTACCTATTTGCTTATTCATTGGCAACTATTGGTGTCATGATGTGCCTGATTTGGGTGGAAAAACTAAAGCGCGAAACCTCATTCAACGCGTTCCGGGGTCTTGCTCAGACAGAACCTTTATTGGCGGTAACCGCAGCCATAGGCATGCTATCGATGGCCGGTATTCCATTGACAGCAGGTTTTATGGGTAAGTTCGCGATCTTTGCGCAGGCGATCAAGTCGACACCATTCCTGGTGCTTATTGCGATCTTAGGCTCTGCGATTTCAATCGCTTACTACCTGCGGCTGATTATGGCGATGTTCTTCCCGAAAGAAAGCAGTTTTAAGACGTCTGAAAGAGTGCCGTTAACTTATAATATTGTAGCAGTATTTATCATTATAGCTTTGGTAGCGTTCGGGATTTTCCCAGATCTTTTCGCCCGCCAGTTCGGACTTTGATATTTATTCGCTTAAAGATAAAGACGCCGCGCATCACTTTGTGATGCGCGGCGTCTCTTTAATATTGACCACATAAAATCTAAATCTTCTTCAACAATATCTTGGTACCTCTGAATTTCTTTTCCAGGAAAGCAATTACATCTTTGTTGTGAAGGAATAGACCCGCTGCAAAACCTATCATGCTACCGATAATGGTATCCACCAAGCGCGAATACATCAGCGTGTCGATATCCAGATATTGCACACCTGCTGTTTCGGCCAGAATGATCGTCATCGGCGTAATAAAGATGGCTGCCAGCAGATAATTTCTTACGATCATCATTTCTGTAAGGAACTGCAGAGAAGCCAGGATAAATATCAATGCCAATGCTGTAGGTTGGGTACTGAAGATAAACCAGGTAAGCCCAAGCCCTAAAAAAGTGCCGAAGATCCGGTGCAAATTCCGCTGTGATGTGTGTGTAAGGTCCTTCCCCTGCAATACGGCCAGCGCAGAGACGGGTATCCAGTAAGGGCTGCCTTCGTCCACGGCATAACCTACCAGCAATGCCGCACCCAGCGCAACCGCAAGAATAATACTTTCGACGGTTTTTGTGTAACGTGATTTCCGGGGTGTCATTCGTGGGATATCCACCACATGCTTTGCGATATATACGGAATATAAAAACGCCAAAACTACAGCGAGTATGGAGCCCATCGCGAAAAGCCCAACGTGCGTGGGCAACAGACCAAGATTATGGTCAATATTAGTCGCAACGGCGCAAGCCATGATAAAAAAGAAATTCCGCGGCGGCGGAATATCAAAATAAGAGGTGATTAGATGTGCCTGAAAAGCCACAAATGCCAGTGAAAGGGCACTGAACCACGGGTTAAAACTGAACAGAAGCCCAATGATGAAAGATAGCGTCATCCCAAACGCACAAAATATTAAATGTGTAATCCGTTTTTCAAGTGAAGCGTGTGTAAAATACAGAATGGTAAGTGCGCCCATGCAGGCAATATTCCCGAAATAAGGTTTACCCACAAGCCAGCCAGTGAACACACAAAGCCCTACGCAAATCCCCGCTAAAAGCGGGAAATGCCATCTGCGTTCCGTCTGCTTGATTTCGACAAACGATCTTGCATACTCTCGGAAGGTATGCCGAAACCTCCTTTTCATGATTACAACACGTCTTTCTTTGCTTTTTCCCATAATTCATCCATTTGGGTGAGTGACATATCCGACAGTTCGCGTTTTTCTTCTTTTGCGAGCTGCTCCATTTTCTGAAAACGTTTAATGAATTTCAGGTTGGTACGTTCCAAAGCAGAATCTGGATTGATGCCGGTGAGTCTGGCGTAATTGATCAATGAGAAAAAAAGGTCGCCAAGTTCTCCTTCTTTCTTCTGAGGATCTTTTTCGGTATGAAATTCTTGCAGTTCTTCCTCAACTTTTTTCCAGGCTTCCTCGGCATCCGGAAACTCGAAACCGATGCCTTTTACTTTCTCCTGTATGCGATAGGCTTTTACGATACTCGGTGTACCTTTGCTGACACCGGAAAGTACGGAGCGGTTACCTTCTTTAAGTTTCAGTTTCTCCCAATTCTGTTTCACTTCTTCCTCATCTTTTACATGGGTATCGCCATAGATGTGCGGATGCCGGAATATAAGTTTTTCGTTAAGGGAATTTATAACATCCGCGATATCGAAACTCTCTTTCTCAGAACCAATTTTTGCGTAAAACACCAGATGCAGCAGCACATCGCCGAGTTCTTTTTTAATTTCGGGCAGGTCTTCCTGTAGTAAAGCGTCTGAAAGTTCATAGACTTCCTCCAGCGTTAGATGGCGCAGCGATTGCAGGGTTTGCTTTTTATCCCAAGGGCATTTTTCGCGCAAGTCATCCATGATATCAAGCAAGCGCGAGAAGGCTTCAAGTTTCTGTTCTTTGGTATTCATTGCAAATATATATGTGTTTTTTGGGCATTCGGGAATAAAAAAACCTTGCCAAGGTCGGGACCTGACAAGGTTAGTGCCTTGTGTGTACAGACACCAATTTTATTAACCCATCTTGCGTGGAGTGCTTTTAGGTGCTGCTTTGGCTGCAGTAGCTTTTACTTTTGGCGTGGCAGCTTTTTCAGTTTTGGGAGCGGCTTTCTTAGTTTCCTTTTTTTCAGTGGCTATAGGCTCTTCCTGTTTCTCTTCGGTAGTTTCTTCAGCTTTTACGAAACTTTCTGGTGTAATGTAGCCAGCTTTGCTCAAGATGTTATACCACTGCGCCAGTTTTTTGATATCTGAAACATAGACACGGTCTGTATCATAATCCGGGAGTGCGGTAAGCATGAAAGCACGGAGTTCGGCATCAGAGGATTTGTGCGAAATGGTTTCTTTATACTCGTAATTCTTAGCGATATTCTCGAAAACATCAAACAGTGGGACTTCTTTATCAAAAGTGAACATGGCGATATTATCAAGTAGGCTGACCTGTGAGGTATTCCCAATGCTGAGTTTTTTCTTCGTTAAAACATCTTCAACGATAAAGCCGTTTTTCAACTGCGAAATTAATTTGTATAATCCCGGTTTGCCAGAGATTGAAATTATTTTTTCTAACTGCATTTTTTTATTTTTTTTAGTTTAGTTATCTGTTTTTTTGTCGGTTTAATGCTTAATTCTATTTCGGGAACCTCATCTTATAGTTTACGGCCACATCGCCTTGGGTAATTTTCATCAGGCGCCCTTTCACCAGTTTTTTCTTCAGCGAACTGAGATGATCGGTAAACAAAATCCCCTCTATATGGTCGTATTCGTGTTGTATTACACGGGCACGCATGTCGGAGAATGTATCGGTATGCTTTACGAAATCTTCGTCATAATATTCAATAACGATGGTTTCTTTTCGCTTCACATCCTCGCGTACATTGGGGATTGAGAGGCAGCCTTCGTTAAACTTCCACTCCTGGCCGGATTCTTCTAGGATGCGTGCGTTAATGAATACTTTTTTAAAATCTTTCAGTTCGTGCGCAATATCTGCGTAATCCTCATCATCGGCAAGTGGCGAAAGATCGGCTATGAAAAGGCGGATATCCAGGCCTACCTGCGGGGCTGCGAGCCCGATGCCGTGGGCAGCGTTCATGGTATCGAACATATTCTCAATCAGTTCTTTCAGGTCCGGGTAATCTTTACTGATTTCCTGGCATTGTTTGCGTAGTACTGCGTCGCCAAAAGCGCGTATTGGTAAAATCATTTCTTCTGTTCTAAAAAATTCTGTAAAATAATGGTGGCGCTTATTTTATCTATTAATCCTTTCTCCTCTCTTTTCTTCTTGGTTTTTCCGCTTTGCGAAATATAAAATGAAGCCATTTTAGAGGTAAACCTTTCATCAAACCGGTACACGGGTACCGTGGGGAACATGGTTTTAAATTTTTCTATAAAGCCAAGGATTTCCTGCTCTATCTCGGAAAGCTGGCCTTTCAGGTCGGTGGGAAGTCCTACCACAATAGCCTCTACCGTGTGTATTTTCAGATAGTTCTGTAGGTAATCCAGGATTTTTGGGGTCGCCACAGTCTCCAATCCCGAAGCGATTAGCTGAAGATCGTCTGTAGCTGCCAGTCCGCATCTTGCCTTTCCGTAATCTATCGCGAGGATTTGTCCCATAGGTTGCAAATTTAATAAATTTTACGCAACCCGATTTCATCCGTCAGATATAAATAGGAGCGGTATATTTCAAAATATTTTATAAATTTAATTCATTAAAAAAATGAACGATGAAAACACTGATCCTGATTCGCCATGCCAAAAGCGACTGGCCTGAGGACACCGAGGATTTTGACCGGCCCCTGGCCGAAACAGGAGTTGAAAATGCCCTGAAAATGGCGCGTCACCTAATAGATAATCACATACAGATTGATAAGTTTATCACCAGCCCCGCCCTTCGTACGCTGAATACGTGTAAGATCTTCAACCAGTGCTACCTGATTGATATGGAGACCAATAAGAAACTCTACAACCCCAATGAAAGCAACTTCGAATCGGTGATCTATGACCTGCCAGATGATGTAACATCGGTAGCGCTGTTTTCACATAATAATGGCATCTCGAATTTTGCCAATACAATGAGCGATCAGGTACTTTCGTTACCCACCTGTGGTGTTGCCGGTTTCACGCTGAACTGTGATTCGTGGAGCGAGTTCGATCAGGCCTCCAAAAAACTTTCATTCTATTTCGAACCCAAAAATCTTTAAAAAAGGAATTAAAAAAACCCTTCCGGAGCAGCGGAAGGGTAATAAATATCCTGACTAAGGCTGTCTTTGCAGATCCAGATCCTCGAAATCGAAACTGAAGTCCGTAATATCCGAGATAGGTTTCATCTTGGCACTTTGGGCTTTGCCGTTTTCATCATAACTGAAGATCACGAAAGCGTCTGCATCATAGCTTCGGTCATCCCACTTTGCGATAAAGGTATTTTGGGAATAAGGCAGTAACTCGCCTTTCAATCGTGGTGAGTTTTTGCAGAAGATGCGGTAAGTATTCCCTTCCTGCGTAATGGTTACATCGCCAAACCAGGCATCGCGGTAGGTACCAGTGAACTGTTTTGCTGTAGGCTGCAGGTTTTTCTCTTTCTTAAAGGCAGCCGACTTGGCGAACACCTCTTTTTTACCTTTTTCGTAATCTGAGTTCATTTTAGCCATTCGGTCAGCGAGGGTTTTCAGCCAGTTGCGGTCCTCAATCCCTAAATAAGCATCTTTAATAGTATTGGTAATGGCAGTGAAAGCGGCGCCGCTTTGTTGGTTGGTTAGGACGATGATACCGAGTTTCAGATCAGGGATGAGGGTAAACTGTGTAACGGTACCGATGAGTCCGCCCGTGTGATACACCTGCTGATATCCCTTCACGTCGGTTAAAAACCAACCGAGGCCGTACCCCGCAAAGTTAGAGTCGTAGGTGTTTTTTATCGCGACAGGCGTATTGATGTGCAGATTCCACAGTTGTTGTATTTGTTTGTCAGAAACCAGCTTCTTACCGTCTTTGGTGGTAAAACCATTCATCAGAAAGTCTGCCCACAGCGTCATATCGGTAATATTACTGATGATGCCACCCGCTGCATCCGCGGTCTCGTTCCAGTCATGTGGTACGGCTACCGCCTTGCCGTTTACAGGCGCATGAGCGTCAATAATGTTGGTGACGCCGGCTGCTTTTGCACGATTGTAATTACCGAAACTGGCAGCCATTCCCACCGGTTTCATGATGCGCTGTTCAATAAATTCTGCCCAAGTAAGTCCTGAAACCCTGCGGATGACCTCGCCGGCAACAATGAACATGATGTTGTTATAATCAAGTGTAGCGCGGAAAGAATGTTCTGGCTTCAGGTAACGTATATTGTGTATGATGTCATTTACTGTCAGTGGCCCGCCTTCCGGGAAAAACATCAGGTCGCCCTGTCCTAGCCCGAGACCGGCGCGGTGAGTGATAAGATCCTTGATGGTGACTTCTTGCGTTACATAGGGATCATACATCCTGAATTCGGGGATATATTTTATCACTTTATCATCAAAACTCAGTTTGCCCTCATCAGCAAGAATGGCCAGCGCGGTACCGGTAAACCCTTTGGAGTTAGAGGCTATGCCTACCAGCGTATTTTCATCCATTTTCTGTTGGGTAAGCAGCGAGCGTTGCCCGAAACCTTTAGCATACACCGTTTTGCCGTCTTTTATAATACCGACAGAAATACCCGGTACATCAAAGGTCTTTAAAGTCTGTTGAATAAGTTCATCAATCTTTTTCTCATCGGCCTGTGCAAAGACCATAACAGAGAACAATACAAATAATAAAGTGAATCTGCGTGACATAAATATTTTTGGTTTGTACGAAGATAAAGATTTTTAACCAAGATCGCCACGCACACACGCTGGTGGTCTGCAAATTGTACTCGTCAGGCAACTACAATCGCTTGTGGCATTCCTCACATTCTATCCGAAAATCCTACATTTGTAATAAAGTAAAAAGTAAAATGACCAGTAAAAAAGATTTTTTTCTTGAATGCTACCAGCTTGGTATCATCAAATTTGGGCGCTTCACCCTTAAAAGTGGTATTGAAAGTCCGTTTTATGTAGACTTGCGTCCACTCTCCTCTGACCCGAAAATCCTCAAGCGACTCGCCAATTATCTGCTCGATATGTTACCGCTGGATAATTTCGATCTTATCTGTGGCGTGCCATATGCCGCGTTGCCGATGGCGACGGCCATGTCGCTGGAGAGCTATCTGCCACTCATCATTAAGAGAAAGGAGGCCAAAGACTACGGTACGAAAAAACTTATTGAGGGTATCTATACCAAAGGGCAAAACTGTTTGCTGGTGGAAGACGTTATTACCTCCGGGAAATCCCTGCTCGAAACGATTCCGGAGATTGAAAATGAAGGTATCAGCGTATCTGATATCGTCGTAGTTCTCGACCGCCAGCAGGGTGGCAAGGAACTGCTGGAAAGCCGCGGTTACCGCGTACACACTTTGTTCACCATTTCAGAAGTGTGTACCATGTTGCAGGAAGAAGGTCATTTATGTGATGATGAAGTCATGCGGATACAGCAGTTTCTAAACGGCAACCAAGTGACTTTTGAAGATAAAAAAAGACTTAGCTACGAACAGAAACTGGAAGCCGCAGATCATTCTGTCACCAAAAAGCTGCTCGAAATTGCCATATCGAAGAAAACAAACCTTATTGCCTCTGCTGATGTGCTGACGACTAATGAACTGCTCGACCTTGCCGACCGCATCGGGCCTCACATCGTCGCCCTAAAGACCCACATCGACATCATTACCGATTTCGATCCTGATACCACCATTCTCCCACTGAAAGACCTGGCGACAAAACACAACTTCCTGCTGATGGAAGACCGTAAATTCGCGGATATTGGCAATACGCAGGAACTTCAGTTTTCTTATGGGATGTACAAAATATCAAACTGGGCAGATTTCGTTACCTCACATGTCATTGGTGGCTACAATTCTTTAGATTGCTTCCTGAATGTTGGCGTAGTAGCCATATTAGGGATGTCTTCTACAGGTACGCTCACCGACCGCAATTATCATACAGAAGCACTTAAGGTCGCCCAGGCACATCCAAATGTCATTGGCGGTGTATCTCAACAACAGCTACCTGATGAGTTATTACTGTTCACACCCGGCATCAGCCTTGCTGAAACTGGTGACACCAAAGGGCAGCAATACCATACACCGGAACATGCATTCAGAAACCTGCATACAGATTTCATCATCGTAGGTCGCGGCATTTACAAAGCGGAAGATGCGGAAAGCGCAGCGCTGCAATACAAGATAGCAGGCTGGAATGCTTACCAAGAAACACTATAGAAACCTTCGTCAAAGTCATAAAGTCACCAACAGTTGGTGACTTTTTCATTATCCATTAAAGTGCCTTGCTGGCGATTATTTAATTATGCTTTAAAAAACGTAATTTTGCAGCTGCGGGGAAATCTCCGTTTTCTTTACAATAAATTTACCTTAATGGAACTTATACACCGAAACTTACTGATAGGAATACACGATGCCCTGCACGAAACTTTCTTTGAAGACCGCAAATATGCCGACAAAGTAATCGAGCGGCTGCTGAAAGCCAACCGCAAATGGGGCAGCGAAGACCGAAAGGTAGTTTCGCAGATTTTCTACGACATCATCCGCTGGAAAAAACGCCTCGAATATTACATGGGCGAAGGCGCAAAGCCCAACAATATTTACAAGATGATACTCGCCTATTGCCTGTGGACCAAAACCCATTACAAGAAATTCGAGGAATTTGACGGAATAAAGATTGCCGATATTTTAAATAAACTCAAGAAGAACACGGTTCCTACAAAAGCCATCGAACATTCCGTTCCCGAATGGCTTGCCAGTACGCTCGAAAAAGAACTTGGCCCTACTTGGGAGCGCGAGATGATTGCCCTCAATGAGCAGGCACCCACCATTCTGCGTGCAAATACTTTAAAAACTACCGCAAAAGAGTTGATTTCGGATTTGAAAGATGAAAACGTAGAAAGTTTTGCCATCCCAAATTATCCTGACGCCGTACAGCTCGAAGAGAAAAAGAATGTCTTTCTTACCTCAGCCTTCAAAGATGGTCTTTTTGAGGTGCAGGACGCGTCATCACAAAAAATTGGCGAATTGCTGGATGTACATGAAGGTATGCGTGTGGTAGACGCCTGCGCGGGAGCCGGTGGAAAAACCCTGCATTTGGCAGCGCTGATGGGAAATAAAGGGCAAATCATCGCTTTGGACATTTTCAACTGGAAACTTGCCGAACTAAAAAGACGCGCAAAGCGCGCTGGCGCTCACAATATCGAAGCCCGACTGATTGATGATAACAAAGTCATCAAAAGGCTTCATGGCAAAGCCGACCGTGTGCTCATCGACGCACCATGCTCAGGTCTTGGCGTGCTGAAAAGAAATCCTGACTCTAAATGGAAGATCGATCAAGATTTTATCGACAGAATAAAGGAAGAACAACAGCAAATTCTGCAAGATTATAGTAAGATGCTTAAAGTAGGCGGGAAAATGGTGTACGCCACCTGCTCAATCCTACCAAGCGAGAATAATGAACAGGTAGAAACTTTCCTTCAGAACAATCCCCAATATAAGTTATTGCGTGAAGAGCGTATTATGCCAAGTGAAGGCTTTGATGGGTTTTATATGGCACTCCTCGAACGGAAATCTTAATACCGGTAACGTAAACATGCAAGGCAGCCTAAAGGTTGCTTTTTTTTTGAAAATTTTAAAGGAGACACACTATTTCTTACACATTAGATAAATATTATTTATAAAATCAAGCTGATAAAAGAATAAATTTAACTTAAATGTGATTTTTATTTTTATTTTTAAAGTTTAATGATATGTTTGCATTAGAATTTTAATTAAAAACTAATAACTGCTTATATAAATTAATCTTATGTGTGGAATTGTATGCTTATTTGATGCCCGACAGAATACTGAGACGCTGCGGCCGCAGATACTCGAAATGTCGAAAAAAATCCGCCACCGCGGCCCGGACTGGAGTGGGATATACCAGGATAAAAATGTAATCTTTTCGCACGAGCGCCTGGCTATCGTAGATCCCACATCGGGCAAACAGCCTCTTTACACGAAAGATGGCAAAGTGGTACTCGCTGTAAACGGCGAAATCTATAACCATCAGGAAATCCGTAAAGAATTTCCCGATTACGAGTTCCTTACCCAATCCGATTGCGAAGTAATACTCGCATTATACCGCCGCGATGGTAAAAATTTCCTAGAAAAACTGAACGGTATCTTTGCTTTTGCATTATACGATTCCGAAAACGGCGTTTACCTCGTAGGCAGAGACCACATGGGGATTTGCCCGCTGTACCACGGTTGGGACCGCAGCGGCAACTATTATGTAGCGTCAGAACTTAAAGCTCTGGAAGGTGTCTGTAAAACAATCGAAACTTTTCTGCCAGGACATTTTCTGTACAGCGAAGATGGATATGATCTACAGAAATGGTATCACCGTGACTGGGAAGATTTTGAGAACGTAAAAGGTAACACGACCGATATTTCAGCCATTCGCGAAAGCTTGGAAGCGGCAGTGCACCGCCAGTTGATGAGCGATGTCCCTTATGGCGTACTGCTTTCCGGCGGTTTGGACTCTTCGATAATCGCGGCTGTAACCGCAAAATATGCCCGTAACAGGATTGAGAGCGGCGACACGCAGGAAGCCTGGTACCCGCGCCTGCACAGTTTTGCCGTAGGCTTAGAAGGCAGCCCCGATCTGGAAGCGGCAAGAAAAGCGGCAGATCATATAGGATCTATCCATCATGAAGTACATTTTACCGTTCAGGAGGGACTGGATGCGGTGCGCGATGTCATTTATCATCTGGAGACTTATGATGTAACCACTGTCCGGGCCTCTACACCCATGTATCTCTTAGCACGGGTCATCAAATCCATGGGTATCAAGATGGTACTTTCGGGCGAAGGCAGTGACGAACTGTTTGGTGGTTATCTTTATTTCCATAAAGCACCCAACGCCCGCGAATTTCATGAAGAAACGGTAAGAAAACTCAGCAAACTCCATTTATATGATTGCCTGCGAGCCAACAAAGCCCTGATGAGTTGGGGAATTGAGGGGCGTGTACCTTTTCTTGACAAAGAATTTATAGACACCGCCATGTCTGTAAATCCTAAAGACAAAATGATTGATAAGACCAAAGGCAAAATGGAGAAATGGGTGCTTAGAAAAGCCTTCGAAGATCTTTTGCCAGAATCTATCGCGTGGCGGCAAAAAGAACAGTTCTCTGACGGTGTGGGTTACTCATGGATTGATTCGTTAAAAGAATGTGCTGAAAAAGAAGTAAGTAATGAGATGATGGCTAACGCAAAATTCCGTTTCCCGCTCAATACACCACAGAATAAGGAGGAATACCGCTATCGCACCATCTTCGAGGAACATTTCCCAAGTGAGACTGCCGCAGCCACAGTACCATCAGTACCGTCTGTTGCTTGTTCAACACCCATCGCCCTGGAATGGGATGAAGCCTTCAAGAAAATGAATGACCCCAGTGGGCGGGCGGTTATCAGTGTACATGAAGACAGTTATTAGACTTACAATATTCCGTTGTTACGACCTGCATTCTTTTCACCGGATGCAGGTTTTGTTTATAGGTGCGGTTTTTGATGTGACGTTTGTATGTCAAAGGAACAGACCTTCAATTCTCCCACGAAAAAAATACTCCCCTTCATCCTTGCTACTGCTATCTTTATGCAAATGCTGGATTCTACGATTCTCAACACCTCGTTACCTTCCATCGCCAAAGATCTGAACGAGTCACCACTGGATATGCAGAACGCGATCATCAGTTATGTGCTTACGCTGGCTGTTTTCATGCCGGTAAGTGGCTTTCTGGCAGATAAATTTGGCACCAAAAAGGTTTTTATTTTCGCAGTCGCAATATTCAGTTTGGGCTCGCTGTTTTGTGCTGCATCTATGAATCTTACACAATTAGCACTTTCGCGTGTGATGCAGGGTATTGGCGGCAGCCTGATGACGCCTGTGGGCAGACTGGCGTTGATGAGGACTTTTGATAAGAATGAACTGTTACCCGCCATGAACTATGCGATTGTACCGGCATTGATAGGTCCCGTACTCGGTCCTGTAGTAGGCGGTTATATGGTTGATTACCTGTCGTGGCACTGGATTTTCCTGATTAACTTACCGATAGGTTTGGCGGGTATCTTGCTCAGCATTCGATATATGCCCAATTATCAGTCAGAGAAAATCAATTTCGACCTGAAGGGTTTTTTAATCTTCGCATCTGCTTCGCTGCTTCTGTCAGTCTCACTTGAACTTTTTGGCACTTCGTCTCACACAACACCCATCCTGTTTATTTTCGTACTCGGATTCTTAATGGTCTTTTACTATTTCTGGCATGCAAGCCGTACCGAAAACCCTATTTTTCCGCTCAATCTTTTCCAGGTGCGTACATTTCGGGTGGGTATCTTGGGTAATCTGGCGACACGGCTTGGGATTAGTTCCATACCGTTGTTGTTACCTTTGATGATACAAATTGCTTACGGAGAAAGTGCGGTAGTTTCCGGCTGGATAGTGGCACCGATGGCACTTACGGCGATGGCAGGAAAATCTACCGTCATTAAAATATTGAATAAAATTGGCTATCGTAAAACATTGATGACCAATACGTTTATTATTGGGATCTTGATCTGCGTTTTGGGTATTCCCGGAATCGATAGTTCGATTTGGTGGTTCGTACCGATTATCGCTGTCATGGGTTTCTTCAACTCCATACAGTTCACTTCTATGAATACCATTGCGATTGCCGACCTTCGCAACAGCCACACGAGCAGTGGAAATTCGCTGCTGGCCGTCAATCAGCAATTGGCCATCGGCTTTGGGATCGCATTCGGACTTATCGTGCTGAAGTTATTTGAAAATAACACCCAATTAATGCATGGCAACCCCCATATGGCTTTCCGATACACCTTCATCGTTGTAGGGTTACTGACGATTCTGTCAGGCTTTGTTTTCAGAAGACTGCATTACCGGGACGGCGAAAACATGCGTTCGGAAGCGTAATATCACAAATTATCCTACATCAAGCGTATTATAGCGAACATGCGATAACTTTACCTATTGATATATTTCCGCAAAGTATTAACATCGCATGTACAATTATTAAAAGTTATTACGTATCATTAATCATTCGCTGTAGGATTCTGCTTTGCCTAAAAACCATTTTATTAAACAGAACGCTTATGAAAAAAATAGAATTCGGACTGATGACTTTCGCTGACATGTCCCCAGAACCCAATCCAGGGAAAGGTACCAACGCTCATCAAAGGATACAGCACCTTCTCGAAGAAATAAAACTCGCAGACAAGCTGGGTGTAGATGTTTTCGGTATTGGCGAGCATCACCGGGACGATTATGCGGTATCATCCCCTGCCACAGTTTTGGCCGCAGCCGCAGCCGTGACGCAGCAAATCAAACTTACGAGCGCGGTTACGGTATTGAGTTCGGATGACCCGGTGCGCATATATCAGCAGTTTGCGACTGTAGACGCCATTTCTGGTGGCAGAGCCGAAATTATGGCAGGCCGAGGCTCCTTCATAGAATCTTTTCCGCTGTTCGGTTACGATTTAAATGATTACGATGAACTCTTTGAAGAAAAACTTGCACTCCTCTTGCAGATAAACAAAGCGGAAAAAGTGACTTGGAGCGGCAATCTTCGGGCACCGTTACATCAGGCAGGCATTTATCCGCGTGCTGTAGATGGTGAATTACCCATCTGGTTAGCTGCCGGTGGTACCCCGGCCTCTGCCTTACGCGCTGCCAAATTAAATTTACCACTGATGCTCGCCATCATCGGGGGTGTTCCGCGGCAGTTTGTACCTTTCATTAATCTTTATAAAAATTCTGCGCTCGAAGCCGGAATACCAGCAGAAAAGTTGCAGATTGGCATTAACAATCACCTTTTTATCGGCGAGGACGGCGATAAAGTAGCTGATGATTTTTTCCCTTATTATGCACAGATGATGGACCGTGTAGGGCGCAGCCGCGGCTGGCAACCCATGTCTCGCGCGCAGTTTGATTATATGCGCTCGGCGGAAGGATCGCTGATGGTAGGCAGCGTAGCGCAAGTGGTAGAAAAAATCGTGTATGAACACAAACTTTTTGGGTTTACAAGGTTTTTCGCGCAAGCCAGCATGAGCTTCGTTCCGCACGAACTTACGATGAAGTCCATTGAGCTTTTTGCGACACAGGTAATACCAGAGGTGAAAAAACGCTTGGCAATATCGTCTTAAGTTACATAACTTTATAAATACTAAAAACACATAGCCTATCATGTCGAACATCGGGTTAATTATCGAAGAAAAAGCTGCCGACATTGGCAATTTCCTGGTGGGCAGGTTATTACCTTTCCGGGAGAAACGTGCGGTAGGTCCATTTGTATTTATCGATCACATGGGTCCTGCAGCATTGAAGGATTACCAGAATCTTGATGTACCGCCACACCCGCACATTGGGTTATCCACCCTCACATATTTGCTGGAAGGTTCAATTCAGCATAAGGATTCTCTTGGAAGTGACATCGAAATCAAACCAGGCGCTGTAAACTGGATGACCGCCGGGAAAGGCGTTGTACACTCTGAACGTACACCTGCATATCTGCGCGGAACCGATAAAAACCTGCATGGCTTCCAGATTTGGGTAGGCTTACCTAAAGCGTTGGAACAAAGCGAACCCACATTCCATCATACCGAAACAAAAGACATCCCACAATGGACAGAAGGAAACTTGCAATATAAACTTATCGCCGGTGAACTTTTCGGTCGCAAATCCCCGGTGCCGGTACACAGCCGTTTATTCTTCCTTGAAATAAAAAGCAGTGCCCGCACAGAGGTGAACATAGGGGAAAACCTTTTCGGTGAAGTAGGGATGTACGTGCTGGAAGGCAGCACCATGATCGAAGGGAATACCTACAGTGTAAAACAGTTACTTATTGCTAAAGATACGAAACTATGCACGTTCGAGATGGCAAAAAACACCACACTTTACCTTTTCGGAGGAGAGCCTTTCCCCGAAGAACGCTATATCTTCTGGAACTTTGTGAACTCTGACAAAACCATTATTGAACAGGCAAAATCAACTGGCACACGCAAAACCACCATGCCTTCCTGAAAGTACCGGGTGATGAAGAGGACTTTGTGCCACTTCCACGCGCCATACTTCAGAGTCGGCTGTCTCTTTAGTCATCATCAATTCCTTCGGATTTAAAATTCCTCAATAAACCAATAATTCTGAAAGTTTCTGTAATTTCATTCACTAAAAATATTAATCATGGACGACAAAAAACGACTTACCCGACAAACTGGCGCACCGGTGCCAGACAACCAAAATGTACAGACCGCCGGGCCACGCGGCCCACTCCTGATGCAAGATTTCTGGTTTTTGGAGAAAATGGCCAACTTCGACCGCGAAGTAATCCCCGAAAGAAGAATGCACGCCAAAGGTTCGGGCGCTTTCGGAACCTTTACAGTAACGCACGATATTACCCAATATACTAAAGCCTACATCTTCAGTGAGATTGGCAAGAAAACCGAAATGTTCGCCCGTTTTTCTACCGTTGCCGGTGAACGCGGAGCGGCAGATGCGGAAAGAGACATCAGGGGATTTGCACTGAAATTTTATACCGATGAAGGCATTTGGGATCTGGTTGGTAATAATACACCGGTATTCTTCTTCCGCGACCCAATGAAGTTTCCGGATCTTAACCATGCGGTAAAACGCGACCCGCGCACCAATATACGCAGTGCCAATAATAACTGGGATTTCTGGACATTGTTGCCTGAAGCATTACACCAAATAACCATTGTAATGAGCGACCGTGGCATCCCAAAAGGCTACCGCCACATGCACGGGTTCGGCAGCCATACTTACAGTTTTATTAATAAAGATAATGTACGGCATTGGGTAAAGTTCCATTTTAGAACGCAGCAGGGCATTGAAAACCTGTCTGAAGAAGAAGCGATTGAAGTGATCGGCCGCGACCGTGAATCTTCACAAAGAGATCTGTATGATAACATCGAGAAAGGGAATTTCCCGAAATGGACCATGTTTGTACAGATCATGACCGAAGAACAGGCCAAGCACTACCGTTTCCACCCGTTTGATTTAACAAAAGTTTGGTCTAAAAAAGATTTCCCGCTGATTGAAGTAGGCGAATTTGAATTGAATAAAAATCCGGACAACTATTTTCAGGATGTGGAGCAAGCCGCATTCAATCCTACGAATATTGTTCCGGGAATTGGTTTCTCACCAGATAAAATGCTGCAAGGCAGATTATTCTCTTACGGGGACGCACAGCGTTATCGTCTGGGGGTAAATCATTTCCAGATTCCAGTAAACAAGCCAAGATGCCCCTACCATGCTTTCCACCGCGATGGGCAGATGCGTGTAGATGGCAACTACGGCTCCACAAAACACTATGAACCTAACAGTTACGGCGAATGGCAGGAGCAGCCAGAAGCCAAAGAACCGCCGCTGGAACTGTATGGTGATGCTTATACGCACAACTTCCGGGATGATGATGAGGATTATTACACACAACCCGGCGACCTTTTCCGCATTATAAAAGCAGATGGTAAAGCTGAAGCTTTATTTAAAAATACAGCGATACATTTGGGCGGGGCTGAAAAATTCATCCAGATCCGACACATCCGAAACTGCTACAAAGCCGACCCAGAATATGGCGAAGGAGTAGCCTACACACTTGGTATTGATATGGATGAGGTGATGAATTTCGATATGTCACCCTACGACCGTTGGGCACCTAAAAAAACACATCAGCCATAATGATGAAAAGTGGAAGATCAGGTCTTCCACTTTTTTGCCCTAGAGAAATCTTTTTTTGCACATCTGGGCACAAATATGGCAACAAAATCGCTGAGCAAAGCTCAGAGATAAAATCTTCAAACATTAAATATTATGATAGATATCAAACACCTAAATCATGGGCAAAAAGGCTCATTTGATCTTTATTATGAAGGCACCAAGGCCGGAAACATGACTTACACATCCGCAGGCAAAGACAAAATAATCATCGACCATACGGAAGTTTCCCCGGAATATGGCGGAAAAGGTCTGGCGAAGGAGCTTGTTTTTGCCGGCGCTGCCTACGCCAGAGAAAATGGGAAGAAGATAATTCCGCTTTGTACGTATGCGAAATCGACATTCGAGAAGCATCGAGAACTACATGATGTCCTCGCCTGATCTAATGACACAGCAGCCGCTACTGTAAATCAGTAGCGGTTTTTTTTGCTTATTGATTGTCACCAACCCTACTTTATAATAGATGATTTGAAATATAAACTGCGCCGCGCCCCGGATTGAACGGCCTGTCTGAGCTCTTTCCCTTATCGCGCCGCCTGCGGCGCGCGATAAGGGAAAAGCGAGTAGTGAAAGCCGGAAATGGCGCCCAAGATAAATAAAAGATTTTAACAACCTCATCGTCTTCTACAACTGTCAAAAAAACTATATTTGCCCATTAATTTTTGACATATAATGAATTCTGCCACTATTCTGTTACTTTTCGTATTCGCGTATTTTATCGGCCTTTTGGTGATTTCTTACTTTACCAGCCGGAACGCGGATAACCAGTCCTTCTTCATTGGGAATAAAAAAAGTAAGTGGTGGCTGGTGGCTTTCGGGATGATTGGCACCAGCCTCAGTGGTGTAACTTTTATCTCGGTGCCTGGCACTGTGGGGAAAATGACTGCGGGCGACTATCCTTTTGGCGGTTTCGAGTATTATATGATGGTCATCGGGTTTTTTCTCGGATATTTTATTGTCGCCGCTATTTTGTTGCCGCTGTATTACCGCATGAATCTCACGTCAATCTACACTTACCTTGGCAGGCGGTTTAATGTGGAGGCGCATAAGATTGGGTCTTTGTTTTTTATTATCTCGCGTTCGATTGGTGCGACTGCACGGCTGTATTTGGTAGTGAATGTGCTTCAGATCTTCCTGTTGCAGGGCCTTGGTATTCCGTTTTGGGTTACGGCGGCGGTGATTTTGCTGATGGTGTTGCTCTATACTTTTGAGGGCGGTGTGAAAACCATTGTGATTACCGACACGCTGCAGACTTCGTTCATGATCCTGAGTTTATTGGCCTGTATCGGATTTATTCTTTCCAACCTTAACATGAGTGCGGGCGAGGCTTATACAGTATTGGCGGAAAAGGATTATACGCATTTTATAAACTTTGATGTAAACTCGAAGACATTTTTCCTGAAAACAATTCTCGGAGGTATGTTCATTACGATTGCGATGACTGGCCTTGATCAAGAGATGATGCAGAAGAACATTTCGGTAGATAACCTGAAAAACTCTAAAAAGAATATGCTTACGTTTGCCGTTACGCTGCTTTTTGTGAACCTCGCCTTTCTTTTCCTTGGGGGCTTGCTGTATCTTTTTGCGATGGAAAATGGCGCACAATACGCCCAATTGACTGAAGTGATAAACGGTAAGGAAAGCATCACGAATGTATTTGGTTTTAAAGATTCCGCCGGCAACATTAGCAATATCATGGGGGACGATCTGTTCCCTGCCCTGTCACTACAAGGGTATTTTCCGCTTTTTATCTCGGTGATTTTCATCATCGGGCTGATTTCGGCGCTGTTTCCTTCGGCTGACGGCGCGTTGACAGCGGTTACCAGTTCTTACTGTGTGGACTTACTGGGTATTAATGAAGATAAAACTAAAACAGAGCAACAGAAGAAAAAATTAAGGATGCAGATCCACCTGATTTTTACGGTGCTGTTCTTTGCACTGATCATGATTTTTAAAGCCATTGATGATAAATCTATTGTATATCTTATTATGGAAGTGGCCGGTTATACGTATGGGCCGCTGTTAGGGCTGTTTGCGTTCGGTATCTTTACGAAACATCAGATCATCCGGAAGTATGCCATCGTTGCAGTAACACTTATCGCCCCTGTGGCTACGTATTTGCTGAATCATCTGGTATCACAGCACACGGATTACCGAATTGGGGTGGAACTTATCATCATCAACGGATTCCTTACATTTATTGGTCTTTGGCTGATACGCGACCGCAGCCAAAATCGCGTGATAGCGTAAACATAAAAAAACCTGTCTCTTCTTAAGACAGGTTTTTTTACGCTAAGAAAACGTGTTTATTTACGTTCCATCCCTTTGATGAAGATCTGAATGTTGACTTCATTTTTAATCACGCCATTGGTGACCGGCATCTGAAATTTCACACCGAAATCTTCCCGGTCGATGTCTTTAGGTTCGGTGGCAATATTCACTTCCCCGTTATTCAGGGATACATTGGCGTTAAAACTCACCGGCTTGGTAATTCCTTTGATGGTAAGGTTACCGTCGATTAGCGTATTATAGTCGCCGCCCTGGTTGGGCGTCACTTTTGTAATCTCAAAAGAAGAAGTAGGAAACTTTGCTACGCCAAAAAAATCATCGTCTTTCAGGTGACCTACCAGTTTATCATGCTGTTCGGCATCGCCTTTAAGGTCTATTGAATTAATAGAATTCATATCAGCCACAAATTTTCCGCTTTCGAGTTTTCCTTCCTTTACGGTAACTTCCCCACTTTCAAATTTAATGGTTCCGAAATGGCTCATATTGTCGGATTTTATTACCTTAAAACCCTTCCACTCTACCCGGCTGTTCAGCGTATCAAGCTCGTATACGTTACCTTCGCGGGTAGTCGCTACTTCTGTTGTTTCACTGGTTAGCGGTTTATCTTTTCCGCAGGAAATGGCAGTAGTGGCAACGGCTGCAGAAATGGCGAGTATGTTCAATAGTTTGCTCTTCATGACCTGATATTTATTTGTTTTGTGCTAAAATAGCCAAATTTATTAAGTTTAGGAGTAAAAAAACTTATTTTTGTACCTATGCTGTTAGAGATTCAACATTTGTCTTTTTCATATTTGCCCGGGCAAAACTTTTCTGTGACCTTAATTTAACGGTTGAAAAAGGGAAGACCGTAGCATTGGCTGGCGAAAGCGGTTGTGGCAAATCTACACTGCTTAGTTTGATGTATGGCTTACTGGACTGGGAAAAAGGAGAGATCTTCTTTGATGGGAAACCGGTGTACGGACCGCGAAAAAACATTGTACCTGGCGAAAGCGAGATGAAGTTTGTAGCACAGCATTACGACCTGATGCCTTATGCGACTGTGGCCGATAATGTCGGCAAATTCATCTCGAACATTAACTTAAAAGAAAAGAAAGATCGTGTAAATGAACTGCTGGAAGTCGTGGGACTTACGGCATACGCACACGTACTGCCAAAATTCTTGAGTGGCGGGCAGCAGCAACGCGTGGCCATTGCGCGGGCACTGTCGGTTTTACCGAAATTGCTTTTGCTGGATGAACCTTTCAGCAACCTGGATTTTCCCAGGAAAATAAAACTGCGCGAAAGGCTTTTCAACTACGTGAAGCAACACGGCATCTCAATGATTATTTCTACGCACGAAATTCAGGAGATCATGCCTTGGCTCGACCAGATTGTGGTATTGAAAGGCGGGCAAATAGTACAAGCGGGTAGCCCAGAAGTAATGTATAAAAATCCTTCCAACGAATACGTAGCCGGACTTTTCGGCGAGATAAACACTTTTACAGAAGCGGAAGCGGCAGCATTGGGCCTGCATAAAACCCTCTATTACCCGTACGAAATTGTGATGTCCGACGAAGGTATTGCTGCTACTGTTTTGGAAAGCAGATTTGCCGGCAATTATTATTGGACAAAGATTGTCGTTAACGCCAAGGAAATCCTGATGTATACTGCCGTAAGAATTGAAGGAGCAGTTACGGTCTCTTTCAGTAAAGAATAGCTATAAATGATGATAATATCGCCTAAAAACTACTGTATTTTGGCACTATCTTTGGATTTTTTTGTGTATCTTTACTCTACAGACTAAGGAAATTTTTGGTTAATTCTCTTTCTGCCTTTTAAGCGAAGATTAGTGTTGTTCCACAGCCAATCCAGCTTTTAGAAACGGAACCCTGTCCAAATTTTTCCTTTTTTTTTATGCCTTCTTTACAAATTCAGATTTCAGCGCCATAGCGCCAAATCCATCAATTTTACAGTCGATATTATGGTCGCTGTCTGGTCGCAGGCGGATGTTCTTTACTTTTGTACCTGCTTTTACAGGTTTCGGTGCGCCTTTTACAGGCAAATCCTTCATCACGATTACTGAGTCGCCGTTCTGTAACTCGTTTCCGTTGATATCCAAAATCTTATCCGACAGCTCGCCTTCCGCTGGGTCCCACTCGTAGAAACATTGTGAACATACCATGAGGTCATCTTGGGCATAAGTAAATTCTGACTCACATTTCGGGCAGTGCATTGTATCGCTCATAATTTTTACTTTCTAAAAGTTAATAATTTAATTCTCAAAAAAACAAAAGCCACCTGCATTTGCAGATGGCTTGTGGAGGATATCGGGATCGAACCGACCACCTTTAGACTGCCAGTCTAACGCTCTAGCCAGATGAGCTAATCCCCCGTATGGTATCAAATCTGAATTTGAGATTGCAATAATACGAATTTTTCAAATTAAATACCACATATTTTTTTAAGTTTTGCCAAACCTTTTAACCAGCGTGTGCAGTTTCCCGCAAGAAATCACCCAAAGAGAAGCTTCGCTGTTCACCGTTTAAGAGGTTTTTCACTGTAATGGTTCCGTCTGCGATTTCCTGTTCGCCGAAGAATATCAAATTAGGAATCCCCTTCTTCTCGGCGTAGGTAAACTGTTTTTTCAGTTTGGCCGCTTCAGGATATAGTTCGGTAGAAACCCCGGAGTTGCGCAGTTTCATAATGATTTTTGAGGCTTCCAACGATTCTTTTTCTCCATAGTTTGCAAAAAGATACTGTACCGAACCCGAAGCTTGCTCAGCAAAAAGACCAAGTTCTTCCATCACCAGATATATACGGTCTAGCCCAAAAGAAATCCCGATGCCCGGTATATTTTTCACGCCGAATACTTCGGTAAGGTTATCATAACGGCCGCCACCACCAATGGATCCCATGGCTACACCGCGGGCTTTTACTTCGAAGATGGCGCCGGTGTAATAATCTAACCCACGAGCCAGGGTAATATCAAACTTCAGGTTTTCTGCGGAGATGCCTAACTGGAGGCATTGTGTTAGCACAAATTCAAGTTCTGTAACACCTTGTGTGCCTGTTTCGCTGTCTTTAAATTTTTCTTTAAGTTGTAATACATTTTCAAGCGCATCCGTACGCTGGCTGAAAAGGAAATCAAGCTTATCGATGGATTGCTGGGAGATGTTTTTCTCGAGCAACTCTTTTATCACGCCTTCTTTCCCAATTTTATCAAGTTTATCAAGTGCGACCGTGAAATCAATTAACTGATCCGAAATTCCCGCATATTCCGCGAGTCCTGAAAGAATTTTACGGTTATTGATGTGAATGGTCACCGGTATCTGCAATTCGTTGAAAGATTTTAGGTAAAGCTGCACCAGTTCTACTTCCTGCCACAGACTCACACTTCCTACAACATCGGCATCGCATTGGTAAAACTCACGAAAACGGCCTTTCTGCGGACGGTCGGCACGCCAAACCGGCTGAATCTGATAGCGTTTGAAAGGGAAAACCATTTGCCCGTGATTCATCGCTACGAAACGTGCAAAAGGCACCGTAAGGTCATAGCGTAAAGCTTTTTCAGAGATCTGGGCGATGAGTTTCTGCGAATTTTTGCCCTCCCAGTCTTCGGATACTGTTTTAGCGGCGAAGTCACCTGAATTCAGGATTTTAAAGATCAGCCGGTCGCCTTCTTCACCATATTTACCGGTAAGTGTCGAAAGGTTTTCAAAACTGGGCGTTTCAAGCGGCTGAAAACCGAAGAGTTCAAAATTTTTCTGCAATACATTGATGATTGCTCTTCTGTTCATAACTTCTGTGGCGGTAAAATCGCGGGTCCCTTTGGCTAGGCTTGGCTTCATGCGTATCTGATATTTTTTTGGTAGCTGATGTTCTAATTACTGCAAAAATAAGGAAATGCCAGTATCTAACGCTAAAAAGGGACCGAAAGTGTTTCGGTCCCTACAGAAATGAGCTCATGGTTATGGCTTAATATTTAGATGGAATCCAGGATATCAATGATTTCTTCGCCATAATTTTCTATTTTATGTTTTCCGAAACCTTTGATGTCAAGCAGTTCTTCTTTTTTTGCCGGCCGGTAACGTGCAATGGAAAGCAGTTCCTTATTGGTGGCAATAAAGTAGGCGGGCAGCTTCTGGTCTTTGGCTTTTTCGCTGCGCCAATATTTCAGGGATTCCAGAATTTTTAATTCATCCGCGTTTAGTTCTTCCTCGGTTTCGGTAATATATGTTGAGGAATCTGTTTCGTTTACTGTAGGTTTATTTTCTTCATAGTACAGGATCACCGACCAATTATAATCGCGAAAATCAAATGTCAAAAAAAATAAAACCAAATGTCCAAAAAAACCGCTATACAGCGGTTTTCTTGTTATAATCAATCATTAACAAATCGGGTCGGTAAATGTCCTTTACGTTAGTATCCGGCTCAAAAGTGCTGTACTTATGATCCTGAGGTACTCGTTTTATCACACCATTTAAAAGATCTTTCAATGCCGTTTCAAGCAACTTTAAACCCATTGGACACAGTTCATCACGCCACAGCTTTCCGGCGGATTCTTGGGGCGAAAGATAATACTCTGGAGGAATCCAGCACCAGTCTTGGTATGCAATATCGCCGCGGTCTATTCCGGAGTTCAACCAGAACACCGTCCCGCCGGTAATTGATTCCTTCATCCGTATTGCCCACTCAATAGATGATCGGCCTCGATGCCGCGGTAAAAGTGAAGGATGGTAACCAAGCCAGCCATGGCGCGGAATATACCGCGTTTTCTTTCCAATATAGTCAAAGGAGTGTGCTGTTATTCCAAGATCACACGCCGGCATCTTGTCAGCCGTTAACGTTCCAGCAGGCACAATAGGCACACCAAACCGCCGGGCCGCTGCGCCTATATATTTATCATCCAATGGGCAACAAACGCCGACCACTTCAATCTCTAATCTCCTGCAAAGGTGGAAAACCTCCTCCGCAAAATACTTCTGTCCTGATATAAAAACTTTATAACTATTCATTTCCTAAATATTTAAATCCTTGTATTGCTCTGAAATGCCCGCCATATCCTCCGCTGTTTGCCTTTTTAACACCACCCTTAATTTCGCCGGGAAAGCCCTTTGATGTCCGGTTAATAGATGCGTTACTCCGCGCCTTATTACTGCCGTGAAGTTTCGCACTATTTTGAACCCACTTTTTAGAATTTCTCAGATAGCCGCAAAGCTGCGGGTGGGAAGTGTGAAAAAAGGTTCCATACTTATGTCCACGCCTGCCGTTGCCATCAAGGTGGTGCTGCATAATTGCGTTTAGAAAGGTAGTTCCAACACCTGCTCCTTGCCACTCTGGCATTACAACCAGGCGAGTTGCGCGGTAGGCTTTAGCCGTGAACATTGGGCAGACGGCAACGTGGCAGACTAACTCTCCATTAACGGTGCCTACAAAGTATTCAGCGCACGGCGGGTGCTTCAGGTCTAAATAATAATGCTCCTTAAAAAATCGCCAGTAACTTCCGTTGACCTTCCAAATGTCGAGCTGGATATCTGGCCGCCTTCGGGCTTTTTTTTTACTTCCGATACTCGCGTATCATAAACCCAGTCTGGCTGTAGCCAGTCGATTACATCATAGTGGCAGGAGAGTAGCACAATCTGCTTTCCTGTCTTGCGCCAACTCTTTGCAAAGGCTGCGGCACCGATTTTGGCAATCTGACGGTCAACTACCGAAGTGAACTCATCAACCACTACTTTATCGGGTGCGTCGCAAATCAACCGCGCCAAGCCTGCGCGGAACTGCTCACCGTTAGATAGCACCTTGAACGGTCGTAACCACGCCGGAACATCACCAAGCCCGACCGCGGAAAGCGCGCCGGTCACCACGTTCATGTTTTCCGCATTGGGCGCGATATCTTCAATAATAGGCAGGTTTGCATCCCAGCCATGTGAAAGTTCAACTATACCGGCGTCAGGCCAAATCTGCTTACCTATGGAAGTTTTACCGGAACCGGACGGTCCTACGATGAGACCGATCCGCCAGCCATCTTCCTCGATGGGGATTTCAGCAACATGCTCCCAATTATGGCCGCTTTCTGCATTAAAGAGGCTCTTTACTTTTTCGCTTCTGAAACCTGTGAAATTATCGCAGGTGTGTTTTACATGAATTTTCATACTGATACTACTTTTAAATTTTTAAATCCCATTTTTTTCAGCTTTTCAAAAAGCTCTTTCTGTTCTTTTTCCGTGTCTGTCTTAATGATCACGGCGTGTTGTTCTTTGTACTTAAAGTTTGACATTTATATTTATTTTAGTTTATCTTTGCCGCTCTGACCACTATACACAACGAAACCCGCTAAAGAGGACTTTTCGTCCTCCGTAGCGGGTTTCCGTGTGTTTTTAAAAGTGGTCAGAGATTTTTAAAAAGCGGAGGGCGTTTTTTTATTTCCCGCCTCCTGGGGAAATTACTTTAGTTCAAACACTTCAAAATGCTTCCTGTCCAAAAGTTCAATGCCTCGATAGATCAGCAGCCCCGGCGGTCGCAGTGTTCCTGATTGCCGATTCATCCATAAAACAAACGAGATTGTTTCGTTTACGTTTCCGAAGCGGTAACCGGATTTTTGTTTAAACAAAAACCATAACCAGTTGAAGATCGTGACGTTTCCCAACACATCGAGCGTGTAGGTTACGCCGCGAAAATCCGCCGCGAATTCGTCTAACGCGGTTCCGATTTTCGACCTGAAGAACTTAGAGAACACACCGATCACGAACGCGACCGGGATTACATACTTCAGAACGTAAAACGCGAACAGCATAAGGCCGATCCACATGAGTACAACCAGTACCCGGTTTACAGCTGCCTTCATCAGTCGAACAGGGCTTTTTGGTCATTAGAATCAATAAAGAGATCGAGCAAAGGCTTATTCAGCTGAATGGAAAGCCTCTTGAACTGTTCATAGCTGTCTGTCAACATGTATGGATAGTTGGCAGGCGAAACGGGTAGTTCATCATTAAAATCAGGATTAGGAACCGGTTGGATATCATCATCGATCTCGATGGTTTGATCGCCTTTTACGATGTCCCACGGCTTTTGTTCTACCATTGTAGGTTGTGAGAAAACCACAATCTTTAATACGGGATCAATAAAATGCGTTGTTGATTTGATGCTGATAATGTCGATGTCAAACATAAATTCTGCTCTGTTGATTTCAATTACTCTAACCAGCTTATTGACAGGGTGGTCAGAGATTTGGTACAGTGGGTTATTTTTACCGCTAAATTGATACTCTGTTAATTCTATTGGTGTTTTCATATTAGTTGAACTTAAAAGCTTTTGTTACTTGTCCTTGTATTGTATGATTGGCGAAATCCCTCCCCACTATTTGGGCAAATATTGCGTAGCCTGAATTATTACTAAATGTTTGAGTGACACTTGAACTGCCAACAATCGTTCTAAAGAGATTCCCTGTTTTAATAAAGACTATAAGTATATCAGTAGGTGTTGACGAAGAGAAAGCTACATTATTGTTATTATAATGTTGAAGAGCCTCGGCATGAAGTGAGGAATAACCATGTTTTGCGAGTGATGACCTATTTAAACTATTAGCAGAATTATAGTAGCCTAACCCAATATCAGATATAGCAGAATCAGGTGTACCATATCCTGCATGCTTTGCCCCAAATGATACTTTTAGTTCTATGTAGAAATCATCACCTTCTGCGAAAATCTCGCTACTCTTTAAAGATAGCTTTGGAACCGAACCTGTACCACTTGGAGTAACTATTGTAAAATTTCCACCTACAGCGTTGTTCAAAGGTGATGGAGTTATAGCACTGTCATAAACAAAATCCCAAGTGATAGCACTGGTATTAATGTTTTCTATCTCTTGTACAATCTTTATATTCAGTTCGGTAATATGTTGCTTCACACCACTCGTAATACGCACATAGTAAGTACCAATTGGAAAATTATGAAAGTTATAATAAAACACCAATTCCTGTCCATTTAATGAAGTTTGTATTTGGTTGTCGGGGATGGTTAGAACCACGGTTGTTTTATCAGCTGCTAAGATTTCAATCTTTCTACCTACCGCACTTAGGTTTAGATTAACACCTCGCAGCAATATATATTCAACAGAATTAAATCTGTTCTGTATGATTGGTGGTGAAATATTGTTAACACTCATTGGCCCATCCGAGCCTATACCACCGTTCAGCAGATAAGAGATGTTCGTAGCTTGCTGCGCGGTAAGACCTGTCAGACCTTTATACAGGATATTGTACATATTGGTTACCATAGCCTCTTGTCCCGCTGCATTCTGTACTTTTACGCGGTCAAATGTAGCATCGGCACTCTTATCAGGCAATCCTGTAATCGTCATCGGCTGACCGCCCGTGTCAATTCCCCAAGGTGCGCCTAAAACGAGTCCCGCCCCCGGAACTGAGGTGGGTTTACTGTTTGCCACATTTTTACCCAGATCGCCGACTTCCAAAACAGTTCCGTCTTTCATCATCACATACCCCGTCTTGGTATAATCATAGGTCGCAATGTTTTCAGGCAGTTCGCCAATGTTCAGTCTTGCTTTCCAGGCATTTGCATCCGATTCACTTAAATTAGAGGCATTACGCCGGGCAAGGTGTGCGTGCGCATTAAGATCATTCAAGTGGGCGTTAAATACCTGCATGTTCAGGGTGCTTTCAAACATCTCAGCAAGCCCCTGAATGCTGCCAACGGGTATAGCTTCATCCCGATGCCAAAAGCTGGAAAAGGTCGCCTGGAACTGCTGTTCTGTAGGGAAATCGCCGGTCTGAAACCAGCTGAATATCGTATTAAGTGGTGTTGCCATTATTGAAAGTTTGGTTCTATAAAGTTGACGATCCGCGAAGGTTGGATGTTATTGTGCGCCGCGCCTCCGCCTGTTTTTGAAGTGTTTTGGTTGCGGTAAGAGTTGTTACCGCCAGATTCGTAAGTTCTTCTCGCTACGAAGGTGCCGCCACCGTGGTCGTTGTATAAAGCCTCCGAACCCGATTGGTGGTCGTGCGCGGGGATTTCATTAATTGTCAGGGTGTGCGTCTTTGTACCAATGGTATTACCAAGATTGGCAAAATCGTTGTCATTAGGGTCGCGACGACAATGGTTTTTCCGCGGAAATCAACACACTCTTTCCAACCCACTGGGATTTCGCTGGCAGGCCTGCGGAACGGGAATACCACACCGCCGTTGATGATCGGCGCAGTTTTCAGTTTAAGCAGGTTCACTTCTTCAACCAGCGAATCAAAGGCGGTTTGGCTTACTTTTCCCGCCAGCTTGTTCATCAGCGCACGAATGTTATCCAGCTTTACAAAATCCGCCCAGTTATAGGTGTTTACCGAGTTCCCGAACTTCACGGTCTTTTTTACGATCAGGACTTTTTCGCTCTGGTCCTCGAACGTTTTTTTGATGTCTTCAGAATGTATGTAAACGGTGTTGGAGGCAAGGCCGCCTTCAAAATAGTACAGCTGGCCTTCGATAGCCACGATGCCCGGCGCCACATTGGAACCCACGGTTTCGCACCCTTTCAGGATCGTAAGGTTTCCAGCAAGATCGCCCAATACTTCAAAGATGCTGTACGCCTCTTCAATCAGCGACATCAGGTCTGCGGTAAGTGGTACACCGCCGGTCTGGAGGAATTGGAAGTTGTATTTCATATATATTCGATTCTGTAATTTTTGCTTTGCAGCATATAATATTCAATCTCAGCACGCAACTGAAGTTCATTTATCCCTGCCGGGGCTTTTACTATGAAATCATAGTCACTATTTAACTCAGCTTCTGTGTATAAGTAGATCGGGTTACTGTTAATGTACAGGAACTGCGTTTTAGTCCTCAATTGGTCATCTTCACCCTCAGTGTACAGATAAACGCCGTCGTACAAAACCGCCTTTACGATTTTAATTCTGCGTTCTACCGGGTCAAAATAATCATTCAACCTTTTTTGTAGACTGAACTTCTGGCAGGTCGTATTCATGCGGATCAGGTTCTGCTTCCGATCCTTCAGAAACGCTATGTAGAACTCTTCGAGCGGCACAATTACAACCAATATAAATGAGAGCAATAACGGCGTTCTTAAAAAAGTCGGCAGCCATTCAATGGCAAGCTTTTTAAAATCTATATCAAATACCCTATCCATTACGCCTCGTATTTCAGACCGGTGAAGTCCTCTATTTTAAATCTTCCTGAAGCCGGAATGACGGACATATTAACTGGCTGATAAAGGCCGTATCCGTTAAGCGCCGGATCTATCCATTTACTTTGAATTTGCAATGTTTGCAAGTCTTCCACACCATCTACCGCTAATATGGCCGCCTCCAATCTCTGTATGGATAACTCGCCGTTGAACGGAAGGTTTTTAAGGAAGTTCTCAATGGCGATCTGTACCGGGAATTGAGCCGTTAAAATGTTCATGCCGTTAGACTGTAGGACCATCGGATCATACTTTATCTTAAAGGAAAATTTTAAAACATCCGGCAGATAGTTGATGATGGTTACGTGATCCCCTGCGGGTGAAACTTCTTCGATGTACTTTGCAAACGCGGTCATCACCGGTGTTGGGAAAATCTCATCCAGGTTTTCTGGCGCAATTTTCAGAACGATCTTTGCGCGGCCATTATCAATCACGCGGTTACAGGCCGTATATTTTATGAGTTTTGAGTTTTCAATCTGTTCCGGTGTGGCCACGACATCTACGCCGTTATCATTGTAGGTTGGCTTGAACTGGTCGCTGTCGGTGATCAAGTCAAAACCGTATTGGAAACGCAAAGCTTCCGACCGGTACCGGCGAAGGTTAAAAACCTTCTGGTTGGCAATCATGTCTTTGATCTCCTGAAGGTGCAGATTGGCGGCATTTTGAAAATTGAAGATCACCCAGGCCACGACTTCAAGAATTTGTCCCCAAATAGAAGTTTTCGATGCAGTTGTTAGACCCGTAAGTTGTGTCTTTGTTTCTTTGGCCGCTAATAGTTGCGCGAATATTTCTGCAAATGTTTTGTTCATATCAGCTTACTTTGAATGTTTTTTCAATCTGCATCCAGCCAATTCCGTGATGCTGTTCGATCTTTTCGGTTTGTGTGAAGGCTGTGGCGGGTTGTATTTTTTTTGCTTTATAATAATTTAGGATGTCTGTGTTTTTTGCGATGTTATCCGGCAGCTGTAGTACACCGCCAGCTTCCAGAACATCAGACACGGAAAGCCCGTTTGCAGCCGAAATGGCAAAAGCATTCATCACACTTCCGGTGTGCTGGATGGCGATGTCTAAAAGTGACTGGTTATGCAGTACAGTGATTTCCATTTATGCGATTTTGCCGTTCAGCTGTTTGTACTTTTTCAGTTCCTCGGTAAGTAAGTCGATGCGCTCTTCAAGTTCCCGGATGGTTTGCTCAGCCTCGTTAAACTTCTTGATCGCAGACTCCAGCCTGGTACCTAAATCATCCACAAGATTTTTGTAATAGCCCAGAAGCTTTTCCGCGTTTTCAATCTGTGAACTTTCGGCCTCGGCCTGCGCCTTCTTGCGGCCAAAAAACCAACCGCCAAAACCGGTGGCCAATGTAGCCAGCAGAACGCCGAGGTTCTCAATAAAAATTTGATTCATTCGATTTTAATTATGCTTACCGCGCCATTGGGGGCGGTTGCCGTTATGGTCATGTTTTTAATTTCAAAAATGACGGCTTGCGCCAGTCTTTCCGCGAACTTATCTTTAGATTCTTCCGGGCTGTTTTCTTCCAGTCCGCATTCATCCATTACCTGGATGATTTTATCTTTCAATCTTGCTTCAGATGTTGCCATTTAAACCTATTTTAAAAAGTCTTTAAACCTTGTTTCAATCTCAATAAACTGAGGCTTATTTACGAGTGCTATGGTACTTCCGGTGTTTGTGGTAAATTTCATCTTTTGTATTTCCTGAAGCAAGTCGGTCATCAGTTGCTTCAGCGTTTCATCCTGTTTTTTGAGTAAAAAACCCGCATCGTTAAAAGAAAATTCTGCCGCCTCTGTCCGCATGATCACCTCATCAATCTCTGATACCATTTCCACATACAGCCGGTTCAGGTCTTCCTGTATTGGTGAAACCAGCACAAAGCTCTGCAGCTTGGGTATCAGAAGGAACCGCCGGTCATCGCTCACGGTAGCCGAAAGCTGCACATCGGTATATTCCAGCTCTCCATCGCTCACGGTGCAGGTTCCCGCATCCTTATCAACCGAAACAACCGAGGCGGGAAAAGTATTCACCTTCCGTCTGGCTAACTTGCTCAGGGCTTTCTGTAATTCCGTCATAACTTATTGCCAATGGTTACCGTTCTGCGTGCGCCGGAAGTTCCGAAGCTCGTCACCACCTTTTTTATAAAATACTTTCCCTTACGGTTCGGGTGCTCCTTGTCGATAATCTCTGCCGCCATCCCTCGTGTGGCAAACGGAATTAAAAACGATTTCACAGAGCCTTCGAAGCCTGCGTATTTCAGCTTCTTTAATTCCGCCGAGGCCATTTCTTTAAGCTGTGCCTCATTAGAGACAATATGAGTGTTCAGTGACCGTATTTCTCCATCCGGGTCACCAACCTCCACCGTTGTTTTCTTGTTGTCCTTTGCGATATAGGTGTATTTCACCTTTATTTTTTTATCATCCTCTGTTTTAAATTCAAGATCGTTACTTACAAGGTTGTAATTCAGATCATATTTTGCTGTTTGCCCTATATTAGTAAGCTGTGCCAGTCCGCAGTATAGCCGTCCGGCATCATCAATAAAAGAAGTCATCATGTGATTTTCTTTAAAGTACTGCAACACCTGGGTGCCGTTTTGCTCTTTTACAATCAGCTTATCAATCGGGTGGTGCGGAATGTCAGGCGAAAGCTGAAGACCAGTTCCCGACACTACCTCTGTCAAAACCTCCCTCAGCGTAGTTTTTCCAAAAGCTTTTGTAATGTTCTTTCTTCTCAGCAGCCACATCGCGTCCTCGCAGTGGATCTCAAGCGGGATTTTCGGGCTGACTTTCGATACATAACCCGCAAACTCCATCTTTTCAAACTTGCCGTCGTAGGCCAGCGTGATCTCTACCTTATCGCCCGGCTTTATCACCTCCTCAATGAATTTCAGCTCGCCGGTGCTGCGGATCCTGAATTTTGTGGGCAACTTTATCAAAGCGGTGTCCATCAGATCCTCCACAGATTTGGTGATCTCCACCTCGTGCACCGAGCTGAAGGTATAATCACCGATCACTATTTTACATTTCAGTATGAACATTACCCAAGCTTTTCCAGCAGACTGCCGTTATTTTCTTTCTCCGCCAGATCTGCGTAGAAATCCTGATCACTCACCGCGGTCACGGTATACTTTTGCATTCCCTGCATGCCTGCCATGTCTTCAAGTTCGAGCGACTTAAAAACGAGATTGCGGATCTGAAAAAGCTCCAGAAATGAACTGCCGATGACCTCCATCGAGTCGTTGATCTCAAACATCCGGCTCAGCTCCAGCACCTGCTCGCTTGGATACAACTCCGGGGTTTCCGGGTTGAAGCACAGCCCGCGGATATTTAGCGTATAATCTTCTGTATTGATGTATTCTTTCACCGTCCCGCGCCGGTCTTTACCTACGGTGGCGGTTTCTACAATGGTTTTGGTGAGGCCTAATGATATTAGGGGCTCGTTCGGAAAAACAAACTGCTGACCTTTGTACGAAACCTTTAAGGTCTGGAAGTAAGGCTTACCCATCAGCAGACCGGCACCGATGCCGTTCAGGCTCGGCAGCACGAGCAGTGTTTTATTCTTTGCCCACCACGCGGGGAACGCGGGACCCACATAGCTGAATGCCTGCGCGGTTAATTTTCTGATATCAAACTCCATTTTACTTTTTACTTGGCTCTTTACGTAGTCTGCATTTGGTTTACACTGTTCACGGCTCGTAGCATGAGCTCCTGCACCTTGTCGCCTAAATTATTGATCCCTTTGTCGCTGCTGTCCACGTGAATCACGGTTTGATCCTGCAGCTTGCCGATTGTGATATTAATATTCGTTTGCTTGGATCCACCGCCGGTGATGCCATCGGCTTTCGCGGCAGCACTTCCGGCCCCATTTCCACCTTTACCTTTTCCCTTTTCAGTGCCGCCTCCAGCGCCTAAAAGAGAATTGAAAACGCCGTTATCTTTTACGGGACCTTTCGGTGTTTCAGGTGCGCCGGTCTTTGGAGCCCGAATGGTTTTCTTGCCCATCGCTACACCTTCACCATAACCCTGACCGTACAGGCCGCCCAGTTTCTTTCCTGACTCTAAAAATTTAGCGGCAGTTTCAGTCCCCGCAAGATTGCCCATAACGCCTTTACCAATATCAAATGCTTCCTGAAATTTTCCGTTTTTTAAGGCGGTAAACGCCCTGCCTATCCCGTCGATAGCTTTGATAAGATCGTTAATCCTGCCGATTACGAAGTCGCCGATCATCTGCGCGAAGCCTTTTAAAACTGCCCATGCACCCATTACAAAACCGCGAAACTGTTCAAAGTTTTTCCATGCCCATATAACGCCTGCCACCAGTAGTCCGATAAGTGTTATAATGAAACCGATCGGATTGGCTCGCATTGCTGCATTTAGAACCGTCCACGCTCCAGACCATCCATAGGTCGCAATGGTATTAAAAATAATTGCAGAGGTTGACCACGAGACAGCCCAAGCCAGGTAAGCGGTGCGAGCCGCCGCAATAAGTAGGATACCACTATAAATTGAGTAGGCGATGACAAGTGTGTAAATTACCGACCTGTACTCATACATCCATTTTAGCATCGGCAGAATCCTACCGGCGAAGGCGGTGCCTACATCGAAAATAGGCTTCACCCATTCGGCAAATCGCAGCGCGACATTACGTGTGACCGCGGCAAAAGCATCCATCATTGTAGACCATTTTCCGCCTGCTGTTTCTGCCATTTTTTCTGCCATTTTGTGATACCTACCACCTTCAGACGTAGCAATCCTGAAGGCTTCCGATATCATATCGGAAGAAATAGCACCTTGTTCCATCTTGCCCTTAAGAACTCCCATTGAGAGACCGGTTTGATCGGATATTATTTGTAGTGGGTTAAAGCCCTGGTTAATGAGCTGTAGAAGATCTTGCCCCATCAACTTTCCGGTAGCCATAATTTGTGAGTAGACCAGCGAGAGGCTTCCAAGCTTCTCCTCATTACCCATGGCAATATCGCCCAGCATCTTCATGTTTGGCATAATGCGCTCCTGAGCAATCCCGAAACCGAGCATCGTCTCTGCTGCTTTATTCATTCCCTCACCGGAGTAAGGGGTGAAATTGGCATATTGAGTGAGCTGATCCAGTAAAGCCCTGCCTTTTTCTGCGGATCCCAAAAGGACCTCAAATTTAGTATTGGTCTGTTCAGCCTGAACACCGATATTAAACAAAGCCTTTACCGACTCAAACGTAACAAATGCGGCACCCAACCGGGTAACCACGCCCACAAGACCGCCAAGACTGGATCCGCCTCTTTTACTGAACTGATCTACATCTTCATCCAGATCATCAACCTGATCATTCACCCGCTTCAGCGCGTCGCTGATCCGCGCGAGTGGCGAGGTGAACATGTCTTTAAGCGAAAGCGTAAATCCGTACATTATACTTCTGGTTTTTCTCTTTGTCTGATATCGTTGAGCTGGGCGATCTTTTCGCCCCACTCATCATCGGTTAGTTTTTCGGGATCGATGCCGAGGTAATACTCCAGCATCGTGTCCATATAGCCGATGAAGTTGGCTTCAATACTGCCGTCTGAATCTTCTATAACTTTTTTAGCTCGGCCTTTTTGTTTTCCATTAAACCTTCAAGCTGTTCGGCGGCACCAAAGAAATAAGCGTCTTCGGTTCTCACCAGTTCGTCACCGCCAAGCCAGCAGTCGGTAAGGATGCGCTCCACGAAACTCAGCGGATCGGTCTGCATCTTCGCCATTGCGGCTTTCAGAATTTTACGTGAGGGCTTTTTAAGGAAGCCTTCTTTGCCGTCCTCAAATTCGAGTTTAAAAATTTCGCCGTGTGCGGCTTTCCAGTCCTCGATCTGTTTGTCTGTAATTTTTGACATTTTATTTTGTTTTATGGGTTGTTTTCTTAATAAAAAACCCGCCCGAAACCGAGCGGGTTTTAATGTAATGGGATGATATGTAGGTTATTTTTGTGCGAGTTTCTTCAGGAAGATAAAGGGCAGTTCTACCACCATGTTCTTATCGCCCTGGTTGGCCTTCTTGGCATCTTCGGTAAACTCTACGCTTTTCAGGATGTCGGTCACAATCGGTCCGGCGTCTTTCGGCACGTAGGAAACCGTGATGTCGATGTTCAGGTTCAGGATGTCGTTATCCTTTGCGTCGCGCACCATCGCCTCGTATTCAGACTGCAGCACGCTCAGCTTACCGTCGGCGGTTTTGTTGCCGCGCCCGATGCTGTGGCCCTCATTACCGCGCCCGAAAATCACTTCTTTATCCTGCTTTATGGTGTACTCGATGCCGGTAATGCCTTCCAGGATCCTGCCGCCGATCACGGTGCTTACGTCCGCCCAGCTGTATTCTTTACTGTTAAATGTGCTCATGCTTAATTAATTTGAGTAGTGAAACCGATGTTTACGGTAAAGTACTTCGCGTAGCCTACCGGAAGCAGCTGTATGGCCACGTTCATGTTACCGGTGGTCAGTACGTCCTGTCTTTCATCGATGTAAACTTTTGCGTTGCTCAGCTCGCCGCGCTGTACCATCAGACCGTCAAGCTGGCTCTCCACTTCATTCTGCCAGCTTTTGATGATCGCGGGATGAATGCTTCCTTCGTCAGTCACCGGCACCTCGTCACCGAGGTTCTCAATAAGCGAGCTGTAGGCAATCATCAGTGCCTTATCCATCACGAAGCCGTTGGCCAGGCTGCGGAAGTCGTCGTTTGCTTTGGTCAGCGTTGGATCATCGGAAAAATAAAAGCCTGATCGTCCTGCAAAGTTTCTCAGGATGATATAGCCTTTGTCGTGTATTGTGTCCCAGGCAGAGCTTAGGCTTTGCACCGTTCCGCCGTTCGTGAAGTACGCTGCGGTATTTTCCACTGGGCCGTCTTTCACGCGGCCGATATTCCGCTGCGCGGGTGTAGATGCCAGCCGTCCGAGTGCCAGACCTATCGAAGCCTCTTGTGCTCCGTCGGTATTGCTTAGCAAAAGCGAAACTTTATTGAAATCTGTGGTTTTGTAGTCTTTCAGTTCCGATGGGTTACCGCTGAAACCGTTTCCGGAAATCACCACCCGAATCGGGAAGTAATTGGCTTCTGCCTCCTCAGCGAGTGCCTGTGCCTTGATTACCGCCTTGTCCACATCGGCATCCAGCCCGGCCGAGACCGTTTCAGAACCGAGTGATTTTTTGATGATACCCAGAACGCGGATCGCACCGTTGGCATCGCCGAGCAGTTTCTTGGCATACGCCTGCGTTTTGTCGGCCATGTTTTCCATTGTGGTGGCATCGCTCACCAGCATGATCCAAAGTTCCGCGCCGTTACCGGCATAGTCATAGAACGCTTTTACATGTTTGTAGGCAAACGGGTTTTCGGCGGCCGTGATGCCTTTGTCAGCTGCATCCTGCAGTGAGAAGAGCTGCACACTCTGTCCGAGCGTGATCTTCGTGGCTACCGTCACACCGCTGATCACAAGACCGGGTGTTTTTTGTATATCCGCTACCAGCAGACCGAGTCCGGTAGTAGCGATGTTGAAAATGATCTTTGGTAATCCCATTTTGTTTGTTTAGATTTTTATTAGTTTTCCGAGCACAAAGCCCAGCGCCAGTGCGATAAGCATGTTGCTGATGGCTCCCCAGATGCCGCCTTTTTGGGTTTTAGTTTCCGTTTTAGAGGTTTCGCTCTCTTTCTGGAACTTGCCCTCATATTCGGCTTTTATCTTCGCTTCCAGCGCAAGGCTGTCGCACTCTGCCTGGATGAAGATGCTGTCGTGCTCAATCCTCACGGTCGCCTTTGCGTTGCCGCTCTTTTGGCTGAACACTTTCGGCTTCTCCGGTCCCTGGGCCTGCTGCAGTCCCTGAGCGGAGTCTAACGGCGGGCATTTCGCAAAACTCGGAATCGGGATTCCGAAGCTCGTGCTGCTTTTTGGTGTGTAGAATACTGTGTCGCGGTACTTTTCCACCTTGTAGGCGCTCGTCTCCTGCGTTTTCTCTGTGGACTGGGTGACCTGCTTTTTTACAGAACAGGCACCCAGCGCCAAAGAAAACAAGACAATGGACAGTAGCTTATACATCTTTGTATTCGGTTTTAGCGTCGAAACTCGGGCAGGCTTTTGAGACTTTTGGGAAATCTCTGTGCCCCTGTATCTTCGCGTTTGGGAACTTCTTGCGCCACGCGGTGAGGTACCTCAGCAGCGTCAGCTTCTGCGCACACGTCCGCGTGTCCTTTGGCTTGCCGTCTGCATCAATGCCGCCGATGTAGCAGATATTTATTGTTTGCGAGTTGTAACCTGCTACGCCGTTAGACACCTGGTCGATGGGAAGCAGCTCAACCGCATTGCCGCCGGCTTCCACAATGACGTGGTAACCCGGACTTTTCCACCCTAATTGTTGTCTCCAGTAATTCTGGATCGCCGACACCTTCGCGTTCGGTTGCGTAGCGGAGCAGTGTACGGCAATGTAGTTGATGCCTCGCATGACTTATTTTTTAGGGTTCGCCGCCTTTTTTGAAGTAGACTTGGTCTCCTTCGCAGGCGTGGCGTTTGGCGCATCCGCTGGCTTGGGTGCATCTGCCGGAGTTTCTGGCGTCACGCTTCTCACCGATGTGCTCGGTGCCTCCGCTGCCGGCGTCTCAGGCGTGATGCTTTTCACAGTCTCCACCTTATCGGTGATGCCTTCCACAATTACTTCAGCTTTGCCCTCTACCTCAATCGGCGAGTCCATCACGTTTGGTACCTCTACGGTTTGATCTTTTGTGCGGATCTCTTTGCCGTCATCGGTTACAGTCGTTACCGGAACTTCAGCGGCCGGAACCGTCCCATCGGTTTTTACCGTGTTGTGATGTTTCGTCACCTCTTTGTCGGTGATCGTCGCTGCGTGAGCCGTGGCATACATTTCCTGCTTGAACAGGAAGCCGTCAGACGTGGTGAATACTTTCTCCTCCTCAGGGTTGTTTGCGAAGTACTCTTTTACTTTTTTATCTTGTGACATAGCGTTTTCTTTTTTTATGAGATTAAACTTTTGGGCAGCCCCCCGCGGTGGCGGGGGACCGGAACCAAAAAGATCTTTCTTTAGATAATACCGCCGAAGTATTTCGGGTTATTAGCTCTCATCGCACCGATCAGCGCACGCTGCGCGAATGATAGGGTGTCAGCCTGGTACGCGGAGTCGTTCAGATTTGCGTACATCTTCACAGACCCCAGGGCTCGGAAGGTTTCCTCGGTTGCCCAGAAGAAGGTCGCGCGTTTGTCGCCGTTTTCTACTGCCGAACCCATCGGCTTCTTAACACCTGCAGAGGTGAAGAGTGGCGTTTGTGAATACTGGAATACGTTGAAACCGTACATTTTGTTCTCGTTAAGGATATCCTTGTAGAGTACTTTGTCCTCCTTGCGGATTCTGGCCATGTGATCAGGCGTCAGACAAACGTTAAGCTCACTCGATAGGTCAAGGCCCGCCATGAACGCTTGCACATCGATGATGGCATCCACCATAGAGTCATTCGCGCCTACGGTGATCAGCTTGTTGAAAGCATTGTTCACGGCTGGTGTCCATGCAAAGGCTGCACGCACGCCCATATTTCGGTCAAGCGCCTGCTTGTGCCGTTTGATGATACTGGTACGCTTGTCGTACTGCAGTTCCACATCCTGAAGCTCGCGGTGACGCGTTTGCTCGGTGCTGTAGGTTTTCAGCACTACCTCGTGCGGAATGTCTTTAATGTTCGCCAATGGAAGCGGATCTTCATTACCGTTAAAATAATCCTCAAAGACCGCAGGTTCCACACCGGCTTCCACCAGATTGATCTTATCGTGGTCCACCCATTCACTCAGGTCTTTAGATTTGGTAATAAACGAACCGTCCGGGAAGGGATTCTCGATAAGTTCGCTCGTCCAGACCTGCGTCTGCAAAGCCATCATAGCTTTACCGGCAAACAGGGTTGGCGCGAAATACTGTACCGTTGCACTGATAGTCGTGATAGCAGCTGCGGCAATTACGGCCTGTGGTTGAGTTGCACTCAGATACGGTGCCAACACAAAGCTTAGTATCAGGGCGATTAAGAAGTTAACCGCAAGGGCTGATAATGATAATCTTTTCATAATAATTGTAGGTTGTTTTTGTAAAAATGGTTGTTTAGGCTTTGTGTCTCACGCCGTTGGCATAATCCGTCGCCAGGGCCTGGTACTTTTCCGGTTCTTTCTCCGCTATTCTGCGCAGTTCCGCAGGGTTATGCTTCTGCAGGTAGTCGAAGGTCTTCTCAGCTCCCGCAGCGGTTGCGCCTGTAGCTTTTCCGCCTATGGCAGAAGCCACAGCGGTGTGTCTTCCGTCTTTCACGTTCTCAGCTTCTTTGTCGCTGATAAGTTTCGTGAAAGATGCCTTTTGTGCCTCGAAGTTCTCAGCCGTAAAAGAGCCGATAGTCGTCTCTTTCAGTGCCTCCGGAATCAACCCGAGTGCGACAGCCTTATCAACCAAAGCCGAAGCCTCGTCTTTTTGCAGCGCCTCAAACTTTTGTTTCCACTGGTCTCTTTCGCTTTCCCCGTTGGTTTTGGCAGTAGCCAGTGCAGTAACTTTCGCCAGCACTTCCGCCTCTGTAGATTGTGCCGGGGCACCCAGTGCGGCGGCAATTGCAACTAATGACATATTTTCTTTTTTAGTAGGTTGTTGTTGGGGTATGTTCGGGCAGCCACACGCTACCATCATCGCGATGGTATCAGTGTCCGCCTGTATTTCTTCATCGATGATGGAATCTACCAAGCCAAGCGCCTGCGCTTCTTTGGCATCCATCCAGTAATCCTTTTGCCACATCGCTTCGATGTCCGCTTCCGGTTTGTTCATCTTTTTGGCGTAGGCGCTGCGGTAGGTATTAGTCAGTATTTCAAGAGCCTTTAAATCCGCTTTCACGTCGTCTTCATTCCCGAAGACGTCGGTGGCGGGTTTATGGATCATAAACTGCGAGGTCTGGTAACATTGTGCCGGGAAGTGGCACATGATGTACGTGGCGGCAGAGGCAGCCAGCGACCCTATAATCAGATTTACATTGGCAATTCTTTTTAATTCGTTCACCACTTCCTGCGCTTCAAAGACGCTACCGCCTACACAGTTGATGTAAACCTCCGCCTCCGTAATTCCTGCACCCAGGGCGCCGTCAATATGCACCTTAATAGCGTTGGCAACTTCACCCTGCCAGATCCTGCCGGTGATGCTGAGTTGCAGTACCGAGTTGGTAGTCGTGGCGGTGATACGGAAATCTTTGTTTTTGTGCATTGTAGCTTCGTAAGTAGGTCACAAAATTGGCGCACCGCAGCCCTAAAAAAAAACCGGCAAAAGTAGAACAGAATTTTTGGCCGAAATTTTAAGCCAAAATTCTTAATTAATAGTTCCGCGATTTTTTCTCAATGCCTTATTAATGGAATTTTGTGACAATTAATAAGCGATGCAGGACTTTATCTTCAATTTAGATCTCGAAATTAAAAACGGTGACTTTGCCGTAGGCGAAAGCGACAGCCAGCACACAGAACACATACTCATCGCCAATAAAGGCGAATACAAAGCTGCGCCCGAGCTCGGCGTGGGCATCACCCAGATGCTTAATTCCGAAGATGCAACCGAGTTCCTCATTGAAGCAAAAAAGAACCTTCAGTATGATGGCCAGCAGGTAAATGACATCCGCTTTACCGAAGACGGCAAATTAAATGTTGATTCAAATTATAAGTAATGGCTAAAAAAGTAGTGGAAGTACAGACTTGCGACACTGAGGAGGTGAAAACCCAGGGGCGTATGCGGAACGCTGAGCGCGACAAAAAACAAAAGGATGCCTTGGGACTCTATGTGCGTGGCTATTCCCTCCAGTCAATTTCCGAAATGGAAACGATCAAGGTAGGCGTTAAAACTTTAAACGAGTGGAAAAAGAAATATAACTGGGAAGAGGAGAAGCAGCTGCAGAATATTTCACCAAATGAGATCAAAGCAATGATCCGCTCCAATATCGCTGCCATAAAATCCGGCAAGCAGATGCCGTACAGGCCTGATGATATTTCGAAACTCGCCTCCGCCTGGGACAAGATGGATGATGCCAAAAAGAAAGCGGTTTACTCTATGGAGACATTCGACAATTTTATCGACTGGTTTCAGGATATCGTCGCCAAGTCCAAATTGCAAAAGCGTGAAAAGAACCTTCAGCTGCTTAAAGAGATCCGTCTCCTTCAGGAGTCTTATATCGAAACACTGATTTAAATGACCGCTACCGAATACAAAACCGCGCTCGAAAGTTTCAAATCCAAATCAAAGATGATTAAGGAGCTCACGTTCAGTTCCATCATCAAAGAAACTGCGGAGGAGCAGGAAGAGCGGATTAAATACCTGCTGCAGCCGGAAAACTACACTCAGTTTTTCGACTATTATTTCGGCATGGGTGTGTCGCTTTCTTTAGCCGACGCACCGTGCGCAGACTTTCACCAAACCTCGTACGACAGAACCTTTGAAGATCCATTCATTGTGCAGTGGCGCAAATGGTTTCGTGGTTCTGCCAAGTCCATCCACTCAAACGTCGGTAACCCATGCCACCTGAAGGAAAACAATGAGCTGAATTTTGGCGTGCTGATCGGTAGGAATGAGAACCTGGCCAAGATCCTGCTTTCGGATCTGCAGACTCACCTTCAGTGGAACGAGCGCTACATTAAAGATTTTGGCGTTCAGATGAGTTACGGTAACTGGGCAGACGGCGAGTTCGATACCACCGACGGCAAAAAGTTTAAGGCACTCGGATTAAACCAGCCTTTCCGTGGTTTAAGAGTCGGCCAGTACCGTATCGATTTCGCTTCACTGGATGACTGCGAAGACCGCAAGCAGGCTAAAAACATCGAACTGACCCGCGAGAATGTGGAGAAAGTAACCGGTGATCTTGCAAAAGCTTTCCACCTCCGCCGTGGCCGTCTCCTGATTCCAAACAATTACATTGTAAAGAATGGTCTTTGCGATGGCATCAAAGGCGCTTTCAAAAATTCAAAGCATTGGCACGAGCATACGGTGAACCTGTCTGATGAAAACGGAAACCCGAGCTGGCACCAGCGAATGAGTAAAAAAGATATAAAACTCATCAATTCTAAAACAGATTACTACACCTCGCAGCGTGAGGACTATAACAACCCGATCGAAAAGGGCAAGCTCTTCAAAGCCGAGTGGCTGAAATTTGAGGAGGTTTCGGATTCTGTGATCTGGGATGGCCTTATTTGCTTCTGGGATTTATCCTATACCCGCAACGGCGATTACAAAGCCGGTGTTATTCTCGGTTTTAAAAACGGTAGAATTACCGTGCTCAATGTTTTCTGCCGCCAGTGCGACCTGCCGGAAGCGATGGAATGGCACTTTGCCAAAATGCGTGAGTATAACGAAAAGGGCACCTCCGTGCTGTCATTCTATGATGCCACGGTTTCGCAGGCTGCAGTATTTTCCACTGCCTGGCTTTCAGCTGCGGAACGTGAGAAATACGCGAGTGTCCCGATTCCGAATTCAACCTCTACAGACAAACATATGCGGATTGAGGCAACTCTAACGGACGTATTTTTTAACAAGCTGATTAAGATCAGCGCGAAACTGAAAGACACACACGACTGGGAGAGTGCGCAGGAGCAAATTTTATCATTTGAAAAAGGAACCAAAGCGCACGACGATTTACCGGATGCGCTGGAGTGTGCGGTAAGATTAGGCCGCAATTATTTCGGCTATTCCGAGAGTCAGCATGAAGGTTTCAGACCAACAATAGGCAAAAAGAAAACCCGCAGAATATGAGTAAAGATAGATTTGAAATTGAAAAAGTTGACAGATACTATTTTTTTGATGGAAGAAATTCAAAAAGATATGTTGAAACAACCTTCTGGTATAATCCCTACACTTTAGAGCGTAAGGAAACTCAAAGAAACGAATTCATTACTGCCGGATCTGAATATAAACTTCCAGAATGGGCGAGATCAATTTCTTTACGAAGAAAAGATTTAGAAAGCGACCGTATATACTAAGAATATGACCCCACGCAAAGAAATTTTTATAAAAGCCAAAGAGGCATTGATGACTATTCCTCAACTGGAGCTCGTGGACTTTAACCGGAAGCAGTTTGAAAGCGAAGACTTTCCGAGCCTTTTTGTCGCTGCGCTTATTTCGATTCCAAACATCGAATATGAAACCATGACTGAAGAGGGGCAGACCGGAACCGCCACAGTTACCGTAACACTGTTTTGTCGCGACGGCTGGATGGATCAGCATAATGGCACCGCCGACCCGGATCACGGACTGATGGAAATTGACCTCCTCGATGCCATTGCCGAAAAACTGCAGTTTCTGGCAGGTACTCAGTTCTCACCGCTACAGCAGGTAAACGATGCTGAGGAAACCGTAGACATGGGCGGCATGTTCGCCTATGCACAGACTTTTGACACACGCATCCGGCGCAAGCTCGGGCGCAGATATACAAACCGAACGATAACGCACTGATTATGGCATTTTTAACAAAGGATGAGCTCAGCACGGTAGCTCCCGCAGATTTTATAAAACTCGTTGCCGGTGGCTCCGAAGATGACGGTACCATCGATCAGCTGATTACCGAGATGATCTCGCTCATCAAAACCAACCTCGGCAGCTACTACGATGTGGACACCGTTTTTTCAAAGACCGGCGAAGACCGCGATCCTACCGTGCTCATGTACCTGAAGGATCTCGTCTATTACAAATTGCTGAAACGCCGCAAGCCGGGAGCTCAGCTGAATGAGGACGAGTACAACGAAGCCATGAAGTGGCTCGAAGACATATCCAGCGGCAAGCGTCGCGCAAACCTGCCCACCGTGAAGACAGACAGCGACGGTGATGGTGTGCCGGATGAGGACGTAAAATTTATGAAGCTCGGAAACCGCAGAAATTATCAGAATGGCTGGTAATATTCCTAAACTAGAACGGATATTGCGACGTGCAGCCACAACCTTGCCGGAGGATATGCTGAAGATAATGGAGGTTGAATCTCTGAATTTTATAAAGAAAAACTTTCGCGACCAGGGCTTTAATGATTCCGGTCTCGATAAATGGAAACCGCGTAAGACAACCGATCGCAAAGGTCGCGACATTACCCGCTACCGAACCAACCGAAAGGGCAATGCAGGCGACTTTACCAAATTCGGACGCAAGAATCTCAAACGTGCGATTTTGGTCGGCCACAATACCGGCGGTAATAAGCTTAAAAACTCCTTTCGCGCCAGACGCTCAAAACTCAAAGTAGTTATTTATACATATAAAAAATACGCTGAAAGGCACAATGAAGGTAAAGATGGTATGCCGGTCAGAAGATTTTTCTGGAAGTCCAAATACCTGAACGATAAAATCGCTGAAAAAGCTAAAAAATTACTCGACAAAACTTTTAAATAATATGGCATTCACTCAACACCACACCCACATCGGCGGCAACCTCGTGGGAAACAAGATAAGCCTCTCCGGCAACCAGTCTCAGGACGTGAAGAAAGTCACGCGCCTGATGCTCGATACCATGAAGACACACCGCCGCCTCTGGCGCAAGGAGCTCAACGACTGGCAGTTTGCACGCCAGGCGCGATACAGTGCCGAGATGCCGAGAAACCACTACATGCAGGAGGTGTACGAAGATGTGATGATGGACGGCCACCTTACCGGCATCACCGAGAACCGCACCCTGCGCACCACCAACAAAGATATTATCCTGGTGGATCCGAAAGGCGCCAAGTCCGATGAGCACTCCAAATTCATCGAAGATAAAACATGGTTCGAGGATCTGATCAACTATGCGCACAAATCGGTTTATTATGGCACCTCGGTGGTCTTCTTGAGCGAAGTGGATAAGGGCGAAATAAAAGCCGTCAGCCTCGTGGAGCGTGGCCGTGTCATCCCGGAACTCGGTTTGATCCTGAATGATTATGCACAGAATGTCGGTCTGCCGTACCGCGACTACCCGGATCTGCTTATCGAATGCCAGATGTATGACCATATCGGTATCTTGGAGAAAGCTGCGCCATACACGATTTTGAAGCGCCACTCCTGGGGTTCCTGGGATGAGTTCGAGGAACTCTTCGGTGTGCCGATCCGTATCGCCAAAATCGCTTCCCAAAGCGAAACCGTAAAAAATGAAGTAGCAGGCTGGCTCGAAGAGATGGGCTCCGCACCTTACGGCGTTTTCCCAATCGGTACCGAAGTCGAGATTAAAGAGAACTCCAAGGGCGATGCCTTCAATGTTTTCTTTAAGAAACTGGAGACACTGGATAAGGAACTCTCAAAGCTCATTATTCACCAGACCATGACCACCGACAGCGGCGGCAGCCGTGCGCAGGGCACTGTGCACGAGAATACACTGGCGGAGCTGGTATATGCCGACGAAAAGAAGATCCTCGCCATCCTCAATGATAAACTGTTGCCGGCAATGCGCGCCATCGGCTACAACATCCCGGACGGTTACAAGTTCAAAGTCTCACAAACCAAGGATCCCAGTGCGCAAATTAAGATTGACGGTGAGCTGATGCGAAGCGGCTATAAGCTGAGCAAGGCGTATGTGGAGGAAACTTACGGCGTGGAGCTGGACGAGACCCCGGACACCGTAATACAGGATGCTGTAAGCGGAAAAAAGCCTTAGGCCTGCTTGCGCTGAACTACCGGAGTAAATGCTGCGACAATCATTACACCGCAGACTATACGGCAGACTTCAGCATAAGCAGGCTGATTGAGGACTATCTGGAGCAGCTTTTCAATGAGAAGAAAGTGAGTCCGGAAAACCGGGAAAAACTGTGGAAGGTGTATTACGATAAACTCTCTGCGGGGGTAGACGTGGGCTTTTCGCCTAAATCTGAGTTCTGGGATGAGCCCCTGGCCAAATCCCTGAAAACAAGTATTGCAGAGTTCTCTGCATTTAAAGAGACCAGCTTCCGGAAAACACTGGAGGATCTGCTGACCAAAGACGGAAAACTTACTCCAAAATCCGAGTTCCTGAAAGAAGCCTACAAGGTATCCGGCGACTATAACACCCGATGGCTGGAAACGGAGTACCACCAGACAGTGGCCAACGCACAGAGTGCAGAAAAGTGGCAGGATTTCCAGCGAAATAAGAACTTATATCCTAATCTTAGGTACAGCACTGTGGGCGATGGCCGGGTAAGACCGGAGCATGCAGCCTGGGATGGTATTGTAAAACCCATAAACGATCCGTGGTGGAAGGACAATCTTCCGCCTAATGACTGGGGTTGCCGCTGCACGGTAGTACAGACGGACGAACCGGAGACCGACCAGCCCACCGGTGGAACCCAGCTTAAAATTGAGTTTGCCAATAATCCCGGCGTAAGCGGAAAGATCTTTAACGGTTCCGGTTACATGACCTCTGGCGGCTTGAATCCGGAACAGATTGAGAAGGTTGCGGCCTGGGGTCGTTTTATGTTCTATAAGCTAATAAGGAAAGGTAAAGAAGCGGCAGAGTTGGCTAAACATGCCGCACCCTATAAGATTGTGTACAAATCCGAAAGTGGCGCAGCAGTAAAGGTGAGCCCTTTTGCAGACAAGTATGATTTGGATAAGAATATAACAACGGCAACTATTCTGGCGGATAATGCGATAACCGTAAAAATAAGGCCGCATATACTGATTGAAGGTTATAAGAACCCTGAATATCAAATACGCAAATTAATGGCAGACAGAAAAGAGCAGAAAGGCAAAGGAGTATCCTCTAATCTTAAATCAGCGAAGGCGCAGGGCTGTAAAATAATCGTATTTGAAATTATGCCGGAATATCCAAGCGACCTTAACCGGCTTAAAAACAGCATTCGTGGTAATATACTGCAGAACTATAGAAAAGATACCTTCAGTGAGTTCATATTTATACGGGAAGGTAAACTGATTGAAAAAATAAGCGCAGAGGACCTGCTAAAATAAAAAATGCGACATAACCTTGTCGCGGAGGTAGAAGATTGAAGTCATCGCTCTTCGGGAGCAAATATACAAACAATTGTCATACCACCAAATAAAAAGCGTTTCAAGACCATTGAAACGCTTTTTAATTACTTGTAAATCCCGCTTTTGTTTAATATGGCAGAGACGGTGGCCGCAGAAATGGGCGGGAACCGTTCCGCCGTTTTATCCAGCAGTGCATCGAGCCGCCACTGTGGATATTTAGCCTCAAGCTCGGCAAAATACTGCCGCACCTGCTCGTCTCTTTTCTGCCGTCTCTTGGTTTTTTCGCTGGTCATAAAACAAAGATAACGCGCGGCTTTTACTTGTGCAAGCCGGAGTTTACCACTTCAATCCTTCCACATTAAACTCCACTTGTCTCATACCTTCCTTGTAAAAATCAACCTCGATTACCATCTTTTTAGATTTCTTAATGTCGCTTAACACTTTAGATGAAGATTGTAGAAAAATAATGTTTGAACTCAAATCCGTGCTTTGGTTAACACCCAAGCTGTATGGCGCTTTATCATCAAATTTAATTCTAACTGGATTTTCTGTCATGATTTGCCCTGGCTCAATCTGATATATCACGTCAGTCCGTCCGTTTCTTGATTGTATTAGCAATGTTGAGGTAGAACCGCCGCCATAAGGAAATTCAAACTCCAGAATATCCTTAGATGTAGTCATTGCCAACTTTCCGGATTTATCCATTTTATCCGTATTCTCAGGGTAAATCCAGTTATCAGGCGCGGCATCTGCAACCGCTGTTGTTTTCTGGGTTGATGTTTCTGTCGCGTGTGGAGTTGCCTTATCATCAGTAAACATCCCGATAATCATAAATAATACGAAGATGCCCGTAATAGGCAGGCAGCCGTACTTTAAAATTTTGCTGTTTGTCTTTTTGTTTCGAGCTCCCTGATCATCAGGTGTCAATTGTGTTTTCATTTTTTAAACGATTCGGTATTTGGTTGGGGTAATGATATCCATATACTCATAATGAATATTTACGCCGGTCTTCGACCACGTGCTCATATTTCTATACGGTATTATATTTTCGTTTGCCTCCAGTCTGGCTACAATCTGATCGGCAATTTCTTCATCAAAGAAGCTGTGAAAATCAATGTCGATTTTCTCCTTGCTTTCTGGTATATAAGGTGGATTTTCAAATTCGATGTAGACAGTTTCATCCAAATCGAAGACATCCTTATGAAAGGAGTACAGTAGCGTTGTTTTCATCTCGTTGTATTTTTCTCAAATGTAATAAAAAAAACCGCACACTACACAAGCGGCGGTTTTTTATGAAATTCTTTGATGGCAGCTGATTGTATGGTCTGTGTCTGGCCGTCTTTTATCGCGCTCCATTCGGTCTTTATGTTACCCCGCTTGTCTGGTTCATGCTCATCCAGCACGATGGTATAGCCCTTTTTTTCCAGCGCCTCCCGCACTTCTTCGTAGCTGTACCAGTAGTTGTTTAGTTTAATCATCGTTTTCTTTTTGTAAGTTTCTCATCAATTTCTCATTAGTCATCGCCTCTTTGGCCTTGTCGGGGATCAGCTTAAAACTGCTTTTCTCTTTGCCCAGGCTGTTAAACTTTTCCTGTAGTTCTGGTGGCAGCTCGCTAAAGCGTTTTCCCTCCGGTTCCGGCAGCTCCTTGCGCCTGTCATTGCGAGCGGAGCGAAGCAATCTCTCGCGTTCCTCGGCCTTTCGATCCAAGTAAAGCTGCGCCCACTCCATCACGGTCATGCTGTTAAAGCTGTACACCTTGCCAAATTCGCCGGTTCTGGCAAACTTCAGCATCAGGATGATGTCATCCAGCGTATCGGTACGGAAGCGGTCATACAAATCGCCCGCGAGGATGGTGATCTGGAAATCCTCCATTTCCTTACCGGTGACCAGCAGAAAGAACTCTATCACGCGGATAATCTGCGGCACCACGTCTTTCTTTTGTCCTTCGGTGCAGATTAGCGCGCTTTGTTCAATGCTTCCGCGGATCGTGAGGTTCTGCTCCAGCCTGGCCAGTTGGTTGTTAAACTGCTTAGCCGTACAGGTCGCTAATTGCATCAGTGTCGTCGGCGGCTGATCTGCTTCCTTTGATTTTATTAAGTGCTGCGAAGTGTTGTGCATACATCTTTGGGTTTTGTTTCACGAGCTCCAGCTCATTTACGTAGTTATCGAAATTGCTCATCTTAAAGAGGGTACTCGGGCGCAGGTAGGGCGCCATCACGGCGTTGTTTTTCCACTGCACCGTCTTCAGCTGTATCACCTCTATGATTTCCTCCTGTTCGTACCCGGCTTTCAACAGTGCTGAAATAAGCGTTAAATTGCTTTTAATCGGCCGGAACTTGGTGCCGGTGACCTGCTTCAGATAGTCGAGGATCTCGGTTTCGGGGGTTTGGGGTTGTTCCTTATTCATATTTAAAATTTGTCCAGTGAATGATTTTACCAGTGAAGTCTTCATCGAAATAAGCAAAGAAGTCCTCCACACAATTGAAGCCATCATTCTTAGCTAATAGCTCCAAGTCTTGAGTCAAGGAATCAATATCATCTAACCCGTGGTGAAATACCTCACCAAACCATTCACCATTGATAAACACTTCAACATGTCCAGTATGATGTCGTATATGTATGCCCTGTGTAGAAACCACCTGAACTCGTGGCGCAAAGCGAAAGGCATTTTTCGTGCGGTTATTGATAAAGAAGTCAATCATCATCCCAGGCTTCCACCGGTTTTTTTCATCTTTGCGGATGGTGTGGATTTTTGGAAACTCTAGTCTGTTGTCGGCGGGTAGTTCATCCCAAGTTCTACCAAATTTCTCTTTGTGCAAATCGAAATACTTTATAAACTCGGTATCCTTTCCGCCAAAAAAATCGTTTCTAAAAAAGCCCTCCCAAATCTTTTCGATAAATAATGTAGGCTTTCCGTTGAGCTGTGTTGAAAAGGGAAGAATCATCAATTCAAATTTTTAAGTTTCTCTCCCTGATTCCACCACGCTTTTGTCATCGGCTTCTGGGCGCTGCGGTAGTTGTTACTGATCGCCGAATTGATCTGCCGGTGCAGCTCTTTCAGCTCCTCTACGGTGTGTGCGTAAAGCGGTTTTTTATACTTGCTCCTGTTCAGCATCCAGGCGTTGAATTTCCCGAAGTCGCCCGGTTCTTTCAATCCTGCCTTCTCGGCCGCCGCCAGTATCTTGCTGCGCCAGGCTTTCTGTACCATTTCGGCCTTGAAAGCTTCAAACTCAGCTTCTACATCTTTCAGCCGTGGTGCGTGGCATGCATACAGCCGGTCAATCTCTTCCGCCGTCAGTTCCTCGATGTTAGTGGTGCGGAAGCCGGTGAAGCCACAGATCTCGATGGCTACATCGCTGGGTTTGCGCGAGGCAAACAACTCTTGTAAATCTTGTAGGGTTGCCATTTTGTTTTCTTTTGGATTATAATCTATTCTGCTTATAAGCCCTATGTATAAGGGGTTTTGCTTATGTTCCTCCGGCAGGGCTCGAACCTGCAAACTCCGTCTCCGGCGATTTTATCCTTTGTAAATCTATCGTGAGGATGGTGCCGGACTTTCCCGGCGGTCACAAACTAATTAACCACGGTTAATCGTAATCTCATGTGTACCGGAAAGGTCTTCCCTGTACAAACCGCTGAAGTAACCTACCGCCACAAGGATGAACACAATCCCGATAACGAAGCCGACAGCGAATCCTATGATAAAGGTGAAAACATCCATCATTACAGTGCTGAGAAGTTAAGCTCCACGCCCTCATACTTGCCCTCTTCGTTTTTCTTCCAGACTTTGAAATAAGTCTTGCTGCTCGGGCGGGAGATACTCTTGTCAATCAGCGTCATGATGTCGCTCCACTCAGCTTTCAGCTTCGCGTTTCTTATCCGCTCGGTGTGGCGTCTCAGGCCGAGGATTTTCTTGGGATCCAGTTTGCCGCGACTGGTCTGGAAAGCGTCTTCTACCAGTGTGATAATGAAGTCGTCGCCGGTGATGCTCTGGCGGATCAGCTCCATCAGTTTCTCCTTCGCGCTTTCTATCGTGAGCTCGTCGAATGAGATCTGCTCGTTCACATTCACCTCGATCTTGATGGTGCGGTTGAAATTGTACCAGGTGTAATTTCCCTTACCTTCGAGCTTCACGGCATTCTCTTCGCGCGCGGCATCGATCACCTCCTGCACCAGTTCGGTGATTTTGGCTTTAAAGGCGGTCGCCCTCTGGTTGATCGTCTCCGCTTCACTCAGGAGCGCAAACGCGTACTTTTCTCTGAGCCTTTCGGCGGGCGTGGTACGGTTGTACGGAATCTCGGTTCCGCTTTCATCCGTCCACGTTTTGTCTTTTGGGGTTTGCTTGAATTTCATAGTATGTTATCTTGAATTAATAATTGTTGTTTCTGGTTGCGGAGGTCTTTCAGACGATCATGCAGGTGGTCATACTCCAGCTGGCTTTCTGCTTCCTCCATCTGTTGTTGTACTTCGAGGATCATCTGGTCGAGTTCCTCCTCGTTGGGTGCGAATAGTTCTGTCATTTTTTAATTTTTTGTCTTTATTCTTGGCTCTTGATTCTCTCAATCTGTTCGGTAATCTTCGGGTTGTTGGCCGCGTAATCTGTAATCTCCAGCCATTCCCCATAGTGTTCGTACTGTCCGCAGCGGTCTTGCCCGGCGCGTCGCTGCGGTGCCCGCCAATGGCTGTCTGTTATCACTTTTAATAGCGCCAGGATGCGCGGACTGGGCGGACCGCTTTGCTTATCGAAGCTGTGTAGGTGTAGCCAGCACCGGTCGTACCAGGTAAGTACATCATAAAGGCTGTCGAGCGCCAGGATCTCGTGGTTGTATTCTGTATTCATATTATTTTTTATTTCCCCAATACTTCTCGGCTCCCTCGTCCCAGATCACATACTCGCCGCCATTCTTGCCGATGTACCGGCCTTTTGAAAAGGCTTTAAATCCCTCGATCCATATTTTCAAACTTGCATCATACATCACCTTCATCGCGGTTTTTCCCATTGGACTCTTGCCTTCGCACTGGCTGTTGTAGATGAAGAGCTTGTTTTTGAACTCGTTTTTCAGGGCCATGTATTCTTTAAAATTCATCCAGGTGTACTGGAAGCTGTCCACCACAATCACGTTCGGGCTTTGCCGCTTCCGCAGTCTGTCCTTCAGCTCCTCCATCGTCTCGCAGATCAGCTGCACGCGGCGTCCGCAGTCCTGCATATTGTTGTCCATCCAGGCTTTCTGCATCGTGTGCGCGTCGCCCTCTTCCAGTGAGTTGTAAAGCACTCTTTCAGTTTTGGCGAGTTCTTTTATCAGCTGCAGCAGGAAGTTGGTTTTGCCGTTGCCGGAGTTTCCGTACACAAACCAGGTCCCGGTCTTTTCCGGTCGGTCGAACGCGGCAAGGAAGTCATCGGTAAAGTCAAAGAGCTTGTATTTTTTTGCTAAAAGGTCGCTGCTGCTGAGTGCTTTATTCATAGTAATCGAGCGTAAACATTTTGTATTTAAATTCACCCTCTATGTCCACCTTCCAGATTTCTACTGACTTAAGGTTTCTTTGCGTTACCCTGTAGAAGTGATCGGCGGAAAACGTATTTGTTTTAGGAACTTCTTTTATTAAAGACTTAAAGTGATTTTCAAAGCTTTCAGCGTACGTTGCGTATGAATATTCTGCCATTTCTTTCACAAGTGCTTTCACCTTCAACTCCTGATTCTGCTGTAAGCATTTATGCTCTGTTATTTTCCAAGGCATATTTCTATAATTTTGGCAGGTTCAACACTTTTCTCACAAAATCCTCCGTCAGCGCTTCGCCCGTTCTTTCAGCCTCACGCATCGCCGGTACCAGAACATCGTGCAGCTCGCCGTAGTTGTCGCACTCCCTTTGCAGGAACTTCACCAGCGCCTTGTCTTCAACATCCTTTAAAAACTCATTAAATCGGGTATCAATGCTTTTTAAAACGCGGATCCCGTACTTCACGCGGCGGTAGAACTGCGGCATCCCCGGACTGTTTTTCTTTTTCAGCTTTTCAATTTTTTGCAGAAGCTGGTCGGTACCTATCAGCACCAAACCGCACTTTTTATTCAGGTGATCGTGGAACTCCTTGATGTTGCACAGGGTGGTCTGCTTCATATACTCGGCTTCATCGAAGATGATGATCGGGTTTCTGCCGTTTAGGCGAAGGCGTTGCAGCTCTTTGATGATGGCGTTAATCTTACGGCTTTTGCTGTGCACCTGTGGCAGCTTCAGCACGTCACACAGCTTATCAAGCAGATCTGCGATGGTGTCCATACTGCCCACGGTAATCTTGAAGTTATCCTTCGGGTTCTGGCGTATAAACAGGTCAGACAGGTAAGTCTTCCCACAGCCCGTCTCTCCGATCACGATATTGGTGTAGCCGTAGCGTTTGGCGTCCTCCAGCGTGGCCAGCATTTGTAAGGCCTGTGGCGTTTCAAAGAATCTCCAGTATTCCTTCTGCCCACTTACATCAGTGCCTATGGCCTCGGCGATCAGCCGAAAGTATTTATCCGCGATTGCTACTTCCTTACCGCCACCTGCCGGTACGAAGTATTTGCCGTTGCGCATCTGGCTGATGTAGTTGGACGGTATTTTATATGTTTCAGCAAATTCGTTGGCCGAAAAACCGTTCTCATCCATCCAGGCTTCCAGGTTATTAATAATGGTGTCTTTGGTCGTTTTATTCATGGTCAAGGTATTTATTAAGGTTTACTTTTTGTTTCAGATATTCTTCCTGGCTTTGGCTCCAGTCACGCTCGGTGGCTTTGGCTTCTTTTATTTTCTGCTTCTCGATCATCTTTTGCGCAGGTTGCAGGCGCTTCGCGTTCTTTCGGTCTTTATGCTGGCCCCTGCTGTCGGTGAGCAGCGTTTTCACCAGTGATCCTTCCAGTTCTTTGTAATCGGTAAAGAATTCGTTGACCAGTCGGGCATCTTCTGCCTGCACGTCGAGGATTTGGTTTTTAATTTCTTTGTTGAAGCTCCGCACCAGTTGCAGCTGCTCGCCGTCGCCTTCTTTTCTGTCATAGAGCGCCATCGGCTGCTCGTGTTTCTGCTGAAGCAGGAAGCTGAGTTGATTCTCCTCATTGTAAGCCAGCACCTGAGTGAGATCGTCCGGGTTGTACTTAATCTTCCAGCTCAGATGATCGTAGCGGCGGAAGTTGCTGTCGAAGGAATCGTAATAATATCGTACGCCTTCAATCTTCGGCGCGATGCCGCTGTGTGATCTGCTGTTCAGGTATCCAGTTTCCTGCCCGAAGTGCAGCAGGAACTCCTGCTCTGTAACCATTTTTTTAGCGTCTTCCGGCATTTCGGCGTAGGCCTGTAGGAATTTATCTCTTAGCTCCTCGCGCTCTCTTTCGATGAAGGCGGTGAGCTGTGCGATGCAACCGAACTCATCCGGGAAGCTGGCTTTTATCTTCTGTAGATATTCCGGGTTTGGCTGTTTGGCTGCTTTCACTCCGTGGCCGCTCCAGTTCGGCATCAGCTGGCAATACTTTTTATTGAAGTACCCAAACCACGGCTCTATGATCTTCGCTTTAGCATTACCCACTTTGGCAGGGATATACACCTCTGAGGCTGCTTTGTAGATCGGCATCATCTTGCCTTTTGCATAATTGTCAGACTGTAGCTGCAGTACTTTATGCTTCGCGCCGAAAAGTTCCTCAGTATGAAGAATGGCATTCCGTACGGCTGCCTGAATGAGTGCGGCGTTTTCCACCTGTCCGATGGCATAACCGATTGGATATTTAAGTGAAGGATCCAAGACCACCACCATCGTCAGGCGGTTGTGGTAGGTGGTGCCTTTATCGTCGGTTTTCTGGTAGTAAAGTTCCGCATCCCAACCATCGAGCGTCCAGTAAAGGAGTGGCGAGCTCGGCGCGGTGCGCTTCACCTGCATCCCGATGCTGTTATCGAATGATTTCTCGCCGTGGTTGCCTCCGTAGGTGTAAAGCTTCCATAGTTTGCGGTAATTCCCGATGCTGGAGGCGGTGAGGCATTTCCAGCCGGTAACTTTTGCCGTGTGCTCGTATAATCTGGCGATCTGCTCATTGTCCAGGTTACGGTGATCACGGAGGAGCGATCTGAGGAAAGCCTCCTGCTGTGCGTCTTTCACCTTCGCCGCGTTTTTACCCAAAAACTTCTCGCTGATCAGCGACTTATAACCGTCTTTCTGGAAGGCTTCCAGCTTGTCGCGCAATCTGCGGTCCGTTCCCGGCAGTTTGTGGCCGGTCTGTTCTTTCACCTCGGCAAGTGCTTTCGCGGCTTCTGCCCACACTTTGGTGATGGTTCCGCCGCGGCTTTTTCTGAACATCTTCATTTCTTTGATGTAAGCGTCCAGAGCCTGAAGCATCTCCGCGTCCGCCACGTACTGCTCCTGATGTTCAGGAGACAGTGTGCGGTTTTCATCTACCATATATGTCGCGAAATAGTCCACGGCCTCGTAATCGGTTTGTCTGTACTTTAGGATCTGGTGCTGCACCTGCTTTTTTGGCGGATAACCGAGTTTTTTAATGATCTTCACCCGGAAGCGCTCCGGTATGGTGTCGAATTCTACCAGGGCGTAATTACCAAGGCCTCTTGCGTCACGAGCCTTGCGGATCTTACCAACCCTGCACAACTTATCATAGTTGGGCTTTGTCAGGATCTCGCCATCTTCGTAAAGAAGCGCCGCAGGAACCGTGAGTGTGTTATTGTAAAATTCGTAAGCCATGATAATTTTTAAAAAAGCGCCTGTCTTTCCAGGCTGTCAGCTGTCTTTCCAACCGTCAGAATGCGTTCGCCGTTTAGTGATGATACGCCCGTCCCGCATGTGGTATCTCTATTCTTTCCATGCTGTCATCGGTTGGCTTCCAAATCACCGAAAGGTTACACTTAAGCTACTAGCATTCGTCTGCTCTCGGCCTTTTTGCAAGGCACTTCTAAAGGGATGCTCCACTCCGGGAGTCGAACCCGGAACTTTGCCCATGTGGAAGTGGCTGCTAGCAGCCGGTGAAAAATAGGTGATAAACGGAGGCGCCTACACCGATGACGGCGGTGGCACCAAGGGCGATACAGATGACCTGCGCTAAGATGTGCGCGGCAGAGGTAATAATGCTTTTCATGAGGGTGTATTTAAAGGTTTGTACGTTGGTTTCAGTGGGAAGCCCATAAAGTGGCTGTACGTGGCGATCTCTTTTCTGCCGGTCTCGGCATCAGTTACCGGAATGGTCTTGTAGCTAAATAGCCGGTGGAGTAATTTTTTCATGGCTTTAATAGATTAATTCTGTTGCTAATTATTTTTTCGAGTGCCTCAACCGCAGCGAGGTGATTTTTACTATGAATCCTCTTGAAACTTTTCTCCGCGGCTTGTGCTTCACACCCTAATAGCTCCCCAACCAATACCCAGTCGCCGCGTCTTTTTTTATTAAGCAGATTTGTAAGCCGCTCCTGATGTTTTTTTTCCTCATCTGTTAAAGGTGGATAACTTTCTGCTTCTCGATTGGTTACTGTCATCGTTTTTATATTTTTTGTATTACTTTTGTATTGATTACGGTACAAATATATAAACAGTATTCTAATTAACAAACATTATTCTAATTAAAACATTAGAACAGTGTTTAAGTAACTGATTTTCAATGACAAAAATTTTACATTGATATGGACAGTAAGCCAATAGAGCGCGTCCAAGAGATTATTTTAGATGAACGCCTTTCCATAAGCGCTTTCGAGAAGGCATGCGGCTTATCCAATAACTCAATCCAGACAGCCATAAAAAGAAAATCTAATCTCAAAGATGAGACTATAAACAGTATTCTAAATGCTTTCCCTCGTTATAATCCTACCTGGATATTAACTGGAAAGGGCTCAAAACTTGTGGATAACGTGTTGGCAAGTGATAGCAAAAACCATAATAATTACGGATCTACTCCTGTAGTAATTACAGTAGATTCTCATAACGAAGATAATATCGTCCTGGTACCGATGAAGGCACAGGCCGGTTATATTAAAGGTTGGAGCAACCCTAATTTTATCAAGAAGTTGCCAACCTTTCGCATGCCCGGACTCAATAACGGCGTTTTCCGCATGTTTGAAGTTTCCGGAAACTCCATGTTTCCCACCTTGCCGGACCGCAGCTACGTGGTGGGATCATTCGTGGAAAACTGGGTGAAAGACATCAAGGATAACCGCCTCTACGTGATTGTTTCAAACAAAGTAGAAGACGGCCTCGTGAAACGCTGCATCAATAAGATCGAAAAGTACAACAACCTGATCTGCAAATCTGATAACCGCCGAGAATATCCCACCCAAAGCCTTCACCCCGATGATATTCTGGAAGTCTGGGAAGTGAAGCTTCACCTGAACTTCAACATCCCGGATCCGGCAGACATTTACGACCGCGTCAATGACTTGGAGGGAGAGGTAATCAGCCTCAAAGAGATTGTTAAAAAAGCAAAACTCCTCCCTTAATCAGTTGCTAAACCTCTGTAAAGCCCATAAACAGGGCTTTTTTTATGTTTTATGCCTGCAAAATAGGGTATTCAGTTTGGTGTTTTTAGCACAAAATCGCATATTTTTTACATAAATAATATATTCATTTCGCTTTTTTTATAGCCTAAAAGGTATGCCCTAAGGTATGCCCTAAGGTATGCCCAACTGCTTTTCAACGCAAAATCCAGCCGTACAAAAGTGGCCGGCGCTGGGCACAAAAAAACCGCCTTTCAGCGGTGTGTATTACTACAAAAAATGCCCTTATAGTGCGCTTCCGGTGCGTGTTGGCAGTTATTTTAGGCTATAAACCCCATTTCAGAAGATCTGGGCCTTTAATAGGTAATTATAAAACGTTTAAATAATAATTAATCGGTAGTTAATAGACATTTCATTTTAATTCCTCAAAAATTGCGTTTTATGCTAATCGCCCTACCAGTCGGCATTCCCGCAATTTTTTCACCTTTTTTTTGACATTTTATTTTAATGCCCATACAATAATTCTCTTCATCCTGAACAAAAGCGGACTCGAACTTTATTACATTATGCTGTTGCAGAAATCGGTCAAGTGCCTGCTGGTCGCTGTTAATATAAGGTTCTGCCACACGTATTTTCAATACTTTAACATTCATCGCATTTGTGTTTTTAAGGTTATGGAAGATGTTATTTGTTCCCGATAAACAACAGTTGATCCACACGGATTTCTGTAATGAAATGCTTAGTACCATCCTTATCATCCCAGCTGCGGTACACTACTTTGCCTTCCACGGCTATTTCTTTGCCTTTGGCGACATATTTTTCCATCAGGTCGGCAATCTTACCATTTGAGACAAGGTTGTGCCATTGGGTTTCCTCAACTTTCTCCCCGAGTCCGTTGATATAATAATCGGTAGTGGCGAGGGATACTTTTGCGATTTTACCTTTTTCGAACTTTACTGTTTCTACATCTTTACCTGTTCTGCCGATGAGGGTTACTCTGTTTCTTAATGACATGACTTTAAATTTTTAATTAAACGTTGGTTTCGGGCTTCACTTTTTTTTCCCGAAATCTCTGTTGCAAAGTTTCAGCGGTTTTGTGACAAGAGTCGGTAAGAAAGCATTTAAAATCATTTGTAGTCGTTTGTAAACGGATAATATGATGTGGGTCTTACGAAATTTTTAGTCATAGCGTTTTTATCTGCTCACCGGAAATAAATATCTTTGATGAAAAAGAACCATGCAAGAAATAAAAGCAGGCCTTTGTGCCTACGGAATGAGTGGCAAACTCTTCCATGCGCCATTTCTGAACGCACATCCAGGATTTTCGCTGAACGCAGTAGTAGAAAGACATAAGCACGAAGCGGCAGACAAATATCCTGATATCCGGCATTTCCGCTCGGTCGAAGACATGATACACGATCCGGAAGTGGACCTGGTGATTGTAAACACACCGGTACAAACCCACGCAGAATTTGCCGAAATGGCTTTGCAAGCAGGTAAACACGTGATCGTAGAAAAACCCTTCACCGTTAACGCACAACAAGCAGAGGATCTTGTTGAACTTGCCGCTAAAAAAAAATTATTCCTCAGCGTGTATCAGAACCGCCGGTTCGATCGGGATTATCTTCAGGTAAAAAAGATGATAGACAGTGGTAAACTCGGCAAAATCCGTGAAGCGGAAATCCGGTTCGACCGCTTCCGGACACAGCCCAGCCATAAGCAACACAAGGAAGATCCGCAGCTGCCCGGCTCGGGTGCCCTGCATGACCTCGGCTCGCATCTTATCGACCAGGCCATACAGTTATTTGGTATGCCTACGAGGGTTTTTGGCGATACATTTTCAATGAAAGGAGCTGCTTTTGCCAATGATTATTTTGAAATCATTCTTTTCTATGCTGATGGTTTACGGGTAAGGATCATTTCCTCTGCTTTTGCCAAAGAGGCCGCTTGGGCCTATGCAGTACATGGCGACCAGGGAAGTTTCTTGCAGCAACGGAGCGATCATCAGGAAGCTGAACTTGCCGCCGGCGCCGTTCCCACCGGAAAGGACTGGCAACAACCATTGACGGAAACTGATGGCCTCCTACATTATTCAACTTCAGACACCTACCGCACAGCGCTGTACAGCATCCCCGGCAACTATATGGATTACTATCAGGCAATATATCATCATCTTATTTTCGATGAGGCAGCACCCTCTCCCGGACATGAAATCATTAATAATATGAAAATCATTGATGCTGTACTGAGAAGTTCCGCATCGGGCATGGTAATAACCCTTTAAATAATAATACTGATGACATTAATTCTAAAATCATCGGTAAGTGAAATTAATTACCGCACAACCAATACTTTAATACATTTTTAACTTTTATAAGGTCTGATATTTGTATAGGCAACCCAAATCAATACAAATATTAGCACTATGAAAAACACCAACACCCAAACAAACAAAGGCGGGCGCAAGGTCAAACCTACATCCAGCGCGGCCGATGGCCTACGAGAACTATTCGTTGATGAGCTGAAGGATATTGTATACGCAGAGCGTGCCCTCCTGAAAGCCCTGCCAAAAATGGCAAAAAACGCCAGCGAGCCCAAACTTATTGCCGCCATTGAAGATCATATCGCCGTAACCGAAGGACAGGTACAGCGCCTGGAACAAATCTTTGAAATCCTTGGCGAATCCAACCGTGGCAAGAAATGCGACGCCATGGAAGGACTCATCAAAGAAGGCGAAAGCATCATAGAAGAAACAGAAATCGGCCCAGTCCGCGACGCAGGTATTATCTCTGCCTCTCAAAAGATAGAGCATTACGAGATTGCGTCATACGGCACACTGGCAGCCTTCGCAAACACCTTAGGCGAAACAGAGATCGTTTCGCTATTGGAGGCCACACTTGCCGAAGAGAAAGAAGCGGATGCCATCCTTACTGAATCCGCCTATAATTCAATCAACTTTGAAGCTGCTGAAGAAGATCAGGAGTGAAATAATATCTAAAGGCTGCCCCGTGCAGCCTTTTTAACTGAAAAATTATTCCTATGAAACACAAATTATTTATAAAAATTGTTCCGCTGGCCCTTTCGCTGACATTCGCCCCATTCAGTGCGCAACGCGGTATCCCGCCAAAAGAAGTAACTAAAATCACCCATGCCACCAATTATCCGGAACACCTTGATTTTCTTCCGGAAATGGTGAATCTATTGAAACCAGCCGAAGGTTGGAGCGTCTCCATCGCAGCCTCCGGACTTGGGAAACCACGCATGTTATATTTAACTCCAGAAGGGAACATTTACATCACCCGCCGGGATGCAGGTGATGTTTTGCTGCTTAGGGATCTTAATAAAGATGGTAAATTCGAAGATTTAAAAACTGTTGTCGCCGAATTTAAAGGCGTACATGGCATCACGATGAAAGATGGCTGGCTGTACCTTTGCAACAACAACGAGTTGCGCCGCTATCGCGTAGATGCGGACGGAATGCTAAGTGGAAAAGAAATGCTTTTCAATGACATGCCAAGCGCCGGGCAGCACCCCAACAGAACGATGGATTTTGGCCCCGACGGCAAACTGTACATCTCTATCGGCACCTTATGTAACGACTGTAAAGAAATGGACCGCGAAGCCGCGACAATGGTACAGGTGGATCCCACTACATGGAAACGAACCATCTTCGCCTCTGGATTACGCAACACCATTGGATTCGATTGGCATCCGCAAACACAGGAACTTTGGGGTGTAGACAATGGCGGAGATGCCAAAGGCGACGACTGGCCACCTGAAGAACTTAATAAATTAATGACTGGTAAAAATTATGGGTATCCCTTTGCCTATGGTAAACGCGAAGTCGATAAATCACGTGAAGACCCTGCCGGCAACAGCAAAGAGAAATGGGTGGAAAACACAGAACCTTCTTCTTATGAATTTCAGGCACACATGGCTCCTATAGGTTTTCAGTTCTTCCCGGCGGGCACCCCTTTTAGCGGAGATGGTATCGTAGCCTGGCACGGTTCCTGGAACCGAAGTACGCCCGTAGGTTTTAAAGTACAGTGGGTGAAGTTTGTAAACGGCAACCCTACCGGTGCTGAGGATTTCCTTACAGGATTCCTGAAAGGTAAAACCCGTTTTGGCCGGCCTGCTGGTGTCGCTATTGCGCCCAACGGCACTGTTTATATATCTGATGACGCCAATGGCGTACTGTACCGACTCACTAAAAATTAATGATTATGAAAAAGCTTCTAGTAAGTATTCTTTTTGTGGGTTGTGCCGCGGCCCTACCCGACCAACCTACTACCCGCATCGAATTTGACTCGCCAGAGATGTACCCGGAAGGGATTGCCTACGACAGTAATGCTGACGTATATTATGTATCATCTGCCAGATTAGGCAGCATTGGCAAAGTAACACCACAAGGCGCGTACACATCGCTCATTAGCGACCCATCATTCAAATCCAGCTACGGACTGAAAATTCACCCAGACGGCAAGCGGATTTTTGCCTGCATCAGTGATGCCAATTACAGTAAATACACCTCACCTGATACCCGTAAAAAGATGGCGCGTCTCATTGGGATTGATCTTGCCACTGGCCGCAAAACCGATGACATTGACCTGTCAAAACTGGTACCCGGCGAACATTTCGCTAACGACCTGACCTTCGACGCACAGCAAAACGCGTATGTTACCGATAGCTTTGCCAACGTTATCTATAAAATAACTCCGGGCGGACAAGCCTCTGTTTTTTCCGATCATCCGCTGTTCAAGACCAAAGGCATCGGCCTGAATGGTATCGTATATCATCCGGCAGGCTATCTCCTTACCGTAAGTTCCGGCACAGGGACTATCTATAAAGTAGACCTAAGTAACCCTAAAAATGTGACTAAAGTGATGACTGAACAGTTTTTTGTAAACGGCGACGGCCTATTACTGAACAGTGCTGATAAACTGGTAGTTGTACAAAATGGTGGCAGTGATAAAATCTATGAACTCACCTCACAGGATAACTGGGCCAGCGCCAAACTTACCGCTTCTACCTTGCTGGCAGACCGGTTCACCTATCCTGCGACCGCCACAAAAGCGCAGGACAAAGTTTGGGTAATGAACGCTAAATTTTCTGAACTTACCGACAGTACTGGGGTCCCCTCGCGGAAATTTGCCATACAACATGCACGGCTAATGCCCTTACCGAGAGCTAAATAAAAACAATCTAAGGCTGTTTCGCGAGAGACAGTCTTTTTTATTTAAGTGAAAGGTAAATTATTTAATGAAAGGCAAACGACAGATTTCGCTTTAATTAAACTTAAAGAATCTACTGTAGATAGCACAAAAACTTCAAAACACGCGCCCTCTTTTCCACATACCTCGCATATCGGTCATCAAATTGAAATTCACTATATTTGGATTCTTTTATCAAAATTTTAATTTTTTATAATGATTCTAATTGTCGATGATTCGCCGGAAAACATCATTTCACTCAAAAAAGTACTCGAGAAGAATGGGTTTGAAGTCGATACCGCAGCGTCCGGAGAAGAGGCATTAAAAAAAATACTTAAAAAATCCTACGTCCTCATCATCCTGGATGTACAAATGCCCGGCATGGACGGTTTCGAGGTGGCAGAAGCCATTTCAGGCTACAGCAAAGCCAAGGAAACCGCCATTATTTTCCTCTCTGCGGCCAGCTCCAACGTAAACCTTATTACCCGCGGATACTCATCCGGCGGGTTGGACTATATCAGCAAGCCGGTGGATATGAATATCCTTTTGCTAAAGGTAAAAACTTTCTACCGCATCTATGAGCAAAGTCGTGCGTTAAACGAAATGCAGAAAAAATTGTTGGAGGAGATTGAGTACCGAAAAGAAGCGGAGCGCAAGAAAGATGAATTCATCAGTATCGCCAGTCACGAACTGAAAACGCCTATGACGAGCGTGAAAGGTTACATACAGTTGCTTGAAAGAAGCCTGGAGAAAGAAGACATAAAAACCGTTCGTACGCGCCTGCAAAAAGTACAGAACCAGGTAGAAAAACTCAATCTGTTGATTGCCGACCTGCTTGATATTTCTAAAATCGAGAGCGGAAAACTGAAATTTAATAAAAAACACTTTTCTTTCAGTAAAATGCTCGCGCATATAGTAGAAGTGATGCAGCACTCCCACCCCCATGTATCGCTGATACAGCATATACAGGAAACCGAGAAGATCTACGGGGACGAGATGCGCATCGAACAGGTGATTATCAACTTTATTACCAACGCCATCAAGTATGCCCCCGGCACTACGGAGATCCAAATCATCCATGAACTTCGGGACGATCAACTGTACTTCAGCGTAAAAGATTTCGGCATCGGACTTTCAGAAGAGCACCGTGGCCGTATTTTCGATAAATTTTATCGTGTGGAAGAAACCTCTGAGCGCTTCCAGGGCTTAGGCATCGGACTCTACATCTGTCGGGAAATTATTGAACGGCACCAGGGGACCATTGGCGTGAACAGTACACCCGGCGAAGGTTCCGAATTTTATTTTTATCTGCCCTTACATCCAGAAAAAGAAGAATTAATCTACGATTATGATGAACTTTAAAAGAAACCTGCTCTACGGATTGGGTTTATCGTTACTGCTATTATTTATCAGTTCCCTGGCCTCTTACATCAGCATCCGAAACCTCATTGAAACATCGCAGATGATGCGCCAGAGTAACCAGATCATTAAAAATATGGGCGAGGTGCTCTCTTTGGTTAAAGATGCCGAAACCGGCCAGCGCGGCTACCTTCTCACCAATGATGAGCGGTTTCTGCAACCCTACATCAATGCGAAAGATAAACTGACAACCGAAGTGGAGGACCTGGCGACCGAAGTCACCAAAACACCTACCCAAAAAGCCAATCTTGAAAAACTTAAAGAAAACATTGCCAACAGGGTACGTATTCTTGATGAAAACATCAACTTCAAAAGAAACGGCGAAGGCGTCAGCTCCATCAAATTACTGAGCGGTAAGCGATATATGGACGACATCCGCAGCCAAATAACGCTGATGCAGGCAGAGGAAGAAGCCATCCTGAAGGAACGTACCGAAAATATGGAGCGTTTCGCCTCTTTTACACCGTGGCTTATCGTAGTCTCCGCTATTTTAGCCATCACCATCACCTTGTTCTTTTTCCGAAGGGTCTCCCAGGATTATGATGAAAAAACCACCCTCACCGATGAATTGGAACAAAAAAACGAAGAAACACAAAACCGTCTGGCAGCTATCGAGAAAGTAGCCGGGCAAATCTCCTCTGGCGATTACAACATTCTTTGGGACCAAAACGCACAGAATACCCTTGGCAGTGTAGCTGAACCTCTTAATCAAATGGCCGCTTCGCTGCAAGATTCCTTCAATGAACTCGAGAACCGCGAGTGGCTCAGCTCTTCGATCGCACAGCTGAACGAACAGATGATGGGTGAAAAAACCCTCGAAACACTTGCCACGCACATCCTCGATTTTGTTACGACACAAACGCAGAGTTGTGTAGCCGCATTGTATCTTCAACAAGAGGACAACCAGTTACACCTTGCCGGCGGTTACGCCCTTTCCAATGACCTCAAAAGGCAACTCGCCATTGGGGAAGGTATCGTAGGCCAGGCTTTTCAGTCGGAAAAACAAATGGTGGTTAACAACATCAGCGAAGCTGATATTACCATCAGCTACGCCACAGGCCAAGCAAAACCCGCGAGCGTTGTCGCACTGCCTATTACCCGATATAATATTCCGCTCGGCGTTATAGAATTGGCCTCAACGAAAGAATATACGCCACTTCAGCTGGAGTTTCTAAATGCAATAGCCGGTAACATCGGTCTGGCATTCTTCGGTGCGCAAAGCCGCATCAGGCTTCAGGAACTGCTCGAGGAAACACAGGCACAATCGGAAGAACTACAGTCGCAACACTCTGAACTTGAAAACATCAATGCCGAACTTGAGGCGCAATCGCAAAAACTTTTGGCTTCAGAAGAAGAACTGCGTGTACAGCAAGAAGAACTCTTACAAAGCAATCAGGAATTAGAAGAAAGAACCAGCTTACTTGAAGAAAAAAACCTGCTGATTGAACAAAGAAATCTCGATATCCAGCAAAAATCCATCGAACTGGAGCAAAGCACCAAGTATAAATCAGAGTTTCTAGCGAACATGTCCCATGAACTCCGTACCCCGCTCAACTCCATCTTACTCCTTTCTAAATTAATGACCGAAAGCGATGACCTTGATGAGCAGTATGTAGAATATGCGGAGGTCATGCAAAGCTCTGGACAAGGGTTACTGACACTGATTGATGAAATCCTGGATCTCTCAAAGATAGAATCCGGTAAGATGACGCTTGAAATCAATGAAGTGACGCTGGAGGAGATCACCAATGACATGAAAATGCTGTTTTCACCGATGGCCCGTGAGAAGAAACTACAACTCAACATCCTCACCGAAACCACGGCAGCGCCCGTACTGCATACCGACAAAGTACGTTTGGAGCAGATTCTTAAAAACCTACTTTCAAACGCCATTAAATTTACTTCCGAAGGCAGCATTACGCTAAATGTATCGGGAGATGAAGCGCAGGGAAAAGTTATCTTCAAAGTCGCAGATACTGGTATTGGCATCGCTAAAGACAAAATGAGACTGGTGTTTGAGGCCTTCCAACAGGCCGATGGCTCCACACAGCGTAAATATGGTGGCACCGGGCTTGGGTTATCCATCAGTCGAGAACTGGCGAAACTACTTGGTGGTGAAATCACCCTGCAAAGTACCGAAGGACAAGGAAGTGAATTTACCCTCACCCTGCCCATCGACGCTGAAAAAGCACCGGAAATACCTGTTGCCGAAATTGATGAAGGACCGGTAATACTTATTGAAAACACGCCCGAACAGCCCAAACGTTTTATCGCCGACCATATCCCACAACCTGTGGAAGACGACCGCGATAATATACAAGACGGGGATAAAGTCATACTGATTATTGAAGACGACACACCTTTCGCAAAAATCCTGCTTGATTATACCAGAAGCAAAAATTACAAAGGTCTCGTTGCCGTACGTGGTGACGCGGGTCTCGAGATGGCACAGCATTATAGACCACTCGCTATCCTGCTCGACATCCAGCTACCGATCATGGATGGATGGCAAGTGATGGAAGCCCTGAAATCTAATCCACAGACCAAACCAATCCCTGTACACATCATGTCCTCCATGAAGTTCAAACAGGAAAGTCTGTTGCGCGGCGCCGTGGATTTTATTAATAAACCCTTTGCGCTGGAGCATATGCAAGACATCTTTAAGAAACTTGAAAACGCGCTGAACAAAGGCCCTAAAAAAGTGTTGATTGTAGAAGAAAACCAGCAACATGCAAAAGCCCTGAGTTTCTTCCTGAGTACCCATAATATCAATACAGATATTGCTACGAATGTAAAACAAAGCATCGACTCATTACAGAAAAGAGAGATCGACTGTGTGATTCTCGATATGGGCGTCCCTGACAGAAACGCCTACGAAACCCTGGAAACCATCAAGCAAAGCCAAGGACTGGAGCAGCTGCCCATCATTGTATTTACCGGCAAAAACCTGTCACAGGGCGAGGAAAACCGTATTAAGAAATACGCGGATTCCATTGTCGTAAAAACCGCTTATTCATACCAGCGAATTCTGGATGAGGCCGGGCTTTTCCTGCATTTGGTAGAAGAAAAAAACAAGAAAAAGCACGAGGGGCTTTCAGCATTCGATAATTCCGGCGAGTTGCGCAACATCCTGAAAGACAAAACCGTACTGATTGCCGACGATGATGTAAGGAATATTTTCTCACTCACCAAAGCACTCGAAGTACATGGTATGAAAGTCATCCCTGCCATGGATGGGAAAGAAGCACTGAAGGCTCTGGAAAACAATCCGGCCATCGACGTGGTGTTGATGGACATGATGATGCCTGAGATGGATGGCTATGAAAGCATCCGCGAGATACGCGCCACGCCGAAGTTCCGTAATTTACCGGTGTTGGCAGTTACCTCTAAGGCCATGATGGGCGATCGTGAAAAATGCATCGCAGTGGGAGCGTCCGACTATATCTCGAAACCTGTAGATATCGACCAGCTGATGTCCTTGCTGAGGGTTTGGCTGTATGATAAAATTTAAAAAAACTTCAGTATGAAAAAAGAAATTCTCATCATTGATGATGACAGCAAAAACATTTTTGCGCTAACTGCCGTACTGAAGGCAAAAAAATATCAGTGCGTTTCGGCCCTCAGCGCAAGCGAGGGACTCGAAATACTTAGGAATAACCATCAGATCGCTGTCGTTTTAATGGACATGATGATGCCCGAGATGGACGGTTATGAAGCCATCAGTCTGATGAAGAATGATACCGCGCTTAAGACGATCCCCGTGATCGCCATTACGGCGCAGGCCATGACCGGGGATCGCGAAAAATGTCTGGAGGCCGGTGCCGACGGATATATCTCGAAACCAGTGAATGTGGACGAACTTTTGCAGGAGCTTACCAAAATTATCAATTAAATTGCATTCAGAACACAGTGACGAGCATCTGGAAACACTGCTTTCCGATGTACTGGAAATTTACGGTTACGATTTTACAGGCTACTCCAGAGCTTCGCTGAAGCGGCGGGTAGTAAGGCTTTATGAACTTGATAAGTTCGTGAGTTTTGCCGAATACCGTTATAAAATACGTACAGAACCAGCATATTTCAAACGGTTTTTAGAGCAGGTGACCATTAATGTGACTGAGATGTTTCGCGACCCAGGTTTCTACAAATCCCTACGTACCGAGGTATTGCCAAGACTTGGCACTTACCCTTTCATCCGCATCTGGGTGGCGGGTTGTAGCACCGGCGAAGAAGCATACTCCGTAGCTATTTTCCTTAAAGAGCTCAACCTGCTCCATAAATCGCTGATTTATGCGACAGACATTAATAATGCGGTGCTCGAAAATGCTGCGCAGGCCATCATTCCTATGAGCAAACTGCAACTCTATACCGAAAATTATCTGGCAGCCGGTGGTAGCGAGCAGTTTTCTGATTATTATTCGGCCAATTATTCGTTAGGGAAACTGAAAGATGAACTGCGCTCTAAGATTATTTTCTCCAGCCACAATCTGGTGACCGATAATTCGTTCAATGAGTTTCAGTTGATCCTTTGTCGGAATGTGATTATCTATTTCGACAGGCCGCTACAGAATAAAGTTTTCGATCTATTTGATAACAGCCTTGAAAAATTCGGGTATCTGGCTCTTGGCACTAAAGAATCTCTTGATTTCTCGCCAGCAGCCAAAAATTTCTCGAGACTTAAAGGCGAAAAAATCTGGCGTAAAATTAATTAATGATGACATGTGAAGCGTTGGTTATTGGTGGATCTGCCGGCAGCTTGGAGGTGCTGTTAAAAGTACTCCCTGGCCTGCAATCACCATTGCCTTTTCCCATCATTATCGTATTACACCGCAAATCCGGTAAAGACAACATCCTTACCGATCTGCTTGCTGCCAAAACCAGCCTTAAAGTAAAGGAAATCGAAGAAAAAGAACCCATACGTCCTTCGACAGTGTATATAGCGCCACCAAACTATCATCTGCTGATGGAAAGAAACAGAACTTTCTCTTTGGATGCTTCAGAAAAAGTGAATTTCTCGCGCCCTTCACTTGATGTAAGTTTTGAAAGTGCGGCAGATACCTATCGGGACCGGCTCGTTTGTTTGCTGCTATCCGGTGCCAACGGTGATGGTGCTGTCGGACTTCAGAAAGTAAAAAACAAAGGCGGTGCGGTACTGGTACAAGAACCTGGTTCAGCTATAGTAAGCTATATGCCAGCGTTTGCCCTCGCTCAGGTAGGTGCAGATGCCATACTAAGGCCAAGTGAAATGGCGGCATACGTTAACAATTTAGCTAAAAATTAAAATGACAAAAAAAGTATTTATTTTTGATGACAATATAGAAATCCTGGAACTTTGTACAGAAATCCTACAGGATCTTGGTCTTGAGGTGAAAACCACCCCCACCACCAATAAAGTGGTTGAACAGGTGAAATCTTACATGCCCGATTTAATTTTCATGGATAACTGGCTGCCCGACATCAGCGGTGTAGAAGCTACGAGACTTTTAAAAAATGACGATGCACTGAAAGATATTCCTGTACTCTATTTCTCCGCGAACAGCAACATCAGTGAGTTGGCCAGCGAGGCCGGTGCCGACGATTATCTGGCCAAACCCTTTGATATTGATGCTTTTGAAGAAATGGTAAAGAAGTATTTGGGGTTGTAACCACAGGTTATTTGGATATAAACTGATTAAAAACTTGGTTTTTCATGAACTCAGTTTTCTCTGTTGTTCAGGTATTCTTTTATATGCTCTCGTGGTATGAGATCCAGCACCGCATTCACGCGGATGATCTTATGCTCGTTGATAATACTTTTAACCGCTTTTTTTGCGTCAGGATAAGTGGTGAGCCGTTCTAAAAGTCCATAGACATTCACCTTTTTTTTGTGGGTATTCTCAGCATCACCGCCAAACCACGAGCCGTTGAAATGGTGGCTCACGTAATTTTTGGGTAAATCCTGCGAAAAATAAACAGAGGGATAAAGTTTCACACCGTGTTTCAGTTCCTGGATCGTGTCGCTGTAACGGTCTGCGCCGTATTCCTTTTCAAGCATTTCGGAGAAAATATCAGTGTTGATGCGTTCGAAGAATCCATCCTGGCAGTTGTACCATTCCATGAAATCTTTTGAAAGCTGATGCTTCGGCTCCGCCATCCAAAACGCTGAATACGGCACACCTTTCACCTCAAAACCGCAAACCGCCTGCTCATTCAAGAATTCATCGAGCGGAAGTTTGAGTTCCATATCTGTATCCATGTAGATGCCACCGTGCTCGTACATCACTTTCGAGCGCACATAATCGGAAACAAAAGCCCATTTTCCCTGCGCATAGGCATCTTTCACGTACTGATTATCTTCCAGCGGTGAGTTGCTGTCATTCCACTCAATAATTTCGAAATCCGGATGAATACGCTTCCAGGAGGCGATGCAGTGTTCCGCAAGTTCAGATTTTGGCTGTCCGCCAAACCAACAGTAATGTATTTTTTTTGGAATCATAGGAGATTTTAATTTTAATATTTCGGAGGGTGGCTGCAAAGATTGAACCTAACGCGCATTTTTTTCTTTTTAAATAAGTGCTATTTTTAATGTTTAAAAAACCTTAACCAAATGACACGTGCACTCATTACATTATTCCTATTATTACATTATACGATGAATTCCCAGCAACTACCCGACCGTTACCACCCCAAACCCTATGTTGAAATAAAAAGTCCCGATTGGGTAAAAAACGCCACACTTTACGAACTCAATGTTCGGCAGTTTTCTGCCGAAGGAAATTTTAAGGCAATTGAAAAACAACTTCCGCGGCTGAAGAAAATGGGCATCGACATTATCTGGCTGATGCCCATACAGCCCATCGGCGAGGTGAACCGCAAAGGCAGCCTTGGCAGCTACTATTCGGTAAAGGATTATCTCGGCATCAATCCTGAATTTGGCACGGATGCCGATTTCCGAAGTTTGGTGAAAGCCATCCACGCACACGGAATGTACGTGATCCTCGATTGGGTGGCCAACCACAGCAGCTGGGATAACGAATTGGCAACAAAGCATCCCGACTGGTACACGAAATCACGCGACGGCAAATTCCAGTCCACGCCTTGGCGGGATTATGATGATATTATCGATTTTGACTACTCAAAACCTGAACTTCGGAAATACATGACAGACGCGCTGAAATTCTGGGTGAAAGAGTACGATATCGACGGCTACCGCTGTGATGTGGCGAGTTTTGTACCGATCGATTTCTGGGAAAATGCCCGCGCTGAACTCGATGCAATAAAACCCGTTTTCATGCTGGCCGAAGCCGAAGATAAAGAACTTCACCGAAAAGCTTTTGATGCGACGTACAACTGGACATTGTGGAACATCCTGCATCAAATTGCCATTAACAATAAAAGCGCAAAAACACTCGGCGAAGCCTACATTGCCGAACATGTTTCGATTTTCCCGAAAGAAGGGATCCGCATGAACTTCATCGACAATCACGATAAAAACTCGTGGGAAGGCACCCAATACAGCAATTTCGGAGACGCTTTGAAAGCAGCCACCGTCTTCACCGTGATGATGGATGGCATGCCACTCGTTTACAGTGGCCAGGAAGCGGGACTGGACCGCTCACTTAAATTTTTTGAGCGTGACCCGATCGAATGGAAAGATCACGAAAACGCAGCGCTCTACACCACCCTTTTCACACTTAAACACAAAAATCAGGCGCTCTGGAACGGCAGGCACGGCGGTGAAATGGTAAGAATTATGAATGACAACATGGAGCAGGTGATTTCATTTGTACGCGAGAAAAATGGCGACAAAGTCTTGACTTTCATAAATTTAAGCAAGGAAAAAGTGAAGGTTAGTTTCGATACGTCTTACGATGCCGGCACATACACCAATCTCTTTACGAGAAAAACCCAAAAAGTTTCCAAAGAAATGAAGCTGACTATGGAACCGTGGGATTTTGTGGTGCTGCATAACTCAAAGTAAAATCAGCAATTTCTAAATTACAAAAATGCCTCACTTTCGATGAGGCATTTTTTTCAAAATATTTTAGTCGACCATCGCTTCGCCAGCCTTTCGGTAGGTGAAATTGCCGTAGATATGTCTCCGTGCAAAGCGGCTCGGCGAATCTGCGTTCACCATCTTGATGTAGGTATTGCGCGGCACACCGATGTATTCATACATCTTGCCGTTCAGGTGCTGTACTTTCAGGATTTGTTTTTCATATTCAAAATCCTGGATATTTGATTTTGCAGTGGTTTCAGTATATTCTTCTCGATATTTTTCCTGGGTTTCCGGGTTGATGCTAACCAGGAAATGATAGGCCTCAATCACCTTTTTGCTTTTCTCCTCAGCTTCCAGCTTTCCGGTCTCATCATTCACGAATTTGTCGGGATGCGCGTCCTTCATGGTGTTGCGGTAGATAGTTTTGAGGTCTTTCAGTGTCGCGGTTTTGTCTACACCAAGCAGTTTTCTGTGTTCGCCAATTCTTTTCATATTTGCGGTTCTGTGGGATTTGGTTTATAAGTATCGCGCTCTAATCCAATGTTTAACGCTATCGTTACATCTGAATTTCGGGGTGCAAAATTAGGATTTTAAAATTTAAGGCAGATTTTTTTGGTTTGGGCGCCTTTTCCCGCCCTCCGTTCCCGCTTCCGCCGTGCCGGCGGAGAGCTCCACTCAGGTCGGGGCGCGGGTACAGGGCAATAATACCTTTCGGATGAAAATGAAGGTCATCTTTAAAAACAAACACCGGAGACCGCGCAAAACCCTAGCCCGGATCGCAGCGGCATCCTTTTTCGCTGATTGAGCGAAAGCGAAATCAGCGGAAAAGATACAGCGGAGAGCCGGATAAAGCTCCTAAAAAATTGAACAAAAACCCTATCTTTGCAGCTTAAAATTTTACAGAAAATGAATCCCTTTATTGAAGAACTGAAATGGCGCGGCCTGTTTGCCGACATGATGCCCGGTACCGATGAACAACTGAATAAAGAAGTGACTACAGCGTATATCGGCTTCGATCCTACGGCAGATTCGCTTCATATCGGGAGTTTAATTCCAATCAAAGTTCTGGCGCATTTTCAGCAGCACGGTCACAAACCGATCGCGCTTGTAGGCGGCGCAACCGGCATGATCGGCGATCCATCGGGAAAATCAACGGAAAGAAACGCGCTGGATGAGGAAACACTCAATCATTACGTAGCTTGCCTAAAAAACCAGCTTTCTAAATTTCTTAAGTTCGACGGCAGTGAAGCCAACAGCGCTGAACTGGTGAACAATTATGATTGGATGAAGGAGTTTTCTTTCCTCGAATTCATCCGTGATATTGGCAAGAACATCACCGTGAATTACATGATGGCCAAAGAGTCGGTGAAGAAAAGAATCACCGGTGAAGGCGGCGCGGAGGGAATGAGTTTCACGGAATTTACTTACCAGTTGCTTCAGGGCTACGATTTCTTGCACCTGTACCGTGCGAAAAATGTGAAACTTCAGATGGGCGGCAGCGACCAATGGGGAAATATCACCACCGGAACAGAACTAATCCGCAGAAAGGCGCAGGGCGAAGCGTTCGCACTGACCGTACCGTTGATTACAAAAGCGGACGGCTCGAAATTCGGCAAATCTGAAAGCGGTGAAAATTACTGGCTCGACCCAAAGAAAACTTCACCTTATAAATTCTACCAGTTCTGGGTGAATGCGACGGATGAAGATGCGGAACGTTTCATAAAATTCTACACTTTTTTAAGTAAAGAAGAAATCGAAATTTTAATCGCCGAACACAAAACCGCGCCACACGAAAGAAAACTTCAAAAAAAACTGGCTGAAGAAGTGACCGTTTGGGTTCATAACCGTGAAGAATTTGAAAAAGCGGTGAAAGCTTCGGAAATTTTGTTCGGGCGTTCAACGGCGGAAGATCTGGTGAATTTGGATGAAGCTACTTTCCTCGAAGTTTTTGAGGGTGTACCGCAGAAAGATATCGCGAAAAGTGAAGTGCTGGAAAGCAGCGTGATTGATCTGATCTCAGAAAAATCCGGTTTCCTAAAGTCTAAAGGCGAGGCGAGACGTGAACTTCAGAGCAATTCGATCTCCATCAACAAGGAAAAAGTAAATGATACTTTTGAGATTAAGGAATCAGATCTCATTGACGGAAAATTTCTTTTACTGCAAAAAGGCAAGAAAAACTACTTCATCGTGAAGGCTGTTTAACAAATATAAATTCCGGTTTCAAGCCGGATTTTTGTTATTTCATGCATATATTTTGAGGCTTGTCATGCGACATATAAACAAGTGTTTAACTTTTTATGTTGTAATTTTGGCTCAAATTATTATTTTTAATGGCAGTTATTATTTTCATCATCGTGCTCTGGTATTCAGGGCTATTTTTTCAGACTTTTTTCCTGCACCGTTACGCAGCGCACCAGACTTTCAAAATGTCGAAATTCGGCGAGAAACTATGTTATGTTCTGACTTGGATTACGCAGGGATCCAACTATCTTTCCGCTTACGGCTACGGCGTAATGCACCGCATGCACCATGCCTACGCCGATACGGAGAAAGATCCGCATTCCCCCAAATACGACCACAACTTGTTTGCGATGATGTGGCGTACCAAGTCTATTTACCAGCAAATTAACCAGCAGAAGGTAAAGATTGAGGAGAAATTCACCAAGAATGTTCCGCAGTGGGAGGCTTTCGATAAGTTCGCCAGTTCATGGGGTTCAAGAATTGGCTGGGCAATTGCCTACACCGCTTTCTTTTACTTTTTCGCAACCGCCTGGTGGCAGTGGATCCTGCTTCCGGTGGCGTACATGATGGCGCCAATTCACGGGGTAATCATCAATTGGTTCGGACATATTTACGGCTACGTGAATTTTAAAGTTTCAGATACTTCTAAAAATCTTTTCCGTTTCGATTGGCTGATGATGGGCGAAGGTTACCACAACAACCACCACAAATTCGGCGGACGTGCCAATTTCGGTGGCGTAAGATGGCACGAGATCGATGTTACGTATATGATTATGCTTCTGCTTGATAAAATGAAGCTCATTAAACTAAAACCCGTACCTGTGGTAAAAAGGGAAGTGTAACATTTAATAATTAACCGGATGAACAGTCCGGTTTTTTTAATTCCACTGCTCGCTTGATGCTCCGTTAAAAATAATATCTTTGTGTTATGGATTTATCTTATCTGGTTCGTGAACCGCAACACATCACGCCCGAAACGCCACTGCTGATTTTACTTCACGGTTACGGGAGCAATGAAGAAGATTTGTTTTCGTTTGTTCCTACCCTGCCCGAGGATTGGCTGATTGTGAGTTTCCGGGCACCACTGAACTCGCCGTACGGCGGCTACTCTTGGTACGATATCGATCTGATGAATGTTGAAAATCGTGTAGATGTGCCGCAGGCAAAAGAATCGCTGGATGGGCTTCTAGATAATATCATGAAAATCACCAACCAGTATGGACTTACCGAAAACGACACGCATCTCATCGGTTTCTCTCAGGGTGGAATCATGTCTTACGCGCTGGCTCTGCAAAACCCTGAACTTTTCCGTAAAGTTGCCTGTCTAAGCGCTTATCCTGAAGAAAAAATAATGCCTAATATGGTGAAGGATAAAAAGAAACTGGAGCATCTTCGCTTCTTTATTTCCCATGGCACTGATGACGCGACTGTGCCGCTCGAATGGGGCAGAAAAGCCGCTGAACTGCTGTACGATTTAAGTTGCTATTTCACTTTCCGTGAATACATGAATGGACATGGCGTCAACCAGAAAAATTATATGGATCTGATGGATTTCCTCAGAAAATAGATGATTAGAAAGAATCTTTCATTTGTCGTGCTGATTTCTGCGACATTTTTCATGCGAAAGTTCAGCTTGTCGTAAATTCTGTTCAGTTAAACACACCTTCGCATGCATCCATACAAAGCTGGATGATTACAGCACCAATTCCGAAGCTTATTGGTTTAAAGAATTTGCTGCGGCTTACCGGTGGCTTTTCGGGTTATAAATTATCTTGATCATACTGATTGGGATGGCTATCTTTAATTTCATCAACAGTACCAAGAACTTTTTCCTTCAGCGAATCTTGATATTCCTGAAGTTTTGCTGCCACTTCCCTATTACCAGCCCCTATAATTTTTGCGGCAAGAATCCCGGCATTTGTGGCACCATTCAGGGCTACTGTAGCCACCGGAATCCCCGAAGGCATCTGAAGAATTGAAAGAACAGAATCCCAGCCATCAATCGAGTTTGATGATAATATCGGCACGCCGATCACCGGTAAAGTAGTACAACTGGCGACCATACCCGGCAGATGTGCGGCACCGCCAGCTCCTGCAATAATAACGCTAAGCCCTCTGGCATGCGCTGTTTTGGCATAATCGAACATTCTTTCGGGTGTGCGGTGGGCGGAAACTACGGTAAGTTCGTACGGAATTTCCATTGATTTTAAAAAGTCTGCCGCCTGCACCATTATTCTCAGATCGCTTTGGCTGCCCATGATGATTCCGACCATTTTTGTGTATTTCTTTAATTATATTGATGCCCTAAAGTTAATAATTTTATGAGCACGAAACGACTGTCTTTCGTATGTAAAGAGTACTTTTGCAGCGTGAAAATCAAAAAAGATTATGGGCTAATATTGGCCATATTAACAGTAGCGATTGTTTGGGGAACAACTTTTCTCGGTATCCGTGTAGCGGTAGAAACCATTGCGCCCTGGTATGTAGCAGGTATCCGGCAATGTATAGCGGCACTTTTGCTGCTCGGCATCCTGATGTACCGGCAAGAGTTCCGCTGGATAGGCTGGAAAAATTTCTTCGTGCAAATCTTATTTTCTGTACTGATGCTGGTGATTGCCAACGGCATGGTAACCGTCGCTGAAGAACAGGTAACCAGCAGTTTGGCCTCATTGATCAGTGCGGCTTCCCCACTTGTTGTATTTCTGGGGAGCGTACTTTTGGGTCTTCAAAAATTTACTGTCCGGGCGCTGGCCGGGGTGCTGATGGGTTTTTGTGGTATTCTGTTAATCTTCCGTGATGGGTTAGAAGACTTGTTGAATCCGGAATACCGATTGGGTATTATTTTTATCTTCATTGCCATCAGTGGCTGGGCTGCCGGCTCTATATTCACTAAAAAATTGCAACTTCAGAACCAAAACATTTCGCTGAACCTTTTTTATCAGTTTGCCTTCGCAGGGATTTTCCAAACGCTTTTGGGCTGGTGGATCCATGGGGATTTCGCTACAGAAGACTGGTCTTTTAAGAGTGTATTGGCAACTTTGTATCTGGCTGTGTTCGGTTCGGTAGCGGCATATTTTGCGTTTCATTATGCATTAAAGAAGATTTCGCCTACACAGATTTCTTTGCTTTCTTATGTAAATACCATCATTGCCATCATCCTGGGATGGTGGATCCTTGATGAGGAAATTTCGGCTGCTTTTATCGCTGCCGCGGTACTGATTATCGGTGGGGTTTTTATTACCAATTACCAAAAAGGCATGTTCAGGCGGAAGCGGGCTTCATCATAAACCATTAAGATTTCACCTGTACCAAAGATTTTATCAGGATGAGTTTCCCCATCAGTTCATCGCGTGAATCTGCGAGTACATTGATGTGTCCCATTTTTCTGCCAGGCTTCGTCTGTGTTTTCCCATAGAGATGAATGTATGTTTTCGGTAATCTCAAGACTTCTTCAAGACCTTCATACCGTGCTTTTCCTTCGAAACCATCTGCACCGACTAAATTTAACATGCCTGAAAAGCCAAAAGCATCGGTATCCGCAAGTGGGAGATCTGTTATCACACGGTAAAACTGCTCGAACTGCGAGTTCGCATTGCCTTCCTGAGACTGATGTCCCGAATTATGTAGGCGTGGCGCAGTTTCGTTCACCCAAACCTTACCTTCGCGGTCGAGGAACAGCTCGATGGCAAATAACCCGGGCGATTGTGCGGCGGCGGTGAATTTCTTTGTAATCTCAAGGATTTGTTGCTGTACTTCCTGAGAAATCTGCGCTGGGCAAATATTAAAATCCAACAGGTTAAGCTTGGGATCAGCGACCATTTCTGTCACCGGGAAGGTGCGCGACACCCCCTCTTCATTTACCGCTACGATGACCGAAAGCTCTTTATCAATATCCACTAATTTTTCAAGCACGGAAGGCGCGTCCCAAAGGTTTTTAAGATCATCTTGGGTACGGATCACCTGTACGCCTTTCCCATCGTAACCACCGGTATTCAACTTCTGAACGAATGGCAGCGGGAAACTGGCTTCTTCCCTATTTTGAATGATTTGAAAATCCGGACTGGGGATTTGGTGCTGAAGATAGAATGCTTTCTGAAGAATTTTTTGCTGAATTATTCGGATAATGGAAGGATCTGGGATTACTTTTACACCTTTTTTCTGCAAATCTGCAAGTGCATCGGTATTTACATGCTCAATCTCGATGGTCACCACGTCTTTGCCTTGCCCGAAATCCATCACTGTCTGATAGTCGCTGAAGGAACCTTGCGTAAGATTTGAGATGGCGCTGCATGGCGCATCAGCCTGCGGATCAAGGGTGTACCATTCGTCATCATACTTCAGGGCTTCCTGAATGAGCATCCGGCCCAATTGGCCACCACCGAGAATTCCTATTTTCATGGTAAAATATTTGCGCGGTTTTTGAATAGTTTAAAATCCTTATCGCCGCAAAAATACAAAAGCTATACATGAAATAATAAAAACTGCGCGGTTATTTAAATATTTAATGGAGAACGGCTGTTGCCACGTTTTTTTATTTTTACTTTGTATGAAATAAACTATGGAGGTCTTAATTATCATTCTTTCTACGTTGCTGATCTTGCTCAGCATTCTGCCGCTATCGAAGAACCAGCACTGGGTATTCCGCGTACCGGAATTCATGAAACTGCAGATTTTCATTTTGCAGGTTCCGGCACTTATTCTCTGCAGTATTTTCATGGAGCGTACCGTTTGGTTTTGGGTATTGAATGTCTCTCAGCTTTTCCTGGCGGCTTATCATCTATACATCCTCATCAGATACACTACCTTTTATCGGAAAAAATACATTTCTGACGCAGCGACACGATCAGAAACCATTAAAATCATCTCCGCGAACGTATATCAGTTCAATACCGATTACCAAAAATTCCATCAGTTGATCCACAGGCACCGCCCCGACATCTTCATCACCATGGAAAGCAACGCGGCATGGGAACACGCCAACCGGCCGCTCGAAAAAGAGTATCCTTACACAAAAAAAATGACGCTCGAGAATACGTACGGGATGCACTTCTATTCTAAAATACCATTTACCAAGGCCAAATTCCATTTCTTCGTGGCAGATGACGTCCCGAGTATCGAAGTTCATTTTGAAACAAAGACCGGGGAGCACTACATTGTTTACGGAGTACATCCGCCGCCGCCAAGTCCAACGGAAGAAACCACGTCTAAAGAACGCGACGGCGATCTGCTGTCACTGGCAAAAAAAATCAAGAAACAGCAATTGCCGTGTTTGGTTATAGGGGATTTCAATACCGTAGCGTGGTCGGATACCTCTATCCTGTTCCGTAAAACGAGTGAACTGATTGATGCCCGCCTTGGAAGAGGGATTTTGGCGACATTTCATGCCAGATATTGGTTTTTCCGTGTGCCGCTTGACCTATTGTTTCACAGTCCTGAAATCTTTATCAGCGAATTGAAGACGCTCGAAAATTTTGGTTCAGACCACTTCCCTATTTTGTGTGAATTCAGCATTAACAGTGAAGATCCACAACAGGCTAAGGATATTAAGACGACAGACAACGAAGATATGGAGGAGGTAAATAAACTGATTGAAGAAGGTAAAGCTGAAGAAAGCGACAACCGTACAAGTAAATAATCTTACAGTTTAGACAGCTTGAAATAGCCTACATGTATTGGGTTGGGGGCGACTTCTGGAACCGGGCGAAGAACAATTGAATATTTCGACCGCATAGCTGCGGGTAAAACATCTTCCACCCGAAAAACATCATCCACATCTACCCCATATTTATCGTCGATATGGCTTACAGCACCTTTAAACCCCATTGTTTTGTAGAAATCGGTCTGTTTTGCCTGCTTTACGGCGGTTGCCATATCATTTGCTACACATAAGTGCTGCTGATGAAACTCCTGGAAAACCCCTGGTTTATAACCACCTAAGCTGAAGAAAAACAATTGCGGACCGTGCTTTACTTCCGTTTTGTTCATAATACTTACCTGATGGCCCTGTACGTAATTAACCTCCTGATAACCATCAATATGAATATCACCGCCAGCCTCTGGCCAAAACGACTTTATCGCAGGAACCAAATCACGAATTTCTTCCGCAATACCAAAGAAAACATCGTGCTGCTCCGTGTGTCGGCCTTTGGGTGTCGCTCCGAGTAAAATATAAAAGAGTTTCGGCATTTCTTAAATCATTTGGTTTAAACGAAAATCATGTTATTGAAAACTGCTTGTGCCTTAAGTTCTGTTTCCTGCCACTCTTTGGCAGGATCACTGTCTGTGGTGATGCCGCCGCCCACGTATAACAAAGCTGCATTTCTGTAAATTTCCGCGCAACGTAGGTTTACAAAATAATGTACCTGACCGTTACCTTCGATGCGGATATATCCTGCGTATAACTTTCGTGGATGCGCTTCAAAATGTTCGATGGCAGACATGCACAATTCCTTCGGTATGCCACAAACCGCCGGAGTCGGGTGCAATTCGGCAATCAGCTGCTCAAGATACTGTGGGGAAAGCTGTGCTTTGAAATCTGTACGTAGATGCTTGATATTCCCTGAAGGGTGGTCGTATGTTTCAGATTTACGGACGTTGGTGGCATTTTTTTCGAGAATTTGGAAGATAAAGTCGGTTACAGGGTTCTGCTCTTCAATTTCCTTGCTGCCCCATTCTTCGTTTAGCGGAAGCGTACCTGCGAGCGCCATGGTTTCAAACAACCCATTTTTTGGGGTAAACTTTCCTAAGAGTTCGGAAAAAGCGCCTATCCAGCATTTTTCATCTTTAATAAAAAGATAAACCAGGGCATTTGGATAGGTATTGCAAAGTTCTAAAAAAGTGTGTGTCAGGTTTAATTTTCTGTCAAACGCTATTTTTTTCCTGCGCGAGAAGACCAATTTCGGCAAATTGTTTTCCTTTAGAAATGAGATAATCTGTGTAAGTTTCTCATGATACACCGCCTCCGTTTCTTCGGTAAAACCATGAAGTTCCGTATAAATCTCATCGCTATACAACGGGTTTCCCCGCAGTTCGTCCACAGAAATCGGCCGAAGCGCTCCCTTAAAATCCACTGAGGATTTTCCTTCAAATGAAACAAAAGAAACCGTCTCATCACCCATGTCTTCGTGTAAGGAAAGGTAGTTTTCTGCAAACGGAAACTTTAAATACAGGGCCATTCTTTAGCGTGGAATAATGTTGTTGGTCATGGTCGTATGGTTAATCAGGCTGCCTTTTTCATCGCGGATTTCGATTTCGGATACATGCATGGTATTTCCTTTTCGGATGAAGCGCGCGGTACCGGTAACAACGCCGTCTTTCTTGCTACGCAGGTGATTAGAGTTGATATTGGTGCCCACGGGCGCGTATTTTTCGGTATCCACATGCAGTACCGATAGGCAGGAGCCGAGCGTTTCGGCCAAGACGCAACTGGCGCCACCGTGCAGGATCCCGTAGGGCTGATGCACTTTTGGCGTTACCGGCATTGTGGCTGACAGGGAGTCTTCTGTTACATCAGTAAAAACAATATCCAGGGTTTTCCCAAGGTTTTCGCCACCCCAGTTATTCAGTCTGTCGAGGATTTCTTTTTTCTTGCTGTCGTTCATCGTCGTTAGTAGATTTTCGGGTTCCATTTTTCAGGATATTTGGGGGTGATTTTCCGGTAGTATTCTTCCATTTCGCGCATGATGTCTTCGTAAGTGCGGGTTTCGAGATCTTCCACTGAAATTTTATACCCCAAGTAAATGATTTTATCCTTGAAGTCACCTGCGGCTACTACAATCGGTACTTTGGCAGCCAGCGCCATGTGATAAAATCCTTTGCGCCATTTGGGTACCCGACTTCGGGTGCCTTCGGGTGTAATCACAAGGCTGAAGTCTTCTTTTTTAAATTCGTCAACCACAAAATTCACCAGATCATTCTTTTGTGAACGGTCGATACCAATGCCGCCCAGCGCTTTCACTACGGGGCCGTACCATGCTTTGGTATGCTGATCTTTAATAATGATTTTCAAAGGTTTATCAAGCGCCCAGTAAGCAAGGTTGCCCAGCAGATATTCTGCATTAGAGGTGTGTGGCGCGACTACGAGTATACAACGGTTAAGGGTTTGGGCATCGCCTTCAAGCACTATACGCCAACCCACTATTTTAAGCAGGAGTTTTCCTATCAGTTTCTTCATGGTAAAATAAGTTGTGCGTTGGGAATGTGTAAACCCGCCGCGGCTTATGTAAGTTTTAAACAAAAAAGTATAACCAAAGAATGGTTATACCTACAAATATATTGATTATTAATCCTAACTTAAAATAAAGTGCTGACGAAATCGACGATTTTAATTGCGATTTCTAAGACAAATTGTACCATGGTTATTGTTTTTTTGAAGTTGGTATGAAGCAGGTTAAAAATTAACACCACGAAATTAATAAATAAATTACTGGTTTACAATTTATAATGTTAATTTTTAGCTAATTATTTAAGAGATGAACAGGCACAGGGCAAATACCGTGTTTTCACCTTGCCCCGGCCCGCACACTCTCATTACTTAGTTTTGATGGAAATCTCGTTTTTGCCGTTTTTAATGGAGATGTCTACATTCTCCATATTACGCATGTTCAATTTCATGGAGTCGATGATTTTGTCTGCGGCGGCTTTCGGCATTTTTTTACCGTTGATGATCACGCTGTCTTTATCATTAGAATTATACTGGATTGTTGAACCATTGATCTTGATCTTGTTCTTTTCGATAACCACCCCGTGTTGATTGTCATCCTGATCATCATCATCGCCATCACCATCCAGGTCACCGTTAAGGTTCAGATTATTTTCCTTCACCTTGAAAACCTTTGTGTTCATCGGTATTACGAGTTCATAATTCACGCTATAATCACGAAAACGGTGTTCATAAGGGTATTTTACGAAATTGGGCAGTAATATTCTGTTGTCCTGCACTTCTACCGGCGCATTTAGCTGGATTGGGACGTTGTATCCCTTACCTTCTTTTTTGATGATTAGATAAGGTGCCTTTGCATCAGCACTTCTAGAAACATCTACGTAAGGATAATCTTCTTCAAACACCGATTTTTTGTCGGAATAAATATCATCGTCATAGGCGGTGAAGTTCTGGGGAATCGCAATCTGCTTCACGTCAATATATAAACTGTCGGAAGTGGTATTGATGGCTACATTTTCGGTATCTTCCTTATATCCTTTATAAATCATGTCTTTCTTTGCCATATTAATTCCGAAATAGGTCGCGAAACCAATAAGAATTACAAACAGTGCTCCCAATACGTAGCCTACATTACGGAGTTGGGTCTTGGGCGAGATCAGTTTAATGGAAATAAGACTGAATAAAATCGCAGGAATTAAAGTCCCAATCAGCATCATGGCATATAAAACATTGCTGAGGCCATCATCCGCAAACATGAAATTAAACTCATTCATCCCAGGGAAATCTGGGGTACCAAAAATCCCAAAAACAAAGAAGGTCCCAATGATACAGCCTAAAGCCATCAGACCGAAAATACCGCCCAGCGCATACCGGATGACATTCCACAATCCGCTGCCCGCTGTGCTTATATAAGGTTTGTTTTCCTGATAAAGTTCGCCTACACGTTGGGTAGATTCGTTCGCGAATTGTACCAATTTATTCGACTCGTTCTTTAGATTATCGAAATTCATGGGTTTTCCCTTCATTTTCAAAAAATCCGTGGCGGTTTCTGCTTTGGGTAATACAATCCACAGAATCACGTAGATGATGATGATCAGCGTGGTTGAAATAGCAGCCGTGAAAATCCCTAGAATGGCAATGGCTAACCAAATGGCGCGCATAGCGCTCACGTCAACCCCCGCATAATGCGCCAAACCTGCACAAACGCCGGCAATTTTTTGTTTCTCCGGATCGCGGAATAATTGTTTGGTACCGGTAAAGTTGCCTGAAGAAGTGCCTTTCCGCGAGGATTTTTCAGAGAAATAAGCCTCTTCCTGTTCTTCAATCTGTTCTGGTTTTCCGATCTGGGCAATCACTTTTTCCACATCGGCATCATTTATCACTTCTCGTTTTCCGAGGGCATCCTTAAAGATTTCTACCATTCGGATTTCGATGTCGTGCATCACCTCATCAGCTTCAGCCGCATCCAGTGAACTGCGCAGCGCGGCGAGGTAATCGCTGAGTTTGATATAGGCATGTTCCTCAATCGTAAAAGAGAAACCTGCGAGTCCTATTGAGAGTGTTTTGTTCATGGTTTTAAGATTTAGGTTCAAACGAGTTTTGAGGTTCGCCGGAAAGGTTATTGGTTTTGGTGATTTGGTTTACAGAGTCGGTAAGTTCTTGCCAGGTATTCTGCAGTTCTGCCAGAAAAAGTTTTCCTTTATCGGTGATCTGGTAATACTTTCTTGGTGGTCCTCCGGTAGATTCTTCCCATCTGTAGGAAAGAAATTCGCCGTTTTTCAGTCTTGTGAGCAGTGGGTACAAGGTACCTTCCACTACATCTAGTCTTCCTTTTCTAAGCTCATCAATGAGGTCAGAGACGTACATCTCTCTCCTATCGATAAGGCTTAGGATACAGAATTCCAGAATTCCTTTACGCATTTGCGCTTTGGTGTTTTCTGTGTTCATATTGTGGTTATTAATTGGTGATGTCTTCGCTGTAAAACTTTTACTTTATCCTACAATGCAAAGATATATATTTATTTTAGTATTATGCAATACAAAGTAGTAAATTTTTAAAAAAAAATATTAAGAATGAAGTGTATACGCGATCCACAAAGTGCTGAAAGACCTTGAAGGAACTATTTCAGCGTAAAAATGTAACTTTAACATAAATAAATCCAGTTGAAAAAGATAATATTTACCACACTTACGATCCTGCCCATAACGTTACTGGCCCAGAAACAAGATTCAGCTAAATTAATCTCAGAAGTTCGGATTGATGCTTATCATAAACCTTCCGCGTTCATGGCGTCCACCAAATCGGTTTCGGTCGCTGGCTCTTCTATTTTAAATCAAAATCCGCCCGACAGACTGCTTGAAAGTCTCAACCTGTTACCTGGCGCAAAAATGGAAGAACGTTCACCGGGCAGCTATCGACTGTCGGTGCGCGGCAGTTCACTCCGTTCGCCTTTCGGCATCCGGAATATTAAAATTTATCTTGATGACTTCATCTTCACTGATGCGTCCGGAAATTCTTACCTCAACCTGCTGGACCCCGATCTACTTCAGGAAATAGAATTGTACAAGGGCCCTGAAAGTGGTGATTTCGGCGCGGTAACGGGTGGTACAGCGCTACTGAAAACCAAGACAAATGAAGACATCAGCGCTAAGGTTTCAGGCGGGAGCTTCCAGCACTTCAAGGGTGCGGTAAACGTTGCACAACAGTCGGGAAAGCATTTCCTACAGGCCTTAAGCAGCTATACCACGACCGATTCTTATCGTGACCAAGCCGCATTGGAACGCAAATTCTTGTTCTTGAAACATCAATACGCGTACGCCGCCGGCAGTGAGCTACGTTCGATGGTATGGCTTTCGGACCTTCATTATGAGACGCCCGGTGGACTTACACTTGCGCAAATGAAGGCCAACCCCAGACAGGCGCGGCCACAAACACCAACCACGCCCGGTTCAGCAGAACAAAAAGCTGGGATTTACAATAAGATGATTTTCGCAGGACTTTCAAATATTTACCAACTGAACAGTAATATAAGCCATTTAGCAGCCATCCAAGGCAGTTATAATGATTTCAAAAACCCTTTTATCACCAATTTCGAGAAACGGTATGAGCAGCATTCGGCATTCCGGACCCACCTGAACTTAGAAGTGAGGAAACCGCATGCGCTGTATGAAACCAGAATCGGCTTCGAGGGTGCTGCCGGCAAAACAATCATCAAAAACTATGATAATTTGAAGGGAATCGCAGGTAATCCACAGAATTTCGATAATCTAACCACCCACAGCGGGTTTTTGTTCTTGTCGCAAAAAGCAACCTTTGCGGACAAGCTTTTTGTGGACCTTTCCGGAAGTTTAAATTTAATGCAATATCGCTGGCAAAGCACCTTCCCTGAAACAGAAACTGGCCGAAAACGTTTCAATGATGAAATCTTACCAAACTTAGGCGTCACTTACCGCTTTGATGAGAGATTTTCAGTTCGCGGAAAAATCGGGAAAGGTAATTCGGCCCCAACTACGGAAGAAATCCGTTCTTCCGCACAGGAAATAAACAGCGCTTTGGAAGATGAATACGGCTGGAACAAAGAGATCGGGCTGCGCAAACAATGGGGGAATGTATTCTTCACTGAACTCAGCCTGTTTGATTTCCGACTTAAAAACGCTATCGTAAGGCGCGAAAATGAACAGGGGCAGGAGTATTTCATCAATGCCGGCGAAACGGTGCAGCGCGGAATCGAATTTATCGCTGAGACTAAAAGATTTACTATAATGAATGCTTTCCTGAAGGGAATCAAATTGTATTTTTCAGGAAACTTCTATGATTTCACCTTCAAAAATTATCTGAAAAACGGTACTGATTTCTCCGGGAACAAACTTACCGGCGTACCCACGAGTTCTTTAGAATCATTGATCCATCTGCAACTTCGTGATGGAATACAGATAGACATCAGCCATTTCTACACCTCTTCTATCCCGTTAAATGACGCGAATACGGTAAAGGCGGAACCTTCAATGGTCGGAAATATCTCGGCGTCTTATCCCTTCACTGTCTTAGGAAGCGATGCGGTAATGAAACTTGGCATCCAGAACCTTTATAATACAAAATATAGTTTGGGTTACGATATCAATGCTTTTGGCAGCCGCTTTTACAATCCGGCAGCGAGCAGAAGCTATGTGGTGAGCTTTCAGTTTATGCTATAAATGGTTACTGTATTTACAACATATTAATCTAAGTGCAGTTTAATTTCTGTTTTTAAGGAAAACCCAACCGTAGAAAACTCTTCCATCAGGCAATTTCAGTACATACCAATAAGTATCTGTCGGTACAGGCCGGCCTAACCATCTCCCGTTCCAAGTGAGACGGTCTGGTGCCTGCTGCTGATGCACGAGTACCTGCTGACGATCGAATATCTGTACTGTTGAATTTGCCCCATCGAACACATCCAGGTCTTTTACTTCCCAGATATCATTGATGCCGTCTTCATTTGGGGTAAATGCATTCGGAATATTAACGACCACGCCTTTTTTGGGCAAGCCAATGCAATCTTCACCAGAGAATTTTACATAGAAGGTTGTTTGGCCCACCGGAAGATTATAAAATACATTGCCCGTTTGCCACGTCGCCCCATCAATGGAATATAAAATAGTTTTGCTGCCCGTAGCCAGCACGGTGAAGGTGTTTCCGTTAGCGACCAATTGCGTAATGATGGGCACTTCAAAATGCCGGACTTCAAAACGTTCGGTAAAAGTACATCCGTTGGTGGCGACTACACTTACCGAATAAGTGCCGGTAGTATTTACGTTTAGCAATTGATTTTGTGTAGAAATTACCGCACCTGAAGGGTCGCGCCATTCATAGGAAACGATGTCCAAGCCTGTGAAATCGGGTTGTATATCAACGCTGTCATCATTATAAGGACAGAAATAATAATCAGGAAGATCGAACATTGGGGTCCGCTTCAACGTAATATCAATCATACTCAGGGCTGGGCAAAAGCCTGCGTAGCTTACTTTCACAAAAATCCTGTTCCCTGCAGCAGCGGTATAACGGAAACTTCCGGGATCCTGTATTTGGTTGATATTTTGATGGATATCCGCCATCGACTGAAAATATTCGAAGGTTGCTCCGGCGAAAATCTGGCTTTCAAACTGGCGGAGATCAACAATTTCAGTCCCGTCATTTCCGATATCACAAGTTTCAAGTGAGAAAGGCGCATTTGTTAAAAGCGGCACCGGTGTACCTGCACGAAGTTCGACTGTTGACACATCATTACAGCCCGGTATATTCTCTACTTTTACAAATAAGGTAAATGGTAAGGTGGTAGTGGTGAAGTTTTCGGGATTCGTTAGGACATTTATGTTGTTCTGCGCGTCATTCAAGGTACGGTAGAAGAAAAATCGCTGCTCGGGATCGGGGATATCCACCATTCGGGAAGTGTACTGCAAGAGGTTTACCTCATATTGCCCATCAAGATTATGATCACAGATTCCTGAAATAACAGAACTGATGGCTTTTGGAGGAAAATACGTACGAAGATGAATTGGCTTCACCGAATAGCAGCCCGTGTCAATCACCTGAAAACGTGCATACACGGTGACGAGTGATTGTAGCGTAGCCCTGGTATTGCCTATTTCTGTACCTGCCACGCCGGCATTGGCCTGCGCCTCTGTATTATAAAAGCTCACCCGGATTCTATTCAGCGGGGTGGCATTCTGTGCCGGATCAAACATTTGTTCTATAGCCTCAGTAAGTGTAAATGTCTCATTAAAATTAAACTGTTCATCGCAGGTCCTCAAGGTGGCTTCAGTAAGGACTGGGGCTGGTATAAAATCCAGATTCAATAGAATCCTACTTACTGAAAAACAGTCACCGCTTGTAAAAGCTGTTCTTACATATACGATATTCTGTCTCGATGCATTGTAGTTGGTGGGGTTGGTAATTTGGCCGCCAAGTGTTTGGTTCGTGTATGACGTAAAATAGGTAAAGGTTACCGCATCTGTCCCGGAATATATTTCGGACTCGTGTTGACGCAGGTTGTAACCTTCTGTTTCATCATTATTGTTATCACACACCCTACTTCTATTAACAGTGATCTCTGGTACGACTACCGGTGTTGGGGACAGCGTAAAGGTGACCGGATATACCTCGGTACAGCCATTCACCGTCACCCGGATATAGAGTTGGGTTGTCCCGGTTAATGTTAAAGTAGTTACGGGATTGGTGTCATTCTGGGCATCTTGCTGTGTAGGGAAATAGCGTACTGCGGCCGGCTGAGCGCCAGCAATGGGGGAATTATAAGCATTCAGGCTAAAGGTTTCTGTACCGTCATTACCTATATCGCAGCGGCTGAATGTATTTGTAATCGCCACAGGATGTGTCAGTACAATCGTGATTGGCCTTACGGTATAGCAATCCTGTGCCTGCGTGAATCTTACCCAATACCGTTGGGTTACCGAATTGCCATTCTGGTCAATCACTTGTTGCGGAGAAATAGATCCCACACCTGCCTGGGCATCATCATTATTCCGGTGATAGGTAATCGTAATCCCAGTAGTTGGGGCAACAAGCATTGTAGCCGTAAGCTCATCAAGATTAATCGGCACGTCCTCTGTCCCATTAAAACACCGGTTGACGGTTATTGCGTTGGCTTCTACCTCGCTGAAATCCACATCAAGCAGTATCTCACCTACCGAAAAACATCCGCCAGGCTCCTCCACTCTTACATAAACCGCAAAAACACCTTCCCGAACGGTACTCAGTTCAGTGCCAATACCAGTGTATGCTTCCTGATACGTTAGGTAATACCGTATGGTCACATTTGGGTCATTAGAGACTAGTGGCGAAATATTAAGGTTATAATTATAGGGTTCTGCATTATCATCGTTAATATCGCATTTCCTTACTTTAATGGTCAGTGGTGTATTGATCCTCGGCCCTGGGGTAAACTGTACAGTAACAGGACCAAGCACCTGCGCGCAGCCAGATGTTGTGAAGCGCAGCCAAAACTGCATACCGTCCCTAAGATTTACCGTTGTTACTGGATTTCTTGAATTTTGTGCATCAGCCGCCGATAAATGGTAAGTAACAGTACCTGAAACGGCACCTGTGAGTAATTGTGGCGTAAAAGAAGACAGTACGAAACCATTTTCCACCCCATCATTATTGGCATCGCAAACCGTTACCCGATCGGTAGCCAACAATTGGTTGATGAACTGAAAGGTAAGCCTCGCCACACGATAACACTCAGGATTGTCCTGATTCTGGATGCGGACGTTGATTGTCTGCTCTGCACTCAGTGTTATTGTATTTGGCAATGCATTTACACCGTTCTGCGCATCAGCCAGGCTATTGTGATAAGAAAAAATTAAGGTTGATATATCCTGAGAAGTAAGAAATTGACGGTAATCATCAAGATTAACAGTCTCGGATGTTCCTTCAGGCAAACAGAATACTTTGGTATAGTCGCGCGCTACCGGAAAACCGGATGCCAAAGTAACGTTAATACTATCAGTCAACGTAAAAACACTGCCACAGATGTTGTACATTGCTCTGGCGGTGTAGGTAGTGCTTTGTTGTGGACACACATTCAGTGAATTTCCTGTACCGATTCTAGTATTATCAGCCGCATACCATTCTATCACCGGGGATACGGTGTTGCCGGCCGGGCTGAACCTCCAGCCTTCACCATTAGCTTCCCACACACCTGTGTTTCTGTTGGCGGGCGAATATCCCAAGGTTCCATCTGCATTCATGATGCCTAGCAAAGCGTTACTGAAGCGCGCTGTTGCACATGGTAAAGGTTTTCGGTCTATAAATATTTCTATTTCGTTGGTAAACTCAGTCAGTACTATTTGTGTGGAAGAACGGGTTTGGCAGCCAGGCGTTCTGCCTTCAAAAAAATTAATCACGAGTTTTCGGCACGCGCCAGACTGGATAACTGAATAATAAATCTCCGAAGAATCAATGTTAGAAAATACCAAATCCTGCAACACACCAAAAATAGAATTACGGGGCAATAAAGGATTTGGGTTTATAGCTTCGATATTCGGATAACTTATTTTCCCTAGCTGCGAGACGTCAAAAGTCACCAAACCGTTTGATCCAATTACCAGTTGATTAAAGCTTTGTCCGAAAAAACAAAACGTAAAAGGGATATTAACCTGTTGCGCAAATAAATCATCGTAATTAGCATTCAGCGGGGTGCCTGAATTGAAGGGGATATATGGTGTAAACGCAGTGCTTTCTACTTGGTAAGAAGTGGTTTCGCGCAGTGTCGGCAAGTTTGACGTTAAACTGATACAATCTGTAGAATTGAAATTATAGTCACAATTCACAGTTACATCTTCACTACCCCAAGAGTCTGTAATGGTAAATGGAGTACACACCTGCCCTTTATGCAACGCATAATATCCGGTCACAAGAATGATTAAAAAGGTATAAAGATTTTTCATGCCTTACTGTTTTTAAAAAAAGATATACAGCGTTAACGTTCTACAGGCAATTAAATTGTAATCAATTACATTTGTGTCAAAAAAATTATTCGCATGAAGAAACTCATCAATAACTATTCCGCTATTTTCCTGCTTCTGACCGGAATTTTTATCGGAAGCCTGGTCGGCATTTTCGCTCCGCAAGCAGTTATTTACCTGAAACCCCTCGGCGACATCTTCCTCAACCTGCTGTTCGTGAGTGTGGTTCCGCTCGTATTTTTCGCGGTGGCCAACTCCATCGCTTCCCTTGAACAACAGTCGAAATTCGGTAAAATCGTCATCTCGATGATTGGCACATTCCTCCTGTTCATCATTGTTTCAGCGGTTTTCACAATAGTTGCGGTCTATCTTTTCCCCACCGAAGCACTGCCGTCAAATGGCGGCGAAATACCTGAAAGCGGAACCTCGACCTCATGGAATGACCGATTGGTGAGTTTCTTCACTGTAGGCGAATTTACAGAACTTTTTTCCAGAAAAAACATGTTAGCCTTATTAATTTTCGCTTTTCTTACCGGAACCGCTGTGCGCAAAGCTGGCAAACCGGCAGAAATCTTTGCGGGTTTCCTCGCATCGGGCTTCGAAGTGATGAAGCAGCTGCTCCTTATGGTGATGAAAGGCGCGCCCATCGGTCTGGGAGCGTACTTCGCTTACCAGGTAGCGACCATGGGACCAGAACTTTTTGGCTTTTATGCCAAACCGCTGGGTCTTTATTATGTGGCCGGCGCGATATACCTCATCGTGTTCTTCTCCCTGTACGCCTGGACCGCAAAAGGTAGCGGCGGCGCGAAAATCTTCTGGAAAAACAACATCTATCCCAGCCTCACCGCGCTTTCCACATGCAGCAGTTTTGCCACCATGCCCGCGAATCTTCAGGCAGCCGCGCGCATCGGCATTCCTTCATCCATCGCGAATATCGTGATCCCGATAGGCAGCACGCTCCACAAACAAGGTTCCTCCATGTCTTCAATCATTAAGATTTACGTCGCATTCCTGATTATTGGCGAAGATTTCTTTGATCCGATTAATCTCATGCTTGCGCTCGGCATCACGATTTTTGTGAGCATCGTGGCGGGTGGCATCCCGAACGGCGGCTATATCGGTGAGATGCTGATGATTTCGGTGTACAATCTTCCGGTGGAAGCTATTCCGGCTGTGATGATTTTAGGGACACTTGTGGATCCGCTCGCAACGGTACTCAATTCCACCGGTGATACTGTTGCGGCGATGTTTGTCACGAAGATTTCGGGTGAGAAATTCCGTCCGCCACAACTGGAGTGATATTACATTTAGTTTTTAATTAAACAGACCTGGTGCTCAGGCAATTGTCTTAAGTCATATTTTTAAATTTTTTATTTTTAAATAACTTTAAAATAAGTCAGAAATGTTCAATTTTGATCCCGAGACGCTTTTTTCAATAGAAGTTCCCATAGCCGAACTGTTTCTGAGAGGAACCATCATTTACCTTGGAATCTTGCTGCTGATGCGCGTTCTGCTACGGCGGATCGGTGGTGAACTGGCCATGATGGATCTTGTATTCATTATTCTCATCGCCGAAGCCGCCACACATTCCTTTGGAGGATACGAGTCGGTGAGCGAAGGTTTCATCGTAATACTGACGTTGGTTGGATGGAATTTTGCCGTGAACTGGCTGAGTTTCCATTTCCCTTTTATCGAAAAGTTAGTTTCAGCGCGGTCCATACAGATTGTGAAAGACGGCAAACTATTGCGACGAAACATGCGCCGCGAATACATTACGCAGGAAGAACTTCTGGAGTCACTTCACCGCGAAGGTATCGATGATATTTCAAAAGTAAAGGCTGCTTTTGTAGAAGGTGACGGCGCCATTACGTTCGTAAAAAAGGATTAAACCAGTTTCACTTAAACCTGAATATCAACGAAAAACGGAAAGCTGAAAACGTCCGTATGTTTTAGCAAAAACGTCCGTATGTGTTTAGGAAATGTCCTTCGGGTTTTAAATGTATTCTAAAATTTTGATCCCGCTAAAAGAAACGCAGTATAAAAAAAGCTGTTCCGAAAAACAGCTTGATATCATTAATTTTTAAAGGTCTTTGGTCCAAACCCAACGTCCGTGGCTGGGTACCGCTTCTTCTTCCCAGTTTGCAAGCAAATGTTCGATGCCGGATTTCAACTCGGGACCGCTCATCGCCGTGCCGTGACCCGGAACTAAAATCTGTGGATTCAGCGCGGCCAGTTTCTCCACCGATTCGCGTGCCTGGCTCCAATTCGTCGTGAGATAGACCGGCGGACCGCATATTTCTTCTTTTTGAATCAAAACTTTATACAATGAATCCTGCTTCACCGTAATCAGGGCATCTGCCGAGATCAGCACACCGTCCCGTTCCCGGTACAGCGCCACCTGACCGGGAGAGTGGCCCGGCACGTGAATCCATTCCCAATCGATCAAATAGGGAACTTCACCGTTATCCGGTAATTGTTGCAGAACTTCGCTGATGTTGATCGGTTCGTGCGGATAAACCGAAGAAATCTTCGCCAGAACACCACCTTCCACCGACGTATCGGGCTGCGGATAGCTTTCCATTCCTGTTAAAAATGTCGATTCTAAGGAATGCGCGTAAACCGGAACATTCCATTTTTCAATTAAATCAACGATGCTGCCGACATGATCGAAATGTCCGTGCGTCAGGATGATGGCTTTTGGTGAATTGTTCTCTCCGAAGCGTTGTTGCGCGACTTTGATAATTTCCTTCCCCGATTTTGGCATTCCGGCATCTACCAAAACCCAATCGCCACCGGGATTCCCGATCATGATGAGGTTTACGATCTGGTTGGTGTAATAGGCTACATCGGGAGTTACCTCGCGAAGTTTTCCGCTGTCAACCGAGGTCATCGGAATTATCTTGTTGTCTTTGCTTTGTTCCATAATGTGTTTTTTTTATGAAAAGGCGGCAAAATCAGTGCCGCGCAGTTTGACATTGAGTAATTATTAAAACTCAAACGCACAAAGAATCATGCGTGAATTCTAATAGTGAAGACTTTTATATAACTATTTTAGCGGAAAGCAACTCACCTAAGGTATAAAAATCAAAGATTTTTTCGGTGGCTGATAGATATTCTTTGATGAATTTAAAACGAAAAAAGCTGCTCCCGAATTTGGAACAGCTTTAAAAATAAATCAAGACAAAAACTATTGATAAGCCTGAATTGCTTTGTTAATGGCGTCAACCTGCTGATTGATCGTGGTGCTTGATGGATTTGCCTTCAAAACTGCCATCTTTTTAGCCAAACCGTCGCGCAGAATCTGCACAATCATCATTTTAGCCTGCGGGTTATCGTCAATCTGGCTTTTCACCTGGGTCAGGATCTTGGTTACGTTTTCAGTTGCTTTTAGATTGTCCGAACTCATGATCCAGTTATAAGCTTCTTCCGCTGCGGCACCTAGTTCCGAGTTCTGGAATTTCACAAACGGATAAAACGCGGCTGTTGACGCGATGGCCGGCATGTGTTTCTGCATTTTGTTTTTAACGATGATGGGAAGCAATTCGGCAATCAGATCATCGCTGGCGCCCTCCAGATCGATCTTATCGGCGAATGCGCCTACGCGCGCCGGGTCTGCCGCTGCAATGCCCGCAAGCGAGCTTGCCTTCACCGAATTTGAAAGTGCACCGATGCCTTTCTCAAACAGCGGTACATACTTTTTGTCCTTCGTTTTAGCCAAAGCAGTAATTGCTGCAGCCTGAACTAAAGTCTTTGGGTCGTTGGCCGCCATTTTTTCAACTTCTGCAAGTGCTGCTTTCGCCTGATCTGCTTTTGACAGATCGAGTCCGCTCAAAGCTTTCATACGAATTCTGAAATTCGAATCTTTAAGCGCCGCAACCAGCGTTTTCAAAGATGCTGCGCTATTCGATATGTTTTCAGCGGCATTTTCCACAGATCTGTAACGGCTCAGGAAGTCTGTTGAAGTTGAATACTGCGTGAAATACTGCTCCGGTGTTTTATTATCGGTGAATTCTGCCAGCAAAACGCCGTCAGCATTGATGTTGATGAAATCCGGATTCTTTGACACGGGAAAATAGAAGTCGTTTTTATCTTTCGCGCTTACCCAAACATTTTTCCGTGAAGGCTTTCCGTTTTCGTAAACATCCAAAGCCAAAGGAAACTCAAAATTTCCGCCCAACTGTGTCTGGTTCACCGTTACTCTCACCTGCTTTTTCACCGGCTCGAAAGTAGTGGTGTACGAGATTTTCGGATGTCCACTGCCAAAAAACCACTGATTGAAGAACCAGTTCAGATCCTTACCCGAAACTTTTTCGAGCGAAAGCCTGAACTGATGCGCTTCTCCGGTGCCGTATTCATTGGTTTTAAGATAATCGTGCATGCCGGCCCAGAAAGCCTCATCGCCAAGATAGTTTCGCAGCATGTGCAGAATAGAACCTCCTTTGTTGTAGGAAACGCCATCGAACATGTCTTCTTTGTTGTGATAATTGAAGCGCACCAAATCTTTGGTGACGTTCGAAGGATCGCGGAAATAGCCTTCCGCAGCTTTCATTAAAGTATAATCGGCGAAATCTTTTCCGTATTTATGCTCGTTCCAAAGATATTCCGAATAATTGGCGAAAGATTCGTTTACGGTAAGGTTGCTCCAGCTTTCAGTCGTCACCAAATCGCCAAACCAGTGGTGGAAAAGTTCGTGGGAAATCACATCCTCCCAGCGGTTTTCATCGATCAGGTCGCCGGGTTTTTGTTGCGCAGATTCCTGGTGAAGGACGGCTGTCGTGTTCTCCATGGCTCCTGAAACATAGTCGCGGGCGGTGATTTGGGCATATTTAGACCACGGATAATCGTAGTTTAGTTTTTTAGAGAAAAACTCCATCATTTCCGGTGTGTTACCGAAAATCTGTTTTGCATACGGCTCATATTCGCGCTCAACATAGTAATCAACGGGAATGTTCCGCCATTTGTCCTTCACCACCGCGTAATCGCCCACACCCATGAAGAACAGATAAGGTGCGTGTTTCTTGTCCATCACCCAATGGTCGGTGCGCAAACCATTGGCTTCTTTTACCGAAGATTTCATCAGACCATTAGACAAAGTGACGTACTTATCGGGCACGGTCATATAGATTTCCTGTGTGGTTTTCTGATTGGGCTTATCGATGGTCGGGAACCAGGCGGAACTGGCTTCGGTTTCGCCCTGAGTCCAGATCTGAATCGGTTTATCGGGATCTTTGCCCTGCGCATTTACAAAATAAAGTCCCTTTGCATCGGTGATGGCGGCGCTGCCTTTGGTTTTCACCTCGTTTGGCCGTGCGGTATATTTAATGTAAACCGTGTAGTCTTGGTTTCGTGTATAGGTTTTATCGAGGTTTATCTTCAGAAAATCGTCTTTGTACTGATATTTTAAAGGAGATTTCGAGCCGTTTTTGTCCAATGCCACTTCATGGATCAGCATCGCTTTGGCATCAAGCACCAGCGAATCCGACGGATAGAAGTGCGGGCTGGCGGTAAGCCACGCCTCGCCGTTCATCTGCTCTTTTGCATAATCGAAATTCACTTTCAGTTTGGTGTGCTTCAGCTCGGTAGATTTGGTGTGCGTTGCGCGGTAAACTTCGGTTCTTCCGGAAGTTTCGGTCTGTGCGAAGGCGTTTCCGGTAAAGAGGATTCCCAGTAGACTAATGGAAATGATCAGTTTCTTCATGTATTCTGTTTAAGATTGTTCTTTTTTTGATGTTTAAATATATCAAATGTAAAATATTAGTTCTGTTATTGCTTAGTAAAAACGAGTTCCACACCACCCTGTTTGAAATCGAAAGTGTTTTTGCCCGGATTAAATTTAATCTTTATTCCCGCCGCCATGAACTGGAATTCGGTATCCGAAACCACTTCAAGCGGAAAAGAACCCTGACCCGTTGCCTGAGCCATAAGGTTGTTATTCTCTACAAAAATTTTAATATCCAGCGGAAAATTCGGGGCTTTATAAACTCCTTCATAGGCTTGCAAAATGGATAAATCGACGGTTTTTACTTTAAAATCAGGCATTTCAAAATCCATATTCATCGCTGTTTTCAGCATATTGATCGAGTTCTGATTCACATCATAATCAGACTGGTTGGTGATGAAGCTTATGCCGGCTTTGTCTTCAGGAAAATAGAAAAGCACCGACCGAAATTCCTCGATCCGGCCGCTGTGACCATAACCGTATTTGTTGATGAAAGGCACTTTCGCCAAGCCGTAACCGTAGTCATCCTTGAAATTTTTCATCTGGGCGAGGCTCGTTTTTGAAATCAGTTTTCCATCTTCAAGCGCAATGATAAACTGAAGCAGTTCAGTCGGCGTTGAAATCAGATTTCCGGCGCCACCGGGAACACTCATATCCGTTTCCGCGGTTTTTTCAAAACGATTATTATTGAATAAATACGAATTCGCTTGATTTTCCTTTGGAGTTATCTTTCCTCCAACCTTAGTTAAATTTAGCTTCAAAGGCTTTGCAATCTTGGTTTGGATGAGATCTGCGTATGGTTTTTTGTAAATTTTTTCCAGAATGTATCCGAGCAGGATGTAATTGGAGTTGCTGTAAGCATGCTTTTCACCCGGCGCAAAATCGCTTTTGTATTTCGCGATGATGTCAACCATCTGCTTTTCTGTCTGTGGATTTTCGTGATAGCCGAAGTATTCTGCTTCATCCGTGAGATTGTGAATACCTGTGCGGTGCTGCAGCATTTGCTCGACGGTAATTTGAGCGGCATTCGGAACGGACGGAAAATATTCTGAAAGCTTGGTCTGAAGCGACAGTTTTTTCTCTTCAACCGCTTTCATCACGAGAACTGCAGTTAAAATTTTAGATACCGAACCGATGCGGTACTGCGTATTCATGTTGGCTTTCTGCTGGGTTTCCGCATCTGCAAAGCCGGTCACCTTTACAAAATCAGGTTTTCCGTACGTTGCGAGGGCATAGCTTCCGATTGCTTTGTGATGTATTGCAAGCGAATCCAGATAAGCGGAGAGTTTTTCGCGGTTTCCCTGCTGTGCGCAGCATAAACTCACCAATCCGGATAGGGCAAAGGAAAATAATTTTGTTTTCATAACTATCGGTTTTGCTTAATGGGTAGCAAAAAAACCGATTAGTTACGAGGAAAGAAACCGTTTGGGACTGCTGAGATTGGATTTTCGGGAATAGATTGTATTGAATATGCTCGTCGCTTTATAAATTTTCTTTCAGAAAATTCTTTAATCTGTCAGGGTTTTGTTTGCAGTGCCAGAATAATTTCACAACAACCTCATCCTGTTTCATTTCGTAAAAAACTTTAATCTGCCTTTTGGCTATAAGCATATATCTTATGTTGGATGAAAACTCGGAGGAAGGATGTTGAATAACACCGACCAGGATGGACTTTTTGAACTTAGCAATATCCTTACGCAACACGTTGAGTTCTCTTTCCGTCCAGTTGTTTTTCAAAAAAAGAACTATCTCAGCTAAAGAAATTCGCGCCGTATCGGTAATTGTAAAGATCATGATCTGAAAATTTCGTCGAACATCTCGTCGGTCATCTCACGATAGCGGCCGTTCTTATAATCGTCCTCGCTTTGTTCCAAGACTTTTTTGAAAAGTTCGTGACCTTCGATCTCATCCCAGGAGTAAGTTTTATCGCCGTCCGAAAACTCCACGCTTTTTATTCCGCTGAGCTGCGACAAAAGCTGTTTGAGAAAGGGAATATCTGCGGTATGATCTAATTTTACAGTAAGTTCCATGGCAAGAAAATTTTAATAAAAGTACGAAAAAAAACTGACTTTCAGCGATTTACTTAAGCAAAATCTTTACCCCATTAAACTGAATAGCTAAACCGCCACCGGCGCTTTGATTCCCGGATAAGGATCGTAGTTTTCGAGTGTAAAATCTTCATATTTAAAACTGAAAATATCCTTGATGTCAGGATTGAGTTTCATTGTTGGCAAAGTCTTCGGCGTGCGCGAAAGTTGCTTTTCAACCTGTTCGAAATGGTTGTTATAGATATGAACATCACCAAAAGTGTGCACATAATCGCCAACTTCCAGGTCACAAACCTGCGCGACCATCATCAGCAGCAACGCGTAACTTGCAATGTTGAACGGTACGCCCAGGAAAACATCGGCGCTTCTTTGATACAGTTGCAGCGAAAGCTTCCCATCCGCCACATAAAACTGAAACATCGCGTGACACGGCGCCAGCGCCATGTTCGGGATCTCCGCGGTGTTCCAGGCGGAAACAATCAATCGGCGGGAATCCGGATTTTTCTTGATCTGATCGATCACTTCAGAAAGCTGATCGATTACCTTGCCGTCCGCGCCGCGCCAGCTTCGCCATTGTGCGCCATACACCGGACCCAAATCACCATTCTCATCGGCCCACTCATTCCAGATCGACACACCGTGGTCATTAAGATATTTGATGTTGGTATCACCTTTCAGAAACCAGAGTAACTCATAAATTATTGACTTTAAATGAACCTTTTTTGTGGTAACCAGAGGAAAACCTTTACTCAGATCAAAACGCAGTTGGTAACCGAAGACACTGCGCGTTCCGGTGCCGGTACGGTCGGTTTTAATGGTTCCGTTGTCTAGAATATGCTGAAGTAAATCGTGGTAGTTTTGCATTGAAACTGAAATACATTTTGAATTTTAAATGCTGATCCGAGCGAAATCCCGGAGTGATTTTTTTTAAGAGCTACAAATCTAATAAATATTTTTCACCGTCTGGCTAATACCATTCATTGTGAAAATCTGCTCTTTCGATTTCCCATGCATTGCTTTGGCAATAGGACTCGCAGGTGAAATGGTATGTATTTTCACACCTTGAGTTTCAATTACTCCTACGGAACTTACCACATAGAAAAACCCTGAACCGGTTTCGACTAAGGCTCCAAATTTCGCTTCCGTACAAGGTTCGGGACTCAGTTTTGCAGTCGAATTCTGCTGTTCAAGACATTCATTGAGTTGCCGTTGCAAATTATTGATTTCCTGTTGTACCATTTCGCGCGAAGTTTCGTACTTGTCGCCCATCGAACTTTTGGTATCGTTATTAGCTGCACGTGTCTCAGCGATAATTTTTTCGAGGTTTGCAACCTTGTCTGACAAACGCGCTCTTACGGTAGCTACCAGTATCGTTTTATCCATTTGTGTAATATTCACTTTTAATTCAGGCGAAGTTTTTAATTTAATCAAAACATCATAGCTGTTAAAATAAACAACCGCTAAAAAAGGAATTTTTTAACGGTTTGAGATGAAGAGGGGAGTCTTCGTTTATTTTACACCGTATATTTATTTAATTAACTTCTTAATAAATTCTAGGCCGTAGGTAATCCCGCTTGTTATTTCCTTTTCCATCTGGACAAGATCCGGATTTCGGTCTGCTTTATTCTCCCACTTCGCGGCCGTTTCTGCGAGGCTGAAAAGTCCGGCAGTTCCGGCGGTTCCGGTGAGTTTGTGCAGGATTCCCTTAATCCGGACCACGTCTTTTTGCTTGCAGGCTTCTTTAAGCGCAAGGCCCGATGCTTCCGCTTCTTGTATGACTAAATTAAGGAACATCTTCCGGAATTCCTCGTCATCACCAATCTGCTGTTCCAGATATTTCATGTCGAGATAAAGTTCGGAATTCTCAGATTTCTCGGTCTCATCAAGCTTTTCATAGACATGTATTTTAAGCGCATCCAGAAGTTCAGCCTGGCGTAAGGGTTTGGTAATGAAGTCATCCATCCCAGCAGCGAGGCATTTTTCCTTTTCGCCAACTACGTTTCCGGCAGTCACACCGAAGATGATGGGTTGTTTGCCCGGAAGCATCCGAATTTGCTTAGTCGCTTCAATACCATCCATCACAGGCATCTGAACATCCATCAATATCAGATCAAAAAACTTGTTTTTACAGACTTCCAGCGCTTGCTTTCCATCGGTAATTTCTGTAAAAACGGCGTCAGGTACCAGCGACTGCATCATTCGGTTGTTCAGGACCATATTCACGGGATTGTCATCGACCAAAAGGACATTCAGGCCGCTGAGCGGTGTTTCTTTTCCCTCTGATTCCTCAGCGGACGGCTTTTTCTCGGTCTGTTGCACGGCCTGTTTCAGTATATTGTAAAGATCACGTGATTTTATGGGTTTCAGAAGGCAGAAACTATTCTCGCTTTGCCGGAATGAATTGATGACCTCGTGCTCTTCTGAAGACGTGTGCAACACCACCAGCGGCGACACCTCATCTTGCTGGGAATAAAGCTCGCGGATTTTCGTGATGGTTTCGAGGCCGGAGATTACTGGCATATGGTAATCCATCAAAATGATGTCAAAACGTTCACCAGCCATGAGAATCTGCAGGGCTTCCATACCGTTGGCCGCAAGCCTTGACTTGATGTTTTTGTAGGCCAGCATGTGCTGAAGGATGATCCGGTTGTTCTCATTATCATCTACAATAAGCACACTTCTAATTCCGAGGTTAGCGATATCTTCCTCTACATTGTCCTCCACTTCTTCGTACGGAACCTCGATATCGAAATAAAACTCTGAGCCTTCACCAAGCGTACTTTTAAGTGACAGCGAAGTCCCCATATATTTGAGGATATTGTTTGAAATGGTGAGCCCCAAGCCTGTGCCACCATATTTTTTGCTGACAGAACTGTCTTCCTGTGTAAACGCGTCGAAAATCCGCTTTTGCTTGTCTTCAGGAATGCCGATACCGGTATCTCTTACTGCGAACCGAAGCGTGATGCGTGCATCATCCATCTTCAGTTTCTGAACCTTAAGCTCAATTTCGCCTTTAGCAGTGAATTTCACGGCGTTACCAAGAAGGTTTACCAGGATCTGTTTAATCCTGGATTCATCAAGGAAAAGGATTTCTGGAAGTCCCGGTTCAATGTTCAGAAGCAGTTCAAGGTCTTTTTTCTGTGACTGGAAAAGAATGACGTTCATTACCTGGCCTACCATATCATACACGGCACAACGGTCGATCATCAGTTCCATCTTGCCGGATTCAATTTTAGAAAAATCCAGTATGTCGTTGATAATTGAAAGCAAACTCTCGCCCGATTCGTTAATATAATTCAGATACTGGGTCTGCATTTCGTTCAGTGGGGTTTTCAGAAGGAGGTCTGAAAAACCGATCACGCCGTTTAAGGGAGTCCTAATCTCGTGACTCATGTTGGCAAGAAACTCTGATTTTGCCTTACTGGCCAAATCGGCAAGTTGTTTTGCGTTTTCAAGTTCCTGCGTTGTTCTGACGCGCTCTGTAACATTTTGAACAGATACAATTACGCCACCGATTACACCATTCCCAAGAAACCAAGGATTTACTTCCAAATCATAATGTTGCATATCCTCCTTACCGGGAACGGCTACAACAAAATTTTCGTTTTTGTAGGCTTTACCCTCCAGGGCATCCATGTATATTGTGATGCGTTCTTCGGGCACATTGGGCGAAACGTCAAATAGATTTCTGCCGATAATGGTTTCATCCATAGAGAACTCTGCGCTCCACTTACTGCTTACAAAGAGATAGTTAAGATTTTGATCGAACATCGCCACTGCTACAGGTACATCGCGGATGAAAGATTGAAGCATCGCTTCTTTCTTCTCAAGTTCCAGATATGTTGTTTTCGCGGTGTCGATATCCTGTATGATGCCAAAAACTTTGTTGCAAACCCCATCTTTAAACTCAGGAATGCCGATGGCACGAACCCAGATCTGTGTACCGTCTGCCTGTACAAGTTTGAACTCTTCATCGTAAGGAGTGCCGGTTGTCAACGCCCGCTGAAACAAATAATTTATGCGGTCCTGACTTTCTTTTACGTAAAAACTAATCGCGGTCTCGTAATCGGGTTCGAAATCGTCCGACACTTTATGGATTTTTTTGGTAGTTTGGGACCAGAAAGTCCTTTTGTTTTTCAGATTTACTTCCCAACCGCCTACCATTGCGGCAGCGCTGGTCTGCTCTAAGATTTTTTTGGTGTAGATAAGGTCTTTTTCCAAAGACATTTTTTCAGTCACATTCAGAGCCGTACTCAGAACATACGGTTTACCTTCGTCATCAATTTCTACCATATTATGATACATCCACACAAGTTCTTCGTTATCTTTTGAACAAAGGACCATATATCCGGAATCTTCACCGTTTTCAGCAATCCTGTCGTGGTAGTCCTATAACAATGGTAGATTGTTTTTAGGGACTAGATCCCTCAGGTTAAGTTTCTTGGTTTCCTCTAGAGAATATTTAAGGATCTCACGCCCTTTTTCATTAACAGCCAGGATATTGCCCTCCATATCGTGCATACTCATGAGGCCAATGGCGTTTTCAAAAAAGGTTCTGAAACGTTTTTCAGAACGTTCTATTTTCTGTTTATCATTTACAAGTCGTGTAATATTACGGCCAAAACAGAAACTTTTGTTTTGCTTCTTGCTCCGTTTAAAGTTCCATTCAATGTATGCTGATTCGCATGATTTCAGAATAAAATTTGTGGTAACGGCATGTTCGCCACCAGTCCAATCAACTTCTTCTAAATTAATATCAGCGTTCCGCATTTTCAGGACCTCCGAAAAGGATTTGCCGATAACGTCTTCATTCTTCAAACAAAATGCATTTTCGAAAGCAGGATTTATCTTTTTAATTTTAAAATCATAATCCATTACGCCAATCAGGTTGTTGGTAACAGAAAAAAGCTGTTCGAAATATTCAGCGTTTGAATATCTGACTCTATCCATCAGATTACGTGAAACGGCGGCGCCCAGTTTTTCAAGGGCTGAGATCTGTGATGAAGAAAGTGTTTTGGGTTTATAATCAATCACACATAAGGTACCGAGCACCAAACCTTCCTCATCAAGTAACGGAATACCGGCATAAAACCGGATTCCGCTAGCGAGAATCAACGGGTTATCAGATGAGCGCTCATCCTCTAACGTGTCCTTAATTATAAGGGTTTTCCCGCTTTGCACAGCATATTGGCACACGGTATTCTGGCGGTCTATAAAATCCAGCTCTATACCTACGCAACTCTGTACGGTTTGTGTATCCCGTTCCATTATTGAGAGAAAAGAGGCTGGGCTGTCCGCAATAAGGCGGGCAGTTTCTGTAAAGACGTCCAGACTGGGATCTTTCGCCAAACCTATCAGGTCGTGATAAGCCAGTTTTATCAGTCTTTTCTCTTCGTTTTCTGGTAACGGAAATTCATTCATAGGATACACAATATGATGGAAAATTACAGATATTTACCGGAAATAAAATTTATTTTTCAAAGACTGCATAATCACCGGCTTTCAGCACGAAACCTTTGTCTTGAGAAAAGTCGCGCGGTGTATTTTCAAAAACATTTTTATACACGCCACGTACCGCCGCATCATCTAGTCTGAAAGTTACCGCTTCCTGTGACAGGTTCAGTACAGTAAGGACTTCATCTTTACCATTTTTCCTAAGATAAGCCATGATTTTGTCATCAGCGGAGGTCTTCAACAGATAAGTAGAAACCGCAGGATCACCGCCCCGCAATGCAGGATTATTAGATTTTAGATTCAGTAAAGTTTTATAGAAATCATGAAGTTCATAGGTTCCGGTCCATGGGATTGGATCTTTGGTGAAGAACTCCAGTCTTTTTGTTTTCAGAGGAAGTTCCTGGCCGTTGTAGATCAGCGGTACGCCGTTCCAGGTGATAGAAAATACAGCAAGTGGCTTTGCGAGCAAGCCATACTTTTCATATTCTGTTCCGTTCCAGGTATTTTCGTCATGATTTGAGGTAAACCAGGCGCGCATGGAGCCGTTACCTATCGCGTCATATCTTTTCAAAAGTGCCTTCAAGTCGTTAAAACTTGCTTTGCCTTCATTATAATCCTTGGTTTTGTGCATCCAGTTCCAGATATAACTGGCGTCGAAAACCTTCCCATATTCAGGATTGTCGAGTTCATCGAATTCACCGAGCCAAAACAGAGGCTTGATTTTTTCAACTTCCGGTCTTGCCTGTTGCCAGAAATCTACCTCCACCCAGGCTGCCAAATCGCATCGGAAACCATCAATATTGGTTTCGCGCACCCAGAATTTCATTGCCTCGATCATTGCCTCGCGCATTTTCGGGTTGCTGTAATCAAGCTCGATGATGTCATCCATACCTGAAGCGATCTGGAAATCATTGGTTTTAGGGTCTTTCAGGTAAAAATCAGGATTGGTCTTGGTCCATACATGATCCCAGCCGGTATGGTTTGCCACCCAGTCGATGATGACTTTGAAACCCATTTTGTGCGCCTCATTCACCAGTTCTTTAAAATCCTGCATGGTACCGAACTCCGGGTTTATCGCAGTGTAATCTTGGGCGGCGTACTGGCTGCCGAGCGGACCTTTTTTATTCTTCTGCGCGATTGGGGTAACTGGCATGAGCCATAGCGTTTTCACGCCCATATCCTTCAGGCGTGGCAAGTCTTTCTGAAAGGCACGGAAGGTTCCTTCTTGGGTGTACTGGCGAACATTTACTTCATATATATTGGTGGAATGCTTCCATTCGCTGGGCAGTTCATTCATATGGGTATTCTTTTGTGTATTGCAGGACAGCAGTCCTATGCCGATTAGGGATAAAACAATAAGTTTTTTCATTTCTGATGAAGATTTGTAACAAATTTACCATTTTAAATATAAAAAGGTATCATTTGCATAACTAAAATATCGTGTCGGCACAATAAAAAACCCCGATCAATTCGGGGTTATAGGTTTGTTAAACTTCATCGGAGCCATCTTCTTCGTAGAAGTCGTCATTGAAGTCATCTTCTTCTTCCTCATCATCGAAATCTCCGCTGTCTTCACCGGCAAAACTACCGGAGCCGAAGTCTTCATCAAAATTCGTAAAGTCATCATCCATCAAAGGAATAGCAGAGTTTTTAGTGCTCTTTTTAGCACCGGATTTGCTGGGCGCCTTCAAAGGCATCTTACCGAAACGGAATACGGTTATCGGATAGTTTACCGCAGGTTTTTCATCGATAATCTCTACCAGTTCAAGGAAAAACTCCCACAAATCCATAAACCCGTACTGAAAATGCAGCTTATCGCCTACTTTGCTGAAGGCTTCGTTAATGTAGACATCCGACATAATTTCGCCATCGCCATCATCACTCATATCTTCCAGCGGAACGGTTTTTACCACGGTACCATCTTCATCAAGGATGTTGAAGAGTGAAAGGTCATCGCCCATGAGTGTAAATGCACTCTTAATCCCCAGATGCAGGTTCCAGAGATTTTGCTTATCTTTTATTTCGATATCTCTGAAAATATCGTCTTTGGTGTCTAAAATTATGCGGATTTTATATACCATTTTTGCTTTAAAATTTAGGTATCTTTTAACTTGATTTTCGGGTACAAATATAAAACAATAGAACTTTGCCAAAAAAGCTTCGTTTTCCTTTTTATTAAAAAAGTTTTGCTTACATTCCGCGCTTTTCAGGTGCTTTTTCGAGCAGAAAACTGAATTGTGTCCCTTCCAGATAAACGCTTTCCACGGATATATTTTCGCCATGCGCTTCCAGAATGTGTTTTACGATAGCAAGTCCCAGGCCGCTTCCGCCATCGTTCCGGTTACGGCTGGTCTCTACCCGGTAAAACCGCTCGAATATGCGTGGTAAAGCTTCCTGCCGAATGCCCATCCCGTTATCTTCCACTTTTATTAAAATTTTACTTTTCAGCTGATGGGTTTTAATGATGATCTGCGCCTTATCGCGGTTGGCGTAATGTATGGCGTTTGATATTAAATTGATGAGCACTTGCGAAATCTTCTGTTTGTCGGCATTTACAAAGAGTTGCGTTGTGGCGCTCTGTAGCTGAACCAAGGCGTCTTTGCGCTGCGCCTCAAGATCCAACAAGTCGATGATTTCCCGAATCAGGGCATTAATATCAAAACGGCTGATGTTCAGTGTAATCTCGCCCGATTCATACTGGTTGATCATATCCAGGTCCTGTACGATGTTCAACAGGCGCTCTACAGATTTATCAATACGTTCTAAATATTTATCACGGATGGCCAGATTTTCCACCCCGCCATCCATCAGTGTCTCCACATAACCCTGTATGGAAAAGAGCGGTGTTTTCAGTTCATGGGAAACATTGCCGAGGTACTCTTTCCGGTAAGTCTCCATTTCCTTCATCGTATCAATTTCGGTGGCATTTTTCTGTCGGATTTCCGTAAAACGCTGCTCGAGTTCTTTAAGGTCGAGGTTTTGGTCGTTATCGGGCGTAATTTCTGGCAGAATATCTGATATTTTCTTGATCTGTTTCTTACCATATACATTGAAGAGATAATCAAGAATGACATAATTCAGCACGAAAATAACCACAATACAAGCCGCCAGAGCAAGATAGAAACCCTGCAGATCGCGGACCGCCGTACTGTGAGAATAATCGAAAAGCACGGCTACCAGCGACATGGCAACCGTAAGATACAGCGAAGCAAGGAGTGTAAGTCTGTGAAACTTCATCAAAAACTTTTAAACCACTAATTTATAACCAATACCTTTCAGCGTCTGAATGGTGCCAATGCCAAGTTTCTCACGTAGGCGGCGAATATGCACGTCGATGGTGCGTTCGCCCACGATCACATCATTTCCCCACACTTTTTCGAGGATTTCCTCACGTTTAAATACTTTATTGGTGTTCGAGGCCAGAAGATAAAGCAGATCAAACTCTTTCTTCGG